>NZ_JBBBNV010000028.1:6923-57329 GCF_037137075.1 Paenibacillus sp. y28
CGCGGAGCGCGGTGCTATCCGGCACGGAGCGCGGTGCTATCCGGCGCGGAGCGCGATGCTATCCGGCACGGAGCGCGGTGCTATCCGGCGCGGAGCGCGATGCTATCCGGCGCGGAGCGCGATGCTATCCGGCACGGAGCGCCTTCAGCTAAAGAATCACCCCCAATCCCTAAGGATTGGGGGTGATTCTGTGATCATCGCCGTCTCCGGCCAGAGCCCGTGCTCCGGCAATGATAGCCGATGATCGCCTGCGCGGAACCGGGCCGTATTACTCAGCAGCCTTGCTTGACCCGGTTTCCAGCTCTACAACGCTGTCGCTCTGTACACTGTCGCTTGGTGCGCCGTCGGTGTTCTCGCCGGCCTGAATCGCCTGGAGGCGTTCCTTGTGCTCCTCCACGAATTGGACCGCATTGTACAGCATCGCAGCCGCTTCCTCGCGGGTAACGATATGCTGCGGGTTGAAGTTTGCTTTTTCATCCAGTGCGGCGATTTTGTAAATCAAGGAACGCTGGATTGGCCCGTTCGGAAGTGTCAGCTCATTCTCGTCCGCGACAGGAATATAAATTTTGATCAACGCGTACTCGCCTGTTTTCTCCAGCGCCTGCACCAGATAGGTTACGAATTGCTCCTTGGTCATCGGCTTGCTCGGATCGATATCCGCCGGGAAGTCGGCCAGATTGGCATGGGCAATCACGAACGGCTCGGCATACCAGTCGGTATTTTTAATTTTGCTGAAGAAGCCCTCTGCGGTCGGAGCCTTGTTGAAATCAACTGCGGCCAGGCTCAGCTGCATACCTTTAACAATCATGGAGATGCCTTGGGAAGCGGTAAGCGCAGCAGTCGGCTGGAATTCCGAATCCGTCACGCCGCTCACAATTCCTTTTTCCTTCAGGGCTTCAATTTGCGTTTTGGCCGAGCTGCTCGCCAGATCGGTAAAAGCGTCTGCCGCCAAAGCCTGGCCGGCAACCGGTACGATTAAAGACAGGGACAACACGGTGGAAAACAGCATTTTTTTCATTGATTTCTCTCCTCACTATACCTCTGCTTTTTTAGTGTTCGTCCTTCCTGACGTTCGCTTTACGGGAAATGTTGCACTTTATTTCCAAAGCGGACGCCGGGTTCGGGTCCAAACTGTCCAAAAACCGGAGGCAAGCCGGTCAATACAAGGCGCTCAAATCACGTGCTTGAGGTCAGACTGAATTATTGGAGCCCCGCATCACCGGCGAGCTTGCAGGAAATTGACGGCGGCTCATTCAGCCCCGGCTTCGATCGCAGCATAGGCACGGGCAAGCTCCTTCTGCATCTGTCTTTTTTCCTGTTCCTCCAAAAACGCCGCCTCCGCCCCGTTCAGCAAAACCCGGCATATTTCCGGCAGGGTAAACTGAAATTTATCCGCAAGGATCGTCAGCTCCTTGGTCATGCTCGTGCCAGATACGGTCAAATTATCCGTATTTACCGTCAGCAGGAGGCCTTGGTCGAAATATTCCCGCACCGGGTACGCCTCCCAGCTTGCCGAAGCCTTCGTCTGGATGTTGCTGACGGGACACAGCTCCAAAGGAATACGGCGCTTGCGTACCAGCTCCAACAGCTGCTTATCCTCCTTCAAGCGCACCCCGTGTCCGATCCGGCTGGCGCCCAGTCCGGTAACAGCGCCGCTGATGCTGCCGGCCCCCGCCGCCTCGCCCGCATGGATTGTGAACGGTATTCCGCGGGAACGGGCCAAGGCGAATACCTCCCTATGCAGCTCCGGCGGGTAGCCAGCCTCCGGTCCCGCCAAATCGGCAGCCACGACACCCTGTCCCAGAAAGCGAGCCGCCGCCTCAATGACCTCCAGATTATCCTTTACTGAATGCTGCCGCATACAGATGACGATCCCCCTGGCTTTCACGCCAAATTGCGTCTCGCCCCGCTGCAATCCGGCGATAAAAGCGCCGATAACCTCATCCAGAGCCAGCCCTTTCATCTGATGCAGCCGGGGGCCGATCCGCACCTCGATGTATTTGCAGTGGTGCTGCGCCGCCTGCTCCACCACCTCAAACGCCGTTCGTTCCATAGCAGCGGCCGTTTGCAGGCAAGGAAGCACGAGATTAAATTTGTCCAGGTAGTCCGCCAGACTCGGGCAATCGCCCTCCACCTGCATATAAGGCAGCAGGCTGTCTGCATCGCCCGCAGGCAGCTTCAGCCCCTGCTCCTCGGCAAGCGCCAGCAGCGTTTGAGGCTTGACGCTCCCATCAAAATGAATATGCAGATCCACCTTGGGCAGTCTGCGCAGCACCTCCGCATCAATTCCGATCCCCATCTGACGCTCACCCCTCTGGAAAAAATCTTATTCAGTAAACTATACAATTATCAGAATATTGTAAACAAATTTCACATAATTTTGGCTTGATGCACAACGGAGAGCTTGTTTTTTGTAATTTCCCGTTCGGAATGTGTCATGGATCTGCCATAAAGAATCCGGTTCTGACCTAAGTACCATCAATAATCCCTCGAAAAGCCATGACCATAATAAAAGCTGAAGTTACATCAGCTGCTCCCGTCAACGGTTAATCTGATTTTCCTGCCGGTACACTGCCGAGCAGATTCAGACCGATCAAAATCATCCATGTCGGAAAATCGTCCATTCCTATTGTAGAATTGTAGAGATAACGCCAGAAAGCGACAGACCCCGGTTGTAACCATTATGAGCAGGAATCATTCTCAATAGGTGCTATCCCCCTATATCCATCTTATGGATGACGTGGTATTATGAGGGTGAATTCACTGGTGATGCTTCTACATTGATAACGGAAATAGAAAGGAGGAACAACCACACACAACTGCTGCTTCCCGGGCTAGACGCCCAAACTAAAATGACTCCTACGAAAGGATGATTCCTGATGAGAATGAAAAAATGGACTGCCGCACTGGCCGCTGCCGTCCTGTGCCTGATGCTTGCCGCTATGCCTGTCTCCGCCAGCTGGAGCAACTATGAGCTTCATTTGGGCGGAAGCCAGTCTTATGCTTATTCTCCGCTTTATTCCGGCCATCATCTGCTGCTTAACCTGTACGCCGATGATTACAAAAACATTTACGGCTATTACAACACGACCTACTGGACTCTTTTTGACAATAACAGCAATGTCATCGATTCCGGCGAATTCAGCTTTTATGACTATATGAATGACACCGGTGAAATGTACACGAAGGAATATTACCTGCCGGCTTCCGATGCCAATGCAGGCTTCAAGCTTGAGCTGGACTGCGGGTGGGGCTATGCTTGCTACAGCGGCGCTTACTTGTCTATCGAATAAGAACGGATATCCGAGTCCGTAAATTAAAAATATCTATCCTCCTACAATCCAATCCAAATCCAATGGAACAGGCCCACTGCTCAGTCAGGGGGCTTGTTCTGCTGCTTTCAGCCTGAGTCTGCGAGCGGCATTACACGCGATTTTTACAGCACGTGCATAGGCCGCGCGATCTGCTATGTACCCCGGTCATACGACAGGTCACGGCTGTGGCGATGGGCGCTGCGGGGATTGAACAACCGTCTAATTGTGACTATACTGAAACAAGCTGTACCAAAAGACAACAGATACCGGAGTGTGAGCACATGACCAAATCACGAAGCATGATTTTTCTGGATATCGACGGGACGCTGCTGGATCATCACAAACAGCTGCCGGCGTCCGCGAAGGAGGCGGTACAGCAGCTGAAGCAGGCGGGACACGAGGTTGCTTTTGCTACGGGCCGCTCGCCCTTTATGCTGAAGCCGCTGCGGGAAGAGCTGGGGCTTGAATCGTTTGTCAGCTTTAACGGGCAGTATGTCTCTCACCAGGGCAAGGTGATTTATACCAACCCGCTGCGAACCGATTTACTGCAAGCCTTGACGGACTATGCAGGGCGACACGGCAGCCCGCTTGTCTATATGGATCATGAGGCGATGAAAAGCAGTGCCGCGCATCACCCCTATATTGAAGAAAGCATCGGCTCGCTGCAGTTTTCCCATCCGGAGCACGATCCCCGCTATTATGCAGACCGCAGCATTTACCAGTCGATGCTCTTCTGCACCGAAGCGGAGGAAGTCCGGTATAGAGCGGATTTCCCTGAGCTTGATTTTGTGCGGTGGCACCCTTATTCCATGGACGTCCTGCCGTCCGGCGGCTCCAAGGCGCAAGGCATCGCCCAATATATCGCGAAGCTCGGATTTGCCAGGGAAGACGTATATGCCTTTGGAGACAATCTCAATGATGTGGAAATGCTGCAATTCGTCGGCCACGGCGTGGCGATGGGTAATGCGCCCGATTCCGTCAAGCAGCTGGCCCGTTACGTGACCAAGGATGTAAGTGAGGACGGGCTGGCCTACGGCTTGAAGATGGTCGGCTTGCTCTAAGCGGATTGAAGAGGACAGGCCCGGCATCAGAAGCTAGCGGTATAGCAGGAGGATGGATAGCTGGCGTGAATAGCAGCTTGAGTGAAAGTGGAGCGGCTGTTGAATCGCCTTGCAGCCTGCCCGGCTTCCTCCGGCACGGCTGAGTACAGGCGGAGAATTCGCCTAGGCCGGCACACTCCCGTTCTGCTGCTTCCATGCAGTTTATACGGTGGGGTTCGACCGACCGCCACGCAGTGCCGCAACGTGCGCCTGGGATTCGCGCGCGTTGGAAAAGCCGGCCTTTTTGTCCTGCGCTTTTTTCGACCGGAATGAAGAAACAAACCAGGCAATGCCGCGTAGTCCTGCTGCAGCAAAACGGATGACAGACCGATCCACGGCTGCACCCTGGCCTTAGACTAATCAATCGTAATCCTGTTTATGATCCCGTCAATCACTTTCGAATGAGCCTCATAGTATTCCATAGAAAGCTCAAACACAAATTCCACGGTTCCGCTCTTCGTCTCCACTTGAACCATATGGACAACGCCCTGCAGCAGCATCGGATTGTCCTTCCACTTGCTGCTGTCTTTGATTTGAAACTTCATCCAGGTCATGCGGCTGTTTATTTTTTTCTTCTCGGTTAAATCGAACACCCCGCGGAACATGCTCTTCTCTTCGTCATACAGCTTGCTGCGGTACTCATCCATTTTTTGGGGATAGGAATAAATAAAAAACAGAAAAGGCTCCCCTTGTTTAAACGGATACGTCCCGTTTTTAAAGATGTACTGAATACTCGTATCACCCTGCTGTACCACTTCCGTCCCCAATGCTTTGGGCACCCAAAAATGAATTCCATTGAACGCAAATTGCTCATCCTGATCATGATGATCCCCGCAGCCTGCCAGCCCGGCCGCAATTAGCATCAGGCACATGCCCAGCATCAACAGCTTTACACGCATAACACAATTCCTCCTTCAAAAGGATGTCAACCGATGTCAACGGAGTTATTATCGGAAAAACGGAACGGCTGGAATAGCATTGTTCTTTACAGCCGCCGGATTGTAACGGTTGTTCGCCTCGGACCCCTCCCTTTCAAGCCCTTCTCCACGCAAAAAAACGTCTCCCCGAACACCCGGGACCCTGCCCGTCCTGTTCAAAGAGACGCCGATTTTATCGCATTTTATCGCAAGCTCCAACCGGATCGGCGGCTTACTTCCAAACAACCTTTTCCCCGTATTCCTTGCCCCAGTTGTACATCAGCTGCAGAACCGGCATCAGGCTCTCGCCGTAGGCTGTCAGGCTATACTCGACCCGCGGCGGAACCTCTGCATATACCTTGCGGTACACCAGCTGGTCCTCCTCCAGCTCGCGGAGCTGGTTGGTCAGCATTTTTTGCGTAATGGACGGGATCAGCTTCTTCAGCTCACTGAACCGCTTCGTCCCCTCCAGACCCAAATGCCAAAGGATGATCAGCTTCCACTTGCCGCCAATGACAGCCAGGGTCAGCTCCTTCTCGCAATTAATTTCCTTCAGGTTAATCCGTTCCTTCAATTCCGTTGCCATCGGTATCCTCCTTCCTTTTCCGTTAAGCTGCAGATGCTGTCTATTATAGCAAACATCACGGCTGTTTACCTCCAATAGTATCCTGGAAGTAACTACACCACTTTGAAGTGCGTACTTCCGCTTTGGATAGTCTGCTACTACAATAAAGCTTGTTAGCACATGCATAACGAAATGAACGATAAAGGAGAATGTGAACATATGGAACTGCAATTGGCATTGGATTTGGTGAATATCCCGGAAGCCATCGAGCTGGTGAAGGAAGTTGAACCCTATATTGATATCGTAGAAATCGGCACACCTGTTGTTATTAACGAAGGGCTGCACGCCGTAAAAGCAATCAAGGACGCGTTCCCGAACCTGAAGGTTCTGGCTGACCTGAAAGTAATGGATGCCGGCGGCTACGAGGTGATGAAAGCATCCGAAGCCGGCGCGGACATTATCACCATTCTTGGCGTAGCCGACGATTCGACCATCCGCGGCGCGGTAGAAGAAGCAAAAAAGCATAACAACAAAATTATGGTCGATATGATCAATGTGAAGGACATCGAAGGCCGCGCCAAAGAAATTGACGCGCTCGGCGTGGACTACATCTGCGTGCACTCCGGCTACGACCATCAAGCGGAAGGCAAAAACTCCTTCGCGGATCTGAATGCCATTAAACGCGTGGTAAAACAGGCCAAAACCGCTATTGCTGGCGGCATCAAGCTGGCGACTCTGCAGGAAGTCATTCAAGCGAAGCCGGATCTGGTCATTGTGGGCGGCGGCATTACCGGACAAGCAGACAAAAAAGCTGTTGCGTCCGAAATTCAGAAGCTGGTTAAACAGGGCTAATCGCGATGCAAATCAATGAATACGCCACAGCCATTCTGGCGGAGCTTCAGCGAACCATCGAAGCCGTCTCCGGCGAAGCGGCGGAGCAGCTGGCAAAACGCCTCGTTCAGGCAGATCGGATTTTTGTCGCCGGAGCCGGACGGTCCGGGCTGATGATGAAAGCCTTTGCCATGCGGCTGATGCATCTGGGCTTACATGCGTATGTAGTGGGAGAAACCGTCACGCCGGGATTGCGGGCAAACGATGTCTTCCTGATCGGTTCAGGATCGGGAGAAACGAGAAGCCTGATCGCCATGGCCGAGAAGGCCAAACGGCTCGGAGCCGTCATCGCGCTCGTAACAATCTCCGAGGCCTCGACGCTGGGGCAGCTGGCTGATATCGTCATCCATGTCCCCGCATCACCGAAGGAGAAAGCCGATAACGGCTCCACCACGATTCAGCCGATGGGCTCATTGTTTGAGCAAAGCATGCTCCTGCTGCTGGACGCAGTAATCCTGCGGCTGATGCATACGCAAGAGCTGGACTCCTCGGCAATGTTTGATAAGCACGCCAATCTGGAATAAGCGCAAGGAGCCTTTGTCCCCCAACTCCGGAGGACGAAGGCTCTTGTTTTGTGCTTGCGCTGTGCGGTTTGTGGTGTGTTTTTGTGCTTTGCGTTTTGCGCTTAGCCTTTAGCGCTGTGCGGTTTGTGCTGTGTTTTTGTGCTTTGCGTTTTGCGCTTAGCCTTTAGCGCTGTGCGGTTTGTGGTGTGTTTTTGTGCTTTGCGTTTTGCGCTTAGCCTTTTAGCCTTTAGCGCTGTGCGGTTTGTGGTGTGTTTTTGTGCTTTGCGTTTTGCGCTTAGCCTTTTAGCCTTTAGCGCTGTGCGGTTTGTGGTGTGTTTTTGTGCTTTGCGTTTTGCGCTTAGCCTTTTAGCCTTTAGCGCTGTGCGGTTTGTGCTGTGTTTTTGTGCTTTGCGTTTTGCGCTTAGCCTTTAGCGCTTTGCGTCCTGCGTGCTGCCTCCAGCGAATCGCGCTGCCATGTCTTATGGCTGTCGGCTCAGCACAGCTTAATTGATACGGCCTTTGTATTTGCCGGTATGCAGCAGATCGACCTGAACCTCGATGCTGCGGATCGAATCCTCCTTCAGCAGAAACGGCTGCCCTTCATGCAGCCTTTTCCACATGCCCGGATTGTCCCTGTAAAAGACCTCATCCAGCTGCAGCACATCGGTCTGGATAGCGAGCCCTTTTCGATACGTGTCCTGAATTTCCCGCCTGATTACTTCCGCCGCCTGCTCCTCCAGACTCTTCTCTGACGTATCCTGAATCAACTCGTCGACATAGGCTTTGATTTTGACCTCAATGGTGAAAAAAACGTTTCCGTCCTCCAGCAGCGGACGTATCCTGGTCTGAGGCTTCACCATCACGAGCACGGCAGCGGGGTGCTGTTTATCCGGCACTGTGATGGGAGTGCGCATGAGTCGCTTTTGCAGCCAGCGATAACCCTGCAGGTCTTGTTCACCCAGCCAGCCGGCCAGTTGGTCCTCCTTGATGAAATAGGCGCCGTCTATCCGGATCATCGGCCGCGGTTCTTTGTCCATGCTCCATCCTTTCATATCGCTGGAAAGCGAAGGAATCATGACCGGCTCACTGGGCTCATTGAACATGGCGATCACCTTGTACCCGTATACAGGAAGAATAAACGACCGCTGGGTATAGATTTGCCCTGGGGTATACATGAGTGTATCCAGCGGAGACAAATTCAGAATCGACTTCCGGGTAAATAGATCCCGCAGCGGCTCCTTGGTGCCGTACAGCAAAACGTTATACCGGATTTCCCGGTACCGGTTCACCATATCGTAGGCTTCCTTCATTTTATCCGGCTGCCTCATCATGTTCTCAGTCAGCACAATCGCCTTCACATGCCCCCAAAATACCCGGATTTGCGAAGTGGCGTAAATGTCATTAAACGATTCCGAAACGGTCGTGCCTTCGCCCCGGCCGATCCATATCGGGATACTCTTCCCGAGGGATGCAGCTTCTGTCTTGGCCACATTAGTGAAGTTCAGCACCTGCACATAGCTAATGAATTTGCCGTCCGCATAATCGAATCCGATGGCCGTCACATAGGCAAGATTTTGAATATCCTTGGAATTCCAGCAGCCGCCGAGCAGGACAATCAGCAGCAGCGCCGCACACAGCGCCCTCCCTTTTCGCCATAGCCGTGTCATGACAAATCATCCTTTTGATGGTCGGGGTCGATCGGATGGAGAATCTCCGGCCTGTTCTGCATCTTGCGCCATGGCAGCCGCATAAGCGCCTGCAGCATATCCTTGAAAATCGGCGGAGACAGCGGAGACAGATAAGGCACGCCGAACGACTTCAGCTTGGACATATAAAACAATAACGCGATCAAGCCCAATATGAGACCGTACATTCCCAGAAAGCAAGCCACAAGGTACAGGCCGAGCCGAATAATACTGACCATAGTAGCCATGGTCTGGTTCACCAGTGTAACAGAGGTTACCGCCGTAACGGCGCCAACGACGACAACGGAGGGCGACACGAGACCGGCCCGAATGGCTGCGTCGCCGATGACCAAGCCGCCAATAACGGTGAGCGTTTGACCGATAGAGCTTGGCAGCCGGACCCCGGCCTCACGGAAAATCTCCAGCAGCAGCAGCAAAATGAACATCTCCATCTGCGCCGAGAACGGCAGCCCCTGCCGGGACATCGCAATGGTAGCCATCAGCCGAAACGGGAACTGATCCTGATGGTAGGCGGACAGCGCCACCCAGAACCCCGGAAGGAACAAGGTCAGCGCGAAGCTGATTAGCCGAATAAGCCGTGCGAAGGAAACATATTGAAAGCTGAAATGGATATCCTCCGGCGATTTCAAAACAAGCGGAAAGGTCGCCGGGCCGATAAGCACAAACGGGTTGCCATCCACAACGATGACGAACCGTCCCGCCAGCAGGCTTGTTACCGCATAATCCGGTCTGCCGGTGAAGTCCAGCAGCGGAAACATGGAGTACTTCGTATCCCCGAGCAGCCCCTCCAGCTGCGCCGAGCTGTTCAGCCCGTCGATATCCAGCTGATTCAACCGCGCGCGGACCTCCTCCACCAGCTTCGGCTGAATGATGTCCTGGAAGTACAAGACCGCCACCTGCGTCCGGGTTCTCCGGCCGATAACCATCGTCTCACAGCTGAGGGTGCTGCTGCGGATTCGTTTGCGGATAAGCGCCACGTTCGTTGTTATATCCTCCACAAAGCCGTCTTTGGGGCCTTTAATCGAAATTTCCGTCGACGATTCCTCGGGGCTCCGCTCCGGACGGTTGGACAAGTTCATAGAAAACAGAGCCCCCGAGGCCGGGAAGAACACGAGCAGATGGCCCAGAAACACGATATCCGCCAGCTGCTGAACGGCAGCCCCCGGTTCCACCGGGGTGAAAGGCAGCGAGCCGACAAGCCCCCGGGTCAGCAAATGATCGTCGAACCCTTTCCGTTCATACATGCGCTGCAGCTGCGGCAGCACGGTGTTGGCAATTTGCCCGGATGTGCATAAGCCTGCCGCATAAATAAACATCACCTCGGAGTCGGCCTCCTCATCGATCCGGTATACCTGCGTTTCTACATCACCCGCCGCCCGGAATGCCTCCCGAAGCGAATGCTCCGTCCAGAGATTCCCCCGCTCCCGTGTTGGTCCGTTCATGCGGCCTCCCCCTTTGCAGACTTGGCAAATAGCGAAATGAAGAGGAAAACGAACGTAAGCAAAAGGATCAGCGCCAGGGAATACGGAAAATAGATGCGATACATCCATCTATAGAAATCATCCTGGTTCACCGACACCATTGAAATAATGAAATAGCTGACCGTGATGCCGAGAATAAGGCGATGACGCCACTCGCCGCGTAAAGGTAACACATCGGCAAGAAGAAACTGCGCCAGACTCACCCGGACGCTTGCCCCCGCCAGCCATTGATATACAGTAAGGAAGTCGACATGCTCGATGTAATCCCCCAGCTTGACCAGGCGCCACTGCTCGTAGGGAGACACCATCTGCTTGGCCGCTTCCTGGGGCCCGAACTCTGTAATCGCGCCGATAATCGGGCCAAGGGTAATATAGATGAGGATCAAGGCAAGCAGCAGCAGCTGCCAGACCTTCACCTTCTTGCGTATGTGGTGCTGCAGCAGCAAAATCACGATCAGCTCCATCAGCCCGCCGCCGGTATAGATCATGCCATGAAGCACAGGCTGAAGGCCGTGCTCCAGAAAAGGCTTGAGCAGCTGGTAATCCTTGTTCTGCGTGTTCGTGATGGCTACAAAATACCCCAGCACCGCTACAGTAGGCAGCAGAATGCCTGAACTGATTGCGATGGCCTGGATGCCAAGCTTGGCGGCATAACCGCAGACGAGCACCAAAGCCAGCACCAGGGCATACCGTGGTGTTGCCGGCAAATAGTTCGTCACCGTCCAAATCGACGTATGCACCACCGTCATCGCGCCAATGAAATACAGCTGGATGCATAGCGGCGCTACAAGCAGCCAGGCAATCACCGGGTGCGTCTGCCGGGCCAGCCAGGGCTGCAGCTTATGCTGCCCGGATTTCTTCATAATAAAAACAAGCAGAGCACACCAGGGCAGCGCCCAAATCCCTGTCGTCAGGACCGTAATCCACGAATCCCTGCCCGAAGCATCCAGCAGCATCGGATTTACAATAACATGGTCTGTCAAGCCGTTCATCAGCATCAGGATCATACTGACCTGAAGCATATTTATTTTCCCGCTGCTCATTTGTCAATCCCCGCTCCTGCCCGCAGGCGAAGGATGCCCTTCATCCGCTGCTTATCCATCTAATCAAAGGATATTTTATCCTTCTTGTGTACAAATCATGCGAGCAGGCCATACCTCAGGACAAGACCATCGCGGTCTTCCGCGGGACATGGTTTTTTCGTGCAATTCCAGACAAGCTGTGGTATAGTACGAAGGAAAAAACGGACGACGTCACATAAAGGAGGAGATTCGATGTCCGCAGGAAGAACCAATGAGGAATTGAAGGATATTACCCTTCTGGGAAATCAGGGGACCCAATATATTTTTGACTATGATCCGAAGCTGCTGGAGTCCTTCGACAACAAGCACCCGGACCGCGCTTATTTCGTCAAGTTCAACTGTCCGGAGTTTACCAGCCTGTGCCCCATGACGGGACAGCCGGATTTTGCCACCATCTATATTTCCTACATTCCCGACCGGAAAATGGTCGAAAGCAAATCCTTAAAGCTGTATTTATTCAGCTTCCGGAACCATGGCGATTTCCACGAGGACTGCGTCAACATTATCATGAACGATCTGATTGCTCTTATGAATCCATGGTACATTGAGATTTGGGGCAAATTCACGCCGCGGGGCGGCATTTCCATCGACCCGTATTGCAACTGGGGCCGTCCGGGCACCAAGTACGAGGCGATGGCCGAGCACCGGCTGATGAATCATGATTTATACCCGGAAAAAATCGACAACCGGTAACATTTCATAACCGTATGTGCAAGCAATTGGCCCTTCTCTCCCGCTGACAGGATCAGCCTGGAGTTGTGAAGGGCCTTTTTCCTGAGCTGGAGCCGTCCCGGCCTCCTCTCGCCTTCGATTCGTTTGCAGCAAGCGGCCAAGGCAGGGACCCACCCGCCTTGGCCGCATATTGATTGCCATTAGAACGCCCTACGCCAGCTCCACCCCGGATTCACGCTGCAGCCCGGCCGTCTGTCCGGTGCCCCGTTCACTAATCATCAGAATGTCCCGGATATCCTGCTCGGTTAAGACAGACAGGGCTTCCTGTCCCGGCTGAATGACCTCGTCGATGCAGGCTGGCCGTCAGCCGCGCTTCTCTCCTCCGGGCTCCCGCCGCTCCTTCGGGTGAAGCTGTGAAGCGGGGGGTAAGGACTCCCTCCCTCTCGCTGCTCCCGTCTTCCCGGTGAAGCAAGGACGGAAATACGCGAACCGGCACGCTTCCCTCGCGCTGAAGCTCCAACATTTGCAGCAGAACCGCAGCAATATGCTTGCAGTATCCCGGATTAAGCATCAAAGGCAGGGCAGGTGCATTCCGCACGCACATCCCCGTTCCGATCCAGCTCGGCATGAACGCGGTACATCCCGCTCCCCGTTACTGAAGCCTCATACACCGGCCGATCCGGATCATAATCAGCCAGCCGCACCTTTCCGGCACGATAGTCGCTTTCTCCCTGCTCAAAGGAAGCCTGCCCGCACACCAGCCTGATGAACCGTTCTGTCAAAGGAGCGCTCATGTTCACGAATCCTTTCTTTGATTCAATATAAATGGTGCCAATCCTCTACTCGTTATGATACCAGAAACACCAGAACAGGCCGAAAAAAAGAATCCATAAAAACAACCCCCAGGACCGGATAATCACGGTCTTGAGGGTTAACTGCTTGACATAGCTGCTGCTGCAAAGGAGCTTCTTGGGAGTCCCATCCTTCAGGCCGTCCGCCGAATCCAGCAGCGCCACAGGGCGCAGGGAAGACGGCGCCGTCTTTACCGGACGGTTCATTTGAACCAGCCCTTCTCCTTAAACTGCGTAATTGCTTCAATCCGGTTGCTCACGTTCAGCTTATCCAGGATCGCCGAGATATAATTGCGGACGGTCCCCGTCGTAATATAAAGCTCGCTGGCAATCTCCTTCGTGTTTTTCCCGTCCGCGATCAGGTTCAGAACGGCCTTCTCCCGCTCCGTCAGCGGATTCTCCTGGCCGTATGCCTCATCGACAAGCTCTGGGGCGTAGACGCGCCTGCCCGCCATGATACTGCGGATAGAGCTCGCCAGCTCCTCGCTGGGGCTATCCTTAAGCAAGTATCCGTGGGCGCCGGCACGCAGCGCGCGACCGAAGTAGCCGGAACGTGCAAACGTGGTCAAAATCATGACCTTGCAGCCCGTCCCCTTTAATTCCTCCGCCGCCTCAAGCCCGCTCTTCCCCGGCATCTCGATATCCATAATACAAATATCCGGCTGATGGAGCTGGACCAGCTTCACCGCATCCTCGCCGTTACCCGCTTTTCCGACGACCTTCATGTCTTCTTCCAGATCCAGCAGGGAAGCAAGCGCGCCCAGCAGCATCCGCTGGTCCTCGGCAATCACGATTCGAATCATATTCCCGCCTCCTTTTCCGGTGGTTTGAACACGTTCGGCACTTTAATCACGATCATCGTTCCCTGATTAGAAGCAATCTCCATGCTCCCGTTCACAAATTCAAGCCGTTCCTTCATCCCGCGCAGGCCGTTGCCCCGCAAGCTGGCCGTCTCATTCAGCATGCCGTTGCCGTCATCCTTCACCCGCACGACGAGCTCCGTCCGCGAAGGCTCGATGCTGATCCGGCAGGTCGAAGCGCTGCTGTGCTTGACCACATTCGTTACCGCTTCCTTCAGACACATGCTGAGCACGTTTTCCGCCATCAGCGAGGTGTCCACCAGCTTGGGGTCCCCATCCAGAATGAACTGGATTTCCGCCGCCTTGCAAATTTGCTCAACCCGGAATATTTCATCCTCCAGCTTCGTCCCGCGCATCTCGGTAACCATATCCCGGACTTCCTTTAAGGCAATCCGGGCCGTCTGACGGACCTCATTCATTTCAAGCTGAGCCTGTGCCGGGTTTTTGCTGATCAGCTTTCCGGCCAAATCGCTTTTGAGGCCGATAAGTGACAGCTTCTGGCCCAGCGTGTCATGCAAATCCCGGGCAATCCGCTGCCGCTCCTCCAGCTTCACCAGCTCCGAAATCCGCTTATTGGCATCCTCCAGCTGTTCCTCCAGCCGGTCCCGTTTGATCCGGTCATGAGTGGTCACAGGCAGCAAAATCACCGCGATTGTACTGACGAGCACGAAGGGCAGCTGGCTCATAAACACCGGATTTTGCTTCACGAAGACCAAATTGACCGTCACCAGCGTCGTAATCAGATGAATGGAGTACAAGGTGATGAACCCGACCTTATGCTGAATATTCCCGATAAAAAACGCCAGGAACAGCGCAAAGTACACATAGCCGAACAGCAGGGTCATCGTAATGGAAATAACGACCTGAACTCCTGTCCAGAAGTACATCAGCCAGCCTTTGGAAAGGAAAGACATCGCATAGCATATGAAAAAAACAACAATCATTACGATCCCGATAACCACCTCGAAGGTAGAGGAGGACCGGAAAATGAAATAAAAGGGAAGGATGTAGAAGACCACCCATATATAAGGGCTGAGACCGGTGTTTTTGTGAAAAATCTGATACCACTTCTGCATGGCCGTTCATCCTTTGTTCTTCGTCCGTAAAGCTCCTTCTATCGTACCACAAAGAGAAGATCCGCGTTACTTTCCTTGCCAAGCTGGAAGCCGTTTACTGCCGCTGTCCGCAGCGGCGGCGGCCTCTTTGCCGCTCACGCGCTTGATGCCCTTGAAGCTGACGAACCGTTTATTGTGCTCATCCCACAGGTGAAAACGCAACGACTCCAGACTCGTCCGAAGTGTAATGGTGGTCGCCTTCTGCAGCGGCGGCGTAGCGTCATGGGCCTTCTCCAGATTATAGTTCGGTACCCGCGGGCTTAAGTGATGAACATGATGGAACCCGATGTTCCCGGTAATCCATTGCAGCACCCGCGGCAGCTTGTAATACGAGCTGCCCTCAACCGCAGCCTTCACATAGCTCCACTCTTCTTCATTCTCGAAGTACGATTCCTCAAACTGATGCTGCACATAAAACAGCCAAATCCCAAGCAGACCGGAAACAAAAACAATCGGACCCTGCACCAGAACGAAGGCTTCCCAGCCCATCGCCCAAATTAACAAGGCATAGAGGCCGACGAGCAGCACATTGGTCAAATAGTTGGCAAGACGCTCCTTGCGCCGGGCGCCCTTGCGGTTGAAGCGGTATTGAATCCCGAATACAAATATCGGGCCCAGTCCGAACATAATCAGCGGATTCCGGTACAGCCGATAAGCAATCCGCCGCCATAACGGGGCCGAAACATACTCGTCAACCGTCATAATCCAAATGTCGCCGACCCCGCGCTTGTCGAGATTGCTGCTCGTAGCGTGATGAATGGCGTGACTGTTTTTCCACTGCTCATACGGGCAAAGCGTCACTACGCCGAGAATCGTGCCAACAATATCGTTGGCCGCACGGCTTTTAAAAAACGACTGGTGGCAGCAATCATGAAAAATGATAAACGTCCGGACGACAAAGCCGCCGGTCACAATCGCCAGCAGAATTGTAAGCCAGTACGAAACGTTCAGGCTGAGATAAGTCCCATACCAGAGCAGAAGCAGCGGTATCACTGTATTCAAAAGCTGGCGGATGCTTGATTTAGTATCCGTTACCTCATACGGGGCGACCGTCTTTTTTAGTTGAGCAATGTTGGATTGATGCAAGCGAGCTTCCTCCTCGATACGACGCGCCGTGAGCGTGTTGAAACACCAGACGCATATTCTACACTAAGTATAGAAAAATTCGTCCATGCGCTGAAGTCATAAACGTCAAGTCGAGGGGATGACAAATGTCATGGGTCTAGGAATAATTCCCTAGTTTTTGATAATCAACCCAGTCTGAATGCTCCGTGCCGCCCTTTCAGGTGCGCCACCCGCTACCGGCTTGCAGCCGTGATTACCTCCTTACTCTTTTTCGAATGATGAGGTAACCGGCAAGCAGCACTGCCGCTACCGCTGTATCAACGAATCCAACAAAGATACCGCGAAAGGGATACCCTCCTATGTTGGTAATAAAATACGCTACAAAAGCAAACACACCCACGATTCCCGCCGCAAAAATCCATTCGCGCCGAAAATACAACGTCAAGCCGGCCAGCAGCGCCAGCAGCACGAACGCCACGCCAAGCACAGCGCTATTGTGAACGGTCTGCAGGTTGATGGGAACGAACAAGCGCTTCGTATCCGCATAAGAGAAATACCACTCTGTCTCGGGCAGGCGATCCAGCTGTGCCGCATAGCTTCCCGCTCCCGACGGAGTCAGCGGCAGATTCGAGCTGAGCGCATAGCCGGGCTGCGGAAGCCGGACCTCCAGCTGCACCTGCGGCTCGCCCTTCCAGTACTGCGCCGGGGTCATATAATACAGATGGGAAAATACCGGATTAATGACACGCCTGTCATACATTCCGCCGGCATCCTCATACTGAATCGTAATTTGCTTCATCTCCTCCGGCTCGAACCGAAGCGTAAACTTCGCGCCAACCAATCGGCCATCCTGCCAGCCATCACCGAGGAACAGCTGCTCTGTTCCGCTCACCGGCTCCGTTACCGTCCGCTTGACCTGCGGCTCCCAGTTCGCAAGCTGCAAATCGGACACGATCGCAGCCGGAATCGAATCCGATCCGGACTGAACACGCAGCTCCCGGGAGGATGGGGTGACGAACATGACCTCCGCCGTCTCCGGCTCCCGGCCGGTATGCTGCAGCGTATAGCGCACCTCTACCTGAGCATCGTGCCGGGAGGCTTGCGAATGATCAGGCATGGTGAACGTTACATGCTCCCGGATTAGACGAACCGGGGAGTCCGTGTCGAATTGCAGCGCGCCGGCTCCGTCAGCCGGGTAATACAGCGGACCGCCATTGGCGGCCGTCATAAGCGGAGCCAGCCACAAAACCAGCAGCGCCACCGCCGGCAGCCACCGCCGCCTCCATCGTATCCGTCGTCCTGTCCGCAAAGGCAGGTTCATCCCGATCCCTCCACTTATGTTGTGATACTTCCAAGTATACCATCATTTGGGCCCGATGAGCTTCATTTCCTGGCCAGGGGCTGCCGCTGTAAGCAGACGATCCTGCAGAAATAAGAAAGACAGACTGCGATACATCCTGCAGTCTGTCTTGAACCGGTACACGTAACCAGGTTGCCGATCCGGTGACAGCAGCCCGGCATCCGCGAGATTGCCGTTTGCAATCGCTGCGCGCTTCGTCCTGCGCGCAGCCCCCGGCGCACGGTATGGCCTCATATGACGATGTCCACCCTATGTCCGGCTCACTCTGTGTAAAGCATCAGCCGGACCGGGCTGCGGAGGCTTCCGCCTCCCTCTCTAGCGGAACCACCGCATCGTGCAGGTGCCGCTCAAGCTCTGCCGTATAGGCTTGCTTGTGCTCCCCGCTCCATCCGAGCCGCTGCGCCATCAGCTCAATGACCGCCTGCTTGTGCGCATGCACCCAGCCAATGTCGAAAAACAGCGCCCCGGTGCGCCGAATGAAGAAATCGGCGGGCGTAACCGTCATTTCCTCGTCCATGGCGTAAAGCAGCATACACAGCGCGTCCAAGGGGAGCCCCGATTCGGCCGCCGTCTCCCTGCCCCCGGCAGCGAAGCTGTAGACACGGTCCGCATTGGAGCCGTATCTGCGGACCAGCCGTTCCGCCTGCTCCGGGGTAAAGCCGTATTTCAGCGCTTCCTCCGCCTTCTTGCGAATGAAATGCGGAAATTGCTCAGGCCCGCCCACATCGCCCCCCGAAATCGGCCTGTTCCTGGTGGTGCAGGAAGCAAACGTTTTGCCGCGCTCCTGCTGAAGCAGCCTGGCGACCAGGTCAACGACCATTTCCGCCATTTTGCGGTATCCGGTCAGCTTCCCTCCGGCGATCGTAATCAGGCCCGACGGGGACTGCCAAATTTCATCCTTACGGGAAATTTCCGAGGCTTTTTTCCCTTCCTCGTAAATTAACGGGCGAAGGCCGGTCCAGCTCGATTCAATATCGTCCGCCTTCATATCCAAGGCCGGGAACATATAATGAATCGCATCGAGTATATACTGGCGGTCAGCCAAGGTCATTCGCGGGTTCGTTATCTCCCCGCGGTAAACGGTATCTGTCGTGCCGACATAGGTTTTGCCGTCCCGGGGAATGGCGAATACCATTCGTCCATCCGGGGTATCGAAATAAACGGCCTGCCGCAGAGGGAACCGCTGTTGATCAATCACCACGTGAACGCCTTTGGTCAATTGCAGAAACTTGGTGTGCCTGGAGCGGTCCAGCTCCCGCAGCGTATCCACCCACGGGCCGGCCGCATTGACGATTTTATCCGCATACAGGGTGATGGTTCCGCCGTTAATCCGATCGGTTACCCGGACGCCGGCAGCCACTCCGCCCTCATAAATAAGCGACTCCGCCCGGGCATAGTTCACTGCGGCCGCTCCCTGCCGCACCGCTTCCTTCATGACTTCAATCGTCAATCGGGCATCGTCGGTCCGGTATTCCACATACACCCCGCTGCCCTTCAGCCCTTCCTGCTTCACAAGCGGCTCCCGCCCGATTGTCTCCCGGACATTCAGCATCCTGCGCCGTTCGCTTCGCTTCACGCCCGCCAAGAAGTCATACAGCCGCAGGCCCAGCGAGGTGCTAAGCTTGCCGAACGTGCCACCTGTGTGAAAAGGCAGCAGCATCCATTCGGGCGTTGTCACATGAGGGCCGTTCTCATATACGACCGCCCGCTCCTTCCCGACCTCGGCCACCATCTTCACCTCAAGCTGCTTCAGATAACGCAGCCCCCCATGGACAAGCTTCGTCGAGCGGCTCGATGTCCCCGCTGCAAAATCCTGCATCTCCACAAGTGCAGTTCGCATCCCGCGGGCGGCTGCATCCAGCGCGATGCCCGCTCCCGTAATGCCCCCGCCGATGACAAGCAAATCGAACCGTTGACTATCCATTTCTTCCAACCATGCTTCCCGCTGAAGACTGGAAAATGCTGTGGTCATGTGGGCTTCCCCTCCGTTGTTGTCGGACTCTCCGAGCCGCATTAAATGGAAATGAAGTGTTCATAAGCCTTGGCGCCAGCGGAAGGCAGCCGTAATCAGGTCCAGATCATCGGCATTATCGATGACATGCCAGAGCTTGCGGCTTCTGTTCATCAGGCACGCCTCTGTTGATTATTTGAAAGTCATACATGCCTTTACAGCCTTCTTCCAGCCGAGATACAGATCGCTGCGCACCGATTCCGTCATCGACGGGGTGAAGGTGCGGTCCTTTCTCCACTGCTTCATAATGTCGGATTGATCCTGCCAAAAGCCGATCGCCAGCCCCGCCAAATAGGCCGCGCCCAGCGCCGTCGTTTCATTCACGATCGGACGGTCCACCGGAACGTTCAAAAGATCGCTCTGGAACTGCATCAGGAAATTGTTCTTCACAGCCCCGCCGTCCACCCGCAGCGCCTTCAGGGAAATGCCCGCATCGCTCTCCATTGCAGTCAGCACATCCTTGGTCTGGTAGGCCAGCGACTCCAGGGTCGCCCGGATGAAATGCGCCTTGGTCGTCCCGTGCGTTAGCCCAAACACCGCCCCCCGCACTTCGCTGTCCCAATAGGGAGTGCCCAGACCGACCAAGGCGGGCACAACATACACCCCGTCCGTGGATTCAAGCTGCGCCGCATACTGCTCGCTCTCCCGCGCATCCTGCAGCATGTTCAGCCCATCCCGGAGCCACTGGATGGCGGACCCGGCTACAAAAATGCTGCCCTCCAGCGCATACTCGATTTTGCCGTTGAGCCCCCAGGCTATCGTCGTTAGCAGCCCGTGCTGCGACTTGACGGCTTTCTCGCCCGTATTCATCAGCATAAAGCAGCCTGTGCCGTACGTATTTTTGGCTGTTCCTGCCTCGAAGCATGCTTGGCCGAACAGGGCCGCCTGCTGATCTCCGGCAGCGCCGGAAATCGGAATGCGCTGCCCCGCGAACAAGCCGTCCGCCGTATGACCGTACAGGTAAGAGGAGGGCTTCACCTCGGGCAGCATACACTTCGGTATTTGCAGCAGCTCCAGCAGCTCAGCATCCCACTGCCGCTCGTAAATATTGAACAGCATCGTTCGCGACGCATTCGAGTAGTCGGTCGCATGCACTGCCCCGCCGGATAATTTCCAGATGAGCCACGTATCTATAGTCCCGAATAGCAGCTCGCCTCGCCCTGCTCTCTCTCGGGCGCCCTCCACGTGGTCCAGAATCCACCGCAGCTTGGTGCCGGAGAAATAAGCATCAAGGATCAGCCCTGTTTTATCCTGAATCAGCCGCTGATGGCCCGCTTCTTTTAACCGGCTGCACAGCTCTGCGGTTTGCCGCGATTGCCAAACAATAGCGTTGCAGATCGGATTACCGGTTTCCTTGTCCCAAACGACCGTCGTTTCCCGCTGATTCGTAATACCGATGGCCGCAATCTGCGACGGACCGATACCGGCCTTCTGCAGGCAGGCGGAGATGACAGATACAATCGTTTGCCAGATTTCATCGGCATCGTGCTCCACCCAGCCCGGCTTCGGATAATGCTGGGTAAACTCCGTTTGAGCCGAGGCCACAATTTCGCTATTGCCGTTGAATAGAATCGCTCGCGAGCTGGTCGTACCTTGATCCAAAGACAAAATATAAGAAGCCACAGGTTTCCCCCCTATACAAGGATAAACAGCTTGCCTGTTTAAGTTGAACGAATTGGAAGCGCAATAATTGCCTGCTTTTAATGCGATTATACCAGATGAACCGGGATATGGTTTTTCGTTCATTGCCATACCTTTATCCAATCCTGCTCAGGCGCGCCGCGCTTTTGATAAGCAGTCCATGCTATAGGCCCATGAACCGGAGGAGGATTTACCCTGTTTCCTCTGGTCGTGGTTACAACACAGGACGCCTTCAGCCCATGCATATCATGGTTCTGAAGGCGTCCTGCGCATGCGGGAACAAGGCCCTTATGAAAATATAAAAGGCTGCATCGGGTCCATGACCGGGCTACAGCATCATACCTGGACCTCCTGCTCCTTCGGACGGACAGGCAGCGTCTCGAAATCCGGGACATCCACCATGTACAAATTCCCGTACCCGGACATATCGCTCGTAAACAGCACCTGCTGGCCGTCCGGACTTAACCGCGGATGCACGTGAAGCTTCTGCGAGTGAAAGCTGCCCCGGTGCTTGCACAATATGCGCGGCCCTTCAAAGCCGTCTCCCGTATTGCGCCACACCTGCAGCGTATCCTGATACTGTGTGCCGTGATAGGCGCTCGTCTGCTGCCCGTCGCCGACAACGAACTGCATGTCGTTGGAGTGGACGTGCATATTTTGGAACGGGAAGCTGTAGTCGTGAACCTCGCTGTTGTCATAGCGGACCGCCCCGATAATTTTGCCGTCGTGGTTGGTCAGCGAGCCTGTAAAGCCGTGATAACCGATATGAATACCGTCTGCCAGCCAATATTCGTGACCGACATATTCCTTCTCCCGGTTGTCCCGCACCTTCCAGACCCGGCCCGTCTCGATATCCAGCACCCAGATGCGGTGATCAATCAAATCCCACGGCCCTTCATGGCAAAAGGTCAGCAAATTCGCCTGTGTCGGGGACGTATTAATGTGCCCGATCCATACCCGTTCCTCGTGCAGCTTGGTCACCGTGCCGTCTGACAGCGAGAGCGCCATAATGGCGCAATGGGGCCTTGCGGCAAAATACTGCTCGAAGCCCAGATAGCCGTTCCCCATATCGGTCGGAAACCGGCCGGACATATCCTCATTAATACCGAAACAGAGCTTACGCCCGTCGGCGGTGCAGCTCATGCTGCCGAAATTGTAGCCCTCGGGCACGGTATACAGGCTGCGCTCCTCCATCGTCAGCAGGTTCAGCGCAAGGATCGAGCGCTCATAGACGAAGAAAGCCTCTTCTCCGCCCGGATGCAGGAAGGTATCCTGAATACGGGCATGACGCCCGCGGGTAAGGTCCGTAAGCTGTGTCATCTCTCCGCTGTGCAAATCCATGCTGTACAGGTTCGCCACGTTCTCCCGTTCGGAAGCAAACAGCAGCTTGCCATTTCCATAAAAGCTGTTGTTGGTAAAATAAATGTGAAAGCTGTGCGCGCAATAATCGGTCAACTGGGTCACTGTCACCCCGGTCAGCACATCTTGAAACTGCCGCTTCTCGGAAGGCCATACGGTGCCTTTGCCTTGTCTGTTTGCCATCGTAGTTGTCGCTCCCTTTTACGGATCTTGAATCAGGTTACCTAGAACATAAGTCCAGCCGCGGCTAACGGCTGGACTCGGCTTATAGGCTGCGTACGTCTTACTTCTTCGCTTCCGCGTAGGCGGCATTCATTTCTTTGATATATTCACTGCCACCGTTTTTCTTCCAAAGCTCCATTTCAGCCTGGAAGCCGGCTTCATCAATTTTGCCGACGATGAACTTGACACGCGCGTCTTCAACGAGCTGGTCCAGCTGCGCGCCTTTTTGCGTGTACGTGTTCGAGATTAACGGCTCGCCCGGATTCGGCACAACCAGTTTCTCGTTAGCCGCCTTGACCTGGTTTGCTTTGTCACGCAGCGGGGTTCCGGCTTTAAATGCCGTGTCCAGCACGTTCGGCACGCCGATGGCCAGCTGATTGAAGCTCTTGATGCTGATATCGGCTGCTTGCGGCGAATCCGAGGTCAGAATCGTTACCAGCTTGCCATCCTCAATCTTGTAGTGAGTGCCTTCAATACCATAGGTCATCATAATTTGCTTGTCTTTGTCTGAAATTTTGTCAAAGAAGTTCAACACCTTTTTCAAATCGGCTTCCGTTTTGACGGTGGATTTGGAAATCAGGAAAATACCGCCATAGCCGGTTGTCGCCGGGGTTTTGCCGTTAATCGCCGGGATGATGTCCATCTCGCCCTTCAAGCCGCCGGCTTTTATTTTCTCGTCAATCTGGTAGGAACGGTCGACGACGTCTACAGCTACGCCGGCCTGGCCGTTAATAATCGGATCGTTCCACTTGGCGGAATCATATACCGCAAAGTCCTGGTTCACCAGCTTCTCATCATACAGCTTTTTGAAATATTTCAGCGCGGTCATATATTCCGGCGTCAAATGAGCGGGAACGAGCTGGCCGTCCTTGCCGATGCCCCATTTGTTCGGAACCCCGAACCAGCTGTGCATAATATCCCACGGACCGGCATATTTGGTCACAACCATGCCGTAGGTGTCGTCCTTGCCGTTTTTGTCCGGGTCCTTTTCCTTGAACGCCTTCAGCATTTCATAGAATTCATCCGCCGTTTTAGGCTCGCTCAGCCCGACATTCTGCAGCCAATCCTTCCGGTACGAAATAGCAAAGCGCCCCAGCGGTCTTGCCGTGTACAGCCCGTAGACCTTGCCGCCGACAGAAATATTGTTCAGGATGGTCGCGTTCATCTGGCTCAGGTTCGGATAATCCTTCAGATACGGTCCAATCTCCCAGAAGGCTCCGCCCTTAATCGCGTTCAAGATGGCGGGCAGCTTCGCATTGGAGGTGAAAATCACCGCAGGCAGCGTGCCCGAAGCAAGCGTAATGTTCAGTTTATCGTTATAGGAAGCATCCGGGGTAAACAAAATCTCCAGCTTCGTGTTCGTATATTGCTCGAACTCCTTCCAGATTTTGCTCTCCGCAGTAATCGGATCGTTCTGGAAGCTCTTCATCATAATCGTCATTTTATAAGGCTCTTCCTTGCCGGATTGGGCCTGACCGGTTCCTGTCGCGCCGTCCGGCGAGCTGCTGGAGCTGCAGCCAGAGAAAACGCTTACAGATAAAGCAAGACTCAACACCAATGCACCCATTTTGCTATACTTCGGATTCCATTTCATACAATAAACCTCCCTTTTTGGATTGGCTGACACCAAAATTATATGTTTACGCACATCGCGCTCACGGAAAGACCGGCTGCTCCGGTAACCGCTCCGTCCCGCGCCGGTCTGATGATGCGGCTGGGACAAGAGCGTCTTGTGTGCCCCGTGAAGCAGAGATATGCAGGCAGCCCTTGGCAAAAGGCACGCTTTGATTTGCGCCTGCATGAGCAGGCCGGAGAGCTTGCAGCAGCAAGCCGGGCAGACGTTAGCCCTTCACTGCGCCGAGCATGACCCCTTTGGCAAAATGCTTTTGCAGGAACGGGTACACCATGAGAATGGGCAGCGTACCGACAACGATAACGGCCATTTTGATCGACTGATCCGGCGGCTTCACATAGTTCGGATCGGCAGCGGCGAAGTCGAGCGAGCCCGACGCCAGCAGGACGATCTGGCGCAGCAGCACCTGCAGCGGCCACTTGCTCGGTTCGTTCAAGTACAGCAGCGCATTGAAGAAGTCGTTCCAGTTGGCCACGGCATAGAACAAGGAGAAGGTGGCCAGCGCCGGCTTGGACAGCGGCAGCACAACCCGCCATAACACGCCGAGGTCGGTACAGCCATCGATTTTGGCAGCCTCCAGAAGCTCATTCGGAATTTCCTCAAAAAACGATTTGACGACGATCAGGTTGAACACATTAATGGCGACCGGCAGCATCACCGCCCAATACGAGTTCAGCAGGCCGAGGTTCTTGACAACCAGGAAGGTCGGAATAATACCGCCGCTGAACAGCATGGTGAAGACAACCATCTTCATGACGATGCTGCGCCCCGGCGTATTCCGGCGGGATAAGGCGTACGCCATCGTAAACGTGAAGAACAGATTAACGAGCGTTCCTCCGATTGTAACAAAGACCGAGACCAGCAGGCTGCGCGGCAGCGCATTATCCTTGAACACATATTGGTAGGCGTCGAAGGTAATCGTCTTCGGAATGATGAAGAACGACCGGGCGCTAATCTCGGCTTCGCTCGCAAAGGAGCCCCCCACGATATACAAAATCGGCAAAATCATGGAGATAGAGATTAAACCCAGCAGCAGGTAGTTACTGACATCGAATACTTTTCCGAGCAGGGTGTTATGCTTCATCGGTTGCTTCCTCCTTCCTACAAAATACCGGAATGTCCGGCCCGCTTAGCCAAGTAGTTCGTGCCAAGCACGAGAGCCACGCCGACAATCGCTTTAAACAGCCCGACTGCGGTACTGTAGCTGAAGGCCCCCTGCGTAATCCCCACGGTGTACACATACGTATCGAATACTTCGGCCACGTTCCGGTTGAGCGCATTGCTCATAAGAAGCACCTGCTCAAAGCCCCGGTCCAGGAAGTTCCCCATCCGCAAAATCAGCAGCACAATAATGGTTCCCCGGATAGCGGGCAGCGTAATGTGCCAAATTTGCCGGAACCGGCTCGCGCCGTCCACAATGGCCGCCTCGTACTGCTCCTGATCCACGCCGGCCAGGGCAGCCAGGAAAATAATCGTCCCCCAGCCCATCTCTTTCCACAGATTTTGGCCGATGATTAACGGACGGAACCAGCTTTCGCTCGTCAGAAACTCGAATTTCACGCCGAACAAGGCATACAGCAGCTCGTTGATAACCCCGCCTTCAGTAGTCAGCAGCAAAAAGGAAATACTGGCGACGATAACCATGGATATAAAATGCGGGATGTACACCATCGTTTGTACAAACCGTTTATATGCAGCGTGCCGGACCTCATTCAACAGCAGAGCCAGCAATATCGGCGCCGGGAAGAAAAAGATAATATCGTAACAGCCCAAAATTAACGTATTTTTGACCAGCCGGAAAAAAATCGGGTCGTTGAAAAACTGTTTAAAGTTATCGAAGCCAACCCACTCGCTCTTCCAAAACCCGGCATACGGCTGATAGTTTTTGAACGCCAGCAGCACGCCCCACATCGGAAGGTATTTAAAAATAATGAAATAGGCAAGTCCCGGGAGCATCAGCAGCAGCAAATATTTCTCTCTCACCATTCGGTTCAGCACGGAATTCCGCTTCGAGACGGATGCGGCCGACGCCTGGGCCGGAGCCTGCTGGGCCCCTGATGTTTTAATCATAGTCTCACTCCCTTGAATGTGAAATCGGCAGGCTGCCGGGCAGCCAACAGCTTGTGATACTCTCACCTTAACGGGACGCGAGCTTTCTGACAATCAGACTTTTTTGAAAGCGGTATTTTGGACGTTTGGACTTTTCCCCCGCATTAGTACTTTTTTAAAAACGCAGACGTGGCGCGGGTTTCCGGGCTTTCGGCATGAAACAGGGCGTCTTCGTTATTGGGAGGCATCGGGCAGGCTTCAAGACGGAATTCGGCTTGATTTGGATTGGAATGCGGCAAAGGAATTTCCAGAAACAAGAAAAAAAGACCCGGCTGCGATCGCTTGCGATCCGCCAGATCTGGGTATGAATGCTGCACTATTTCGAGAACATTTGCTCCGCCGCGTCCATTGCCATCTTGTTGCCGAGCGAGGAATAATCGAGCCATGGCTGATCGGCAATCGGGTACACATGATTTTGCTTGACGGCCTTCAGGCCGAGCCAGACCGGATTCGTCTTAAGCTGATCAAACACCTTCTGCGCGCCCTCTTCCCGGTTCACAATGACGAAGATGGCATCCGCATCAAAGTCAGGCAGCACTTCCTGGGAGATCACCTCGTAGGCCTTGTTTATTTTTTCCACGCCATTGGCTGGCTTCAGCTTCAAATCCTCGAACAAAATCGGCCCCATCGGACGAACCATGCCGAAGACGCGAAGCTCCTTGGCCGTTACACGGATCGCCATCACCTTGCTATCGGCGCCGAGCTTGCCTTGAATCATTCCCTTCACCCGCTGCGTCTGCTCGTCATACGACTTCACCATGTCATCGGCTTCCTTCTCGCGGCCCACCAGCTTGCCAACCTTCTTCACATGGTCGCGCCATGTGCCTTCATCCAGGTCGAACACTTCTACAGGAGCGATTTGTTCGAATTTGGCTTGATCCTGACCGGAATATTTCTTATCCAGGTAAATCACATCCGGCTTCAGCGCCAGCAGAGCTTCCATGTCCGGGTCGGTAACAACGCCGAGCTTCTTCGTGTTTTGAAGACGGTCCTTCACATGCGGGAGGAAGTCCTTCAGGTCGCCGCCGATAACAGAGCCGACCGGCGTTACGCCTACGGCGAGCAAGTTGTTCGTCAAGTGAATCGACATGGAAGCGATGCGCTTCTCCTTCGAGGGAGCCTTGGCCTGACCGGCAGCTTCTCCGCCGGGAGCGGCAGCCGGGCTCTGCGCAGCCTGCGGGGCGGCCGGCTGTCCGCAAGCGGAAATCACCAGCAGGCACAATAAGGTGATGATTGCAACGAGGTTCTTTTTCATTAAGGGAATCTCCTTCAACTGCTTATGATTTTGTTTTGGCTAACAAGTATAGAAAATACGGGGCCCCGATGGAGGCCACAATGACTCCTGCGGGAATGGCATTCGGTTGAAACACAGATCGTCCGATCGTATCGGAAACGACCAAAATGACGACACCGATAAGGCCCGCAATCGGCAGCAGATGACGGTGCATCGGACCGACCAGACGGCGGGCCAGCTGCGGGGCGACGAGGCCGATGAAGCCGATCCCCCCGGCCATGGACACGCTGGCGCTGGACAGGGCGACCGCCGCCGCCAGCAGCAGCAGGCGCTTGCGGCGCACCGGCGATCCGATGCCGACGGCGACATCGTCTCCGAAGGCGAAGACATCCAGCGCTCTTGCCTGCGTGAAGGTGTACGGCGCCAGCAGCGCAATCCACGGCAGCAGCGCCAGCACATGTATCCAGTCCCGGCCCCATACGCTTCCGGCCAGCCACCGCGAGGTAAAGCTGTAGGTCGTTTCATCCAGCCGGAGGGACAGGAACAAGGAGACGGCGCTAAAGCCCGCCGCAATCGCAATACCGGTTAAAAGAAGCCGAACCGGAATAACCCCCTTGTGGCGATCGTAAGCGAGCAGCACAATAAGCACCGCCGTCAGCACACCGCCTGTAAAGGTGAACAAGGGAATGAGCAGGGCGGCAGGCCCCTTCATCGTTTGAAAAAAAGAAACGAACACAATTAAACCGAACGCGGCTCCGGCATGAAGCCCCAGAATGCCCGGGTCTGCCAGCGCGTTGCGGGACAAGCCCTGCAGGATTGCTCCGGAGAGGCCGAGACCGAGGCCGGCCAGCATTGTCACCAAAATCCGCGGCAGCCTGTATTCAAACAGCACCAGCCCGTCATCCGGCGTCCCATAGCCGAACAGGGTTTGCAGGACAGCCAGCGGACTGAGACGTATCGTGCCGGTGACGAGGCTGATAAGCACCACGGCCAGACTGAGCGCGATGAGGATCAGTCCTACAGCGACGGCCCTGCTTCCTCTTGACTGCGCGCGAGGCTTCATTTACAGAGCCCTCCTTTCTTTCCGGGCCAAGTAAAGGAAGAACGGGACCCCCACCATAGCAACCATAACCCCGATCGCCAGCTCCTTGGGCGGATTGACCATTCTGGCACACAAGTCGGCCAGGACCAGCAGCAGCCCGCCGAGCAGTGCAGAGACGGGAATAATAAACCGGTAATCCACTCCGACCAGTCTGCGCGCGATATGGGGAATCACCAGGCCGACAAAGCCGATCGAACCGACGGCGGAAACAGCGACCCCCGCCAGCAGAACCGCAAGAGCGATGCCCAGCAGACGCACCCGCTTGGTCTTGATTCCAAGCCCGGCTGCGGTTTCATCTCCTAACGCCACCAGGGAAATCGGGCGTCCCAGCAGCACAGCCAGGACAATCGCCGACAGAATGACCGGCGCAAGCAGCTGGAGATGAAACCATTTCACTCCGGCGACACCGCCCGCATACCAGAACGCCAGGTCTTGGCTTAAATTGTAGTAAATCGCAATACCCGTGCTGAGCGAGTGCAGCAGCGCCGCCACGACCGCCCCGGCAATCGTCAGGCGCAGGGGCGTCAAGCCGCCCGGACCGCTGGATCCCAGCGCGAAAATAAACAGCGTGCTGAGCACCGCCCCCAGAAAGGAAAGGCCGATTAACGCGGTATACGGCAGGTTCGGCATGATGGCAAAGCTGAGCGCAACGACGAACATGGCCCCGGCATTAATGCCGAGGATGCCGGCATCGGCAAGCGGATTGCGGGTTACCCCCTGCATCAGCGCGCCGGCTACGGCAAACCCGGCCCCGACCACAGCCGCAGCGAGCACGCGGGGCAAACGCAGCTCATGAATAATTTGATGCGCTGTTAGCGACGGATCATACTGTACGACAGCCGTCCACACCGTACCCATCGTCAGCGCCTTGGCGCCATACGAGACAGCCAGGAACATGGAGAGCAGCAAACCGGCGCAGGCAAGCACCATGACAAGTACAAAGATAACTCCGGAACTCTTGATGTTCATTCAAATAATCCTTTGCTTTCTTCAGTCTGCAAGCAGCCGCTTAACATGCTATTGATAATCATTATCACCTTCATAATTATAAGAAGACCGCTTTACGCCGTCCATGACATTTTTTAAGGTGTTTCGCCTTGGACTTTTTTTAGATAATGCGGCGGTGAGCGCTATCCGTAAGCAGAGATACCGCCGCATCGAGCTGCCTGTCAATGGAATAAGGAGCATATACCATCCATTGTTCCCATTCAAGCAAATAATACCGTTTCCGCTGTACGGCCGGATGCCGCTGCCACAACGGATTGGTACTCAGCTCCTGCAGCATGAGGCCGGTATCCTGCTTTGATGGCAGCACAAGGAGCAGAATGTCGGATTCGTAGAGCGCCAGCTCCTCGGGAGCAACACTAATCCAGTTCAAGCTGGTCGCCGTGCGATGCTTTTGAAGCTCCAGCTGCAGCCGTTCGGAAGGCGCCAGCTGCAAGGACCGGTAAAACACATGTCCGATATTGCGCTCGCTATAGATGCGGATCGTCCCGTTTACGATTCTGCAAATCGTGACCGATCCGCTCCCGATGATCTGCTTGACCCGCTTTCTGGCCTGCTCCGCCCGCTGCTCGTGGCGTCCCAGCCACTCCTCGGCAGCCCGCCTGCGATCCACCACGGCGGCAATATGCTGTAAATGGCCGAACATATCCGTCTGGGTCCAAGGGATGGTTACAAGCGGCGCGATATCGGGAACATGCTCTCTTGCTTTTTTCAGCACGTTCTCCTTGCAAAGCATCATGTCCGGCTTCAAATCCAAAAACGTCTGCCGGCTCATCTCCCACGGCTCGGAGGCATGGAACGGCAAATGCAGCGGCTTCGTGACCTGCGGCAATGCCGGGTGAAGCTGCGCGGCAAGAGGTGTGATCCCGAGTGTAAGCAAATGATCCGTATACGGATACGAGAGGGAGACGATGCCGGGGCGGTGCTGCTTCGTGTACATGGTCGGAGCGCAGCCGCCTGTCTCCTTGAACCGGCGGCTGAAATAAAACTCATCCCGATACCCCGCCTCGCGGGCGATTTCGCGGATAGGCAGAGCGCCTTCAAGCAGCAGCTCCTTCGCCTTGTTCATCCGCAGCTGGGTTACGTATTCCATCGGATTTTTGCCCATTTTCTGCTTAAACAGCTGGGAGTAATAGGACGGGTGCATGCCTGCAATTTCGGCCAGCTTGTCCAGCTTTATCTCGCTCTGGTACGCATCCTGAATATAGCGCAGCGTCAGCTGCAGCGACTGGTCGGAGCTTTTGGGCGGAAGCGCGTCCCCCGCCTGCTGCTGCAGCAGCTCATGCACCAGCTCCTGAAGCAGCTGCTCCTGACGGGCGCCCCCGCCCGGTCCGGGCTTCCCGGAAGCATAAGCCGCCGCCAGCGCTTCAGCCAGTCGTTGAAGCCGGTAAGGGGCTTTGCGGACAATTCCCGGTGCGGGAAACGCCGTTTCCCGTTCATAAATTCGCCGCTGCGCGGTACGTTCCGTCATTCGGAACAGATCGAAGGCAATGCGGTACATTTTCATTTCTTGTCCGGGCGGGTGAGACGCCTCCACCTTCATGCCGGGAGGCAGCACCAGCGCGGATTTGCCGGATAATGGAACCGGGGCGCCGTTGATCAGCAAATCTCCTTTGAATTTGACGGCCATAATGAATGTATAGCTGGTCCGTGTTTGATGCTCCCAGCGCCAGCCGGGCGTGCCGGTCACCAGACGGACGTCCTTCAATTCCAGCATCGTTCCCTGCAAGAACCCGCTTCTGTCCTCCCTGCGCTCCATCCGCTGTTCCTCCCCCATTTTTCATCCGCAGCCTCGTTCATTTTGACTCATGATATGGACTCATTATAACAAAAAATACCCACGGCCGGGCTCCTATCCACAGCCAAATCAAGGATTCGGTATGGAATGTCCTTTCACTTGCTGATAATATAGATTACGGTTATTACGGTCACATCATCGGAAAAGAGGTCAGCACACCCCGCCATGCAAGAGATATCTGGATATCAATCTATCGCGCTGGACATTGCGCAGCGAATTGTAAGCGGTGAATTTCCGGTTCACAGTAAAATATCCGGACGTTCACTGCTAGCAAGCCATTATCATGTATCGCCCGAGACGATACGCAAAGCTATCGGACTGCTGAAGGATGAGGGCATCGTGTCCGTATCGCAGGGCAAAGAGGTAACCATTCTGTCGGATCAAGCCGCCTATGATTACATTACCAAAAACAACTATCTGAAATCGGTCTACTCGCTCAAGCAGGACTTACAGCTGCTGCTCCAGGAAAAAAAGCAAATGGATCAAAAATTCGACCGCGTGTTGAATGACATTATCCAGTTCTCCGATCGGCTGCAAAACCTGAAAATGTACAACCCGGTAGAAGTCAAAATTAGAGAAAACGCCCACGTCATCGGCAAAACGATCTCCAGCCTGCAATTTTGGCAAAAAACGGGCGCAACCATCATCGCCTTGCGCCGCGGCACCCACGTATCCATCTCACCGGGGCCCCATGTTATATTAGGGGATCATGATATACTCGTCGTCGTAGGCGACGGCCAGGTATACCAGCGGACCGAGCAATTCATTAATACCCCTTCCGAGGAGCATCCGGAACAAATCATTCCCTCCTCATCTGAACCATAATTCCTATCCATTTACTCATGCATCCATGCCGATTCGTTGCATATCCAGATCTCTGAAAACAGCCTGCTGTCCGGCCTTTTGGCCTGGCGGATGAAGGCTGTTTTTTACGATCCGTAGGCGTTAATTCACCCTCCAACTAACAATCTACAAAACATGATAGGGTTGTCAGTTAAAAAAATGTTTGTTATAGTTACGAAGGCAGAGATACAAGTTGTCTCAACAAGAATGCCCGGCAACGCTTTTTATGGGACGCAACGGCCGGACAGAGCGGGTGTGCCGTTTCTTGTGTTTGGCGACGTCCCGCCAGGCAGGCAATGAATCCGGTACCAGCAGGCGTGACGCAGTCGCCCGTGAACGGATTCAGCACAGAAAGAGAAGGAGGGTTCACGGCTTATGATTACTTTTGACCATGTCGGCAAAACGTATCCGAACGGCTATCAGGCAGTGAAGGAGATGACCTTCGAGATTGAGACCGGCGAATTGATTACGCTTATCGGACCAAGCGGCTGCGGCAAGACCACGACAATGAAAATGATTAACCGTCTGTCGCCGCATACGGAAGGAACCATCAAAATTAACGGGCGGGACATTATGAAGGAGAATCCGGTGGAGCTGCGGCGAAACATCGGCTATGTCATCCAGCAAGCCGGGTTGTTCCCGCATTATACCATTGAACAAAATATTGCGCTCATCCCGGATTTGAAGGGCTGGAATGACACCCGTAAAAAAGAGCGGGTTCACGAAATGCTCGATATGGTCGGGCTCGATCCCGCCCAATTCGCGGCGCGGTATCCGCGCGAGCTGTCCGGCGGACAGCAGCAGCGCGTGGGGGTCGCCCGGGCGCTGGCTGCAGATCCGGAAATTATATTAATGGACGAGCCGTTCGGGGCGCTTGACCCGATTACGAGAGAGCAGCTTCAGGATGAGCTCATCCGCCTGCAGAAGACGATGAAAAAAACCATCGTCTTCGTTACCCATGACATGGACGAGGCGCTGAAGCTGGGAGACCGGATCGCGGTTATTATGAACGGCACCCTGCTTCAGCTGGATACGCCGGAGAAGCTGCTGAAGGAGCCGGCAGACGGCTTCGTGGAGAAATTCATCGGCATTAACCGGATTTATCAGAACCCGGCGTTTATTCCGGTGACCGAAATTATGCGCCAGCAGCCCGCGATTGCCCCGCCGACCCTGACGCCGGCCAGAGCTTTGTCCTTGATGCGGCAGCGGCGGACGGACACCCTGATTGTATGCGACGATAAAGCTCGTCTATCCGGCATTGTGTCCGCTTATGATCTTCAAACGCATATGGAAGGCATCCGCACCATTCAGGAAATCCGTGTCGCCGCGGAGCCCTTCCTTCTGTCAACGGCAACCGCCCAGGATGCCTTGATGGCGATTACGGACGCCAAATTCGGTATTATTCCAGTTGTAGACCCTCAGCATCGGGTGATTGGCGTCGTGACCCGGGGAAGCCTGTTGACCACCTTCGCCGATCACTGGGCAGGAAGGAGAGATAACGAATGAATCAAAGCCTTGGAGAACAACTCCTAAAGCAGCTGTCCCAGCGGTGGGAGGATCTGCTCTACGCGCTGCTGCAGCATATGGAGCTCGTCATGATGTCCATGGCTATCGCGATCATTGTAGGCGTGCCGCTCGGTATTCTCGTGACCCGCTTCATCTCACTCAAGAAATGGGTGCTTGGCGGGGCCGGCATTCTTCAGACGATTCCGAGTCTGGCGCTGCTCGGCTTTATGATTCCCTTTTTCGGCATCGGCATGAAAACCGCGGTTGCCGCCCTTTTCCTATATTCCCTATTACCGATTATCCGCAATACCTGCACCGGTATTCTCGATGTAGATAAAGCGACCATTGAAGCTGCAAAAGGCATGGGTATGACCAACGGGCAAATTTTGTTTAAGGTCAAGCTGCCGCTAGCACTGACCGTTATTATGGCCGGCATCCGGACGGCGACCGTCATCAATGTCGGAACCGCAACCCTTGCCGCCTTTATCGGCGCGGGCGGGCTGGGCGATTTTATTTTCATCGGCATTTCACGGAATATTGACGCCCTGATTCTGCTCGGCGCTATTCCCGCCGCGGTACTAGCGCTGCTGCTCGATTCGGTGCTCGGCTATACCGAGAAGCTGACCACGCCTAGGGGCCTAAAAATTTAAAAAACTGGTAAAACCGCACCGGATGTGGTTGACCACCGTCATACGGCACCACACCGCATGCTGACAGCCGCGCGTTTTGCGCAACCCATTCTTCACCAAAAACTTCTAAAACTGGCACATATGGAGGCAGACATGAAAAAATCGACCAAATGGATTATTGCAGGCACAATTTTATGTTTAACTGCTCTTCTGACAGGCTGCGGCACAAGCCAAACGGCGGCCGGCAGCGGGCAAAGCGGTAAGACCATTACGATCGGCTCCAAAAACTTTACGGAAAACATCGTATTGGCCCATATCATGGCGGATTTAATTGAAAATCAAACGGATCTCAAAGTAGAGCGCAAAGTGAATCTTGGCGGCTCCAATGTGGCCTGGAAGGCGCTGCTGAATAACGATATCCAGCTTTACCCGGAGTATACCGGCACCATCGTAGGGAACTACTACCAGCAAGAAACCGGAACCTCCGAGGAAACGTTGAAAAAAACACAGGAGCTTCTTCAGCAGGACAAGCTCGTGTTTACGAATACATTCGGGTTTAACAACACTTACACCCTGGCGGTAACGCAGGAAACCGCGGATCAATACAAGCTCCAATCGTTCAGTGATCTGGCAAAAATATCATCCGGCCTTATCTTCGGCGGAGACTTCGAGTTTATGGACCGCCCTGACGGGTTCCCGGGAATGAACGAGAAATACGGCATGACCTTCAAGGATACCAAAGGCATGGATCATGGCATTGTATATCGTTCCCTTCTGGACAAAAAAGTGGATGTGGTCGATGCCTTCTCTACCGACGGGCAGATCCAGATCCACCACCTGGTCATTCTGAAGGACGATCAATCGTTCTTCCCGCCTTATGACGCAGGCTCGCTCGTACGGCAGGATGCTCTTGAGACATACCCCGAGCTGAAAGCTGCGCTGGCCAAGCTGGATGGGCAGATTACCGATCAGGATATGCAGGAGATGAATGCGAAGGTCGATGCCGAAGGCTTGAAGGCACAAAACGTGGCGCATGAGTTTCTGGAGAAAAAGGGCCTGCTGAAATAATTTCAGTCCAGCTCTCGTAAATAAGCCGCGGTATCTGTGACGAAAAGAAGTCCGCATCATAATCATTAGTCCTCCCGGACGTTCAATTCGACAGAAGCGGTAAAAAAGTGAAAAACCGTATCCGGCCCTAATACCAACCTCGGGCAGCGGATACGGTTTTTCGCTGTGATTGCTGCTTGACAGACGGCAGCGGCAGTCCATCCCCCGTCCCTGCCGCAACCGCCAGCAGGAAACCATAGGAGGCACAAACTTCGTTCCGTAGTTAATTGACCGGTTCCGGCGGTTTGGCTTGGACACGCTGATGCGGCAGGGCTCAAGACTCACGGGACAAATCCGGCTTCACCCGCAGTGTATCGCCCGTCCGAAGAGAATACACCCCGGGGAAATCCGGAGCCAGCTCAGCCGCAACCTTGTCCGTGGCCTGCTGGCCGGCGTGCACCAGCAGCGTATGCCTGCTGTGCAGGTGCTCCAGCATCAGCTGCACATCGCGGATGCCCTGGTGCACCTTGTACCGCACGAACAGCACCCGGCAGTGCGGCTCCGCCGCTTCCCCCTCCAGCATACGGCGGCCGAAGCTGCCCGAGGCCAAATGTCCGGTCAAAACGACCGTGTTGGCCGGATTGCCGCTCAGCCGGCTGTAATACCAGCGGGAAGCCCCCGTCTCCAGCATGCCGTCCCCGCTCAGAATAAGGCATGGCTTCGCCTCCGCCAGCGCCTGCTCCCGCTGCTCCTGCGTGGCCACCTGCCGGATTCGGCCGTGCGCCAGCGCGTGCCGGATCCGCTCGCCGCTTCCCGGCAGCAGCCACTCCGGAGCAAGAAACAGCTGCGCCAAGGCAGCTGCAATCGGCTGCTCTACAATCAGCTCCGCAGCCGGGAACTTCTCCGTCAGCCATACGAGCAGCTCCTGGCTTCGTCCCGTTGTCGGCACCGGCAGCAGCAGACGACCGCCCTGCCGCAGCGTGTCCGCCACAGCCTGCTCCAATTGGGCCAGCTTCACCTCTTGGTCTTCCGCTTCCATGCCATAGGCGGCATCCACAATGGACAGGTCGATGCGTCTGCCAGCCAGCTCCCGGCCGCCGGGCAAAGCAAGGGGCCAGTCGGCAGCCAGCAGCCGGGATTCCCGGGTATAGTCCCCGGAGAAGTAGACCAGGCCTCCGTCCACCTCCAGCAGCAGCCAAACGGAACCGATGAGGTGGCCGCTTCGGCCCCAGCATACCCGCAGCGCCGGAGACAGCTGCAGCCATTCCCCCGGCGCAGCCTTGTCTTCCAAGTATTCGTACCGGATCGCTTCGATATGCTCCTGCCCGTAAGGAAGCTCCGCGCCTTGTGCAGCGGCATACCCTGCCCAGGCCCTGAAATAGCTCGGCAGCTGGCCGGTTGTCGCCCGTGTCGTCCACACGGTGCCTTGATAGCCAAGCTTGTACAGCAGCGGCAGCGCCATGGAATGGTCCTCATGCGCATGAGACAGGAACACCGCATCCAGCAGCGGAGCTTCCTGTTCCTCAATAGCCGGATATACGCCGGAGGCTTCTTTTTTGACCCCGCAATCCAGCAAAATCCGTGTATGCTTTGTCCGAATGAAATAACTGGAGCGGCCGTGTTCCCCGGCTCCGCCCCAAATGGTTGTTTGCAGCATTATGCAGTCCACTTTCTTCGTGAGCTAAAGTAATTGATGGCCAGCAGCATCAGGGTGGTCAGCCCTACGGAAACGACAGCCATCGCCATGCCGAGGGATACCTTGCCCTGCTCGAACTGAGCAAATATATACGTTGCCGAGGTTTCCATGGAAGGCGGCAAAATAAGCAGTGAGGCAACCAGCTCGCGGATGGAGATGGTAAAGGTCATCATCCAGCCCGCAATCATCCCGGGCACGATAAGCGGCAGCAGTATTCTGCGCCCGATATAGACCGGTTTGCCCCCGAATACGCGCCCGGCCTGAAACAGCTTGTTGTCCAGCTGGCCGAAGCTCGATTTTACATACTGAACCGTATACGGCAGGAAAAAAATCACATACGTTAAAACGACCATCCCGTACGTGTTATACAGCGGAATCTTCATCCAGGGCGCATTCCATAGCATAATGAGGCCAAGCACGATGACGATGCCGGGAACCGTGTTCGGCAGCAGGCCGAACATATCCACCAGCCGCTGCGGCCAAAGCCTGGACCGCTGTATCATCAGCGCGACGAAGGTGCCGACAATCACCGCCAGTGTGGCGGCAAAAAGCGACAGGCTCAAGCTGTTCCCGAGCGCCTGCATGCTTTTGGAGCCCCAGGACAGCAGCTCTCCGTAATGCTGAAGCGTCAGATTGCCGAAGCTGAGGCCCTCGCCGCGCAGCTTCAGCAGCGACGCCGACACAATGGAGAAATACGGGATGCCGACGGACAGCGCCAGCAAGCCGCCGATATACAGCCAAGCCAGCACGGCCTTCCAGCCCTTCAGGATATACAGCTTTCCTTTCGCGCCCTTGCCGCCGACCAGCTGGTACGTATAGCGCCGTGTCATCCAGCTCTGCACATACCACAGAATCAGGCACGTGCTCAGCAGTACTGAAGCCAACGCGGTCGCTTTGCCGAAATCAATCGGCCAGCTGGATATGTAATGATGAATCTCCGAGGTCAGCACATAAAAGCCAATGCGCCGGCCGAACGTGGCGGGCGTGCCGAACTCGGCAATCGTCTTGACGAATACGAGCAGCGCCCCCATCGCGTAGCTGGACAGCAGCAGCGGCAGGACGACGCGGCGGAACCGGTACAGGAAGCCGCCCCCGTGCACCGCCGCCGCATCCTCCGTGCTGCCGCCAATCTGAACGAGCGCATTACGAAGAATCAGATACAAGAACGGAAATAAATGCAGGCTCATAATCATGACCAGCCCGAACAAGCTGAAAAACCGCGGGGTCCACGCCGCCGAGAACGGCAGCAGCTGCTCCATGTAGCCATTTTTCTGCATGAACAATATCCAGCCCATCGAGCCGATATACGGCGGAGTCATAAACGGGATCAGCAGCACCACATCAAGCCACTTGTGCTTGACTACGCTCGTTTTGGCGACAATCCACGCCAGCGGCAGGGCCAGCACCGTAGCGCCGAAAACGACGCATACCCCGTTCCAGAGCGAGTTGACGAATACTTCGCCCAGCTCGCTGTCCGCCATGGTCCGCAGCGGCGCAAGCAGACTGAACTCGCCTTCCGGCTGAACGCTGGTCAAAAAAATGAAACAAAGCGGGACGACCACCAGCATCGCAAGCAGCAACAGAGCGAGGGCCAGCCCGATTTTATAACTATGTCCAATCCCCATTTGCATAGGTTCACCATCTCTAATACGAAGTCTGATATACAAACGCGTTTGCAGAAGCTGTCCTGAATCACACAGCCGTATCAAAAGCCGTGAGCTTGATGTTGTTCTCTATAGAACGATTGAGGCGTCCTATTTCATTTTAAAGGGATTGCCCTGCCGCTCAGGCATCTTGTTGGAATTCCCCTTGCGGCATCGGCCGTCCCTTCTCCACTGCACCCCGCTTCCGGTCAGGAAGCTTTTCGTTCCACTTCTTGCTGTTTATTTGAACAGCTGCGTGAATTTCTTGGTCACGGTATCGCCGTTTGCATCCATCCAGGCCCAGTCCACCTTCATTTGCGGGATTTGATCCACACCTGGACGATCCTTTGCTTTTACATCCTGGCGGCCCGGCAGCAGGTACGTGTCGGCAACCATTTTCTGCGCCTCGTCGGACAACAAATAATCAATGAAGGCTTTAGCGTTATCTACGTTTTTGCTCGTGTTTACGATGGCTGCCGGACGCGGGCTAATGACCGTTCCGCTTGCCGGATACAGCAGATCAACCGGCTCTCCTTTGGCCTTGGCCTGGTAGGTCATGTAGTCAACAGCGGCGGCAACGACACCCTTAGCGCCTGTCACAACAGGATCCAGCGCTTCCTGGTTAGCACCGGCCAGCGCCATGCCATTCTTCTTGTACTGGTCGAACAGCTCCCAGCCGCTGTCGCCTTTTTGGCTCAAATAACCCGTGATGAAGTCAAGCGCAGAGCCGGATTGGGCAGGGTCGGGAATATTTACCTTGTCCTTCCATTCCGCCTTGGTCAGGTCGCTCCATTCCTTCGGCGGCGACGTCACCTGCTTCGTGTTGTAGGCAATCCCCAGCGCAGAGGCGCTGTAGCCGAAATAATGACCTTCCTTGTCCGACCAGTCCGCAACCAGCTTATCCGCATGTTTGGCTTCCTTGTATTCCTGTGTCAGGCCGCTTTTCTTCAAGCCCTGCGCAGCCGGAAGCGAAGCTAGTACGACCACGTCGACCACCGGATTCGCTTTTTCCGCCTCCATCCGGGACAAAATTTTACCGGTCGTGCTCTGGAACATCTCAATCTTGACACCGGTTTTGGCTTCGAAGCCCTTTTGAATCCCTTCAGCCAGCTCCTTCGGGCCTGCGCTGTATACGACCAGCTTGCCGCTCAGCTTCTTGTCGTCCTGCTTCGTCTCTGTCTTCGGCGCGTCCTTAACCGGCTGCTCCGAGGCCTTCGGCACTGCTCCGGCAGTTGAATTTTGCGCCGATCCGCAGCCTGTCAAGCTTAATCCTATCATTGCAGCCATTACCAGCATCGAACCCTTTTTCCACCCATTACCCAGCTTCACTTTGTAATCCTCCTTTAGTGTCTTCCGCTTGAATTTGATGAATATGCTGCGGGGATAGGAACACGTTGACGTGCTCGCCCACAGCAAGACGCGCAGAATGATACGCGGTCCAGCTTCCCATAACGCCCATATCGAGCTGAATTTCATAACGCTCGCCCATATAGCTCACCCCGGCGACCTGCCCTTGGTATGCGTTGTCGCCCTCATTCCAGGACCAGCGGACATGCTCCGGCCGGATGACCAGCTTATCCTTCACCAGCCAGTTCGATTTGCCGATAAAGCTGGCAACGAACGGATGCTTCGGCCGGGAGTACATCTGCTCCGGCGCGCCGGTCTGGAGCACATTTCCGGCCTGCATGACCACAATCTCATCGGACATGGACATCGCCTCAGTCTGGTCATGCGTCACATAAAGCGCCGTCAAGCCGTTGTCACGGACCAGAGTCATCAGCTCCAGCCGCATCTCCTCCCGCAGCAGCGCGTCCAGCGCACTGAGCGGCTCATCGAACAGTACCAGCTGCGGCTCCATGACGACAGCCCGGGCAAAAGCAACCCGCTGCTGCTGACCGCCGGACAGCTGATGCGGATATCTTTTTTCCATCCCGTCCAGCCGTACTGTGGCAACCGCCTGCTGCACCCGCTCCTGCAGGTCCTTCGTCTTCCCGGATGCTCTCAGGCCAAAAGCAATGTTCTCAAATACACTCAGATGCGGCCACAAGGCGAAATCCTGAAACACCATGCCGAACTTGCGCTGATGCACCGGCTTATCCACTCGTCTGTCCCGGGAAAAGATACACTCCTTGCCTGCCCATATCTCCCCCTGATCCGGCGTCTCCAGCCCTGCAATCATCCGCAGCAGCGTCGTTTTGCCGCAGCCGGACGGACCAAGCAGCGTGGTAAATCGCCCGGCCCGAATGGTGAGGCTGGTCGGCTTCAGCGCTTGCATGCGGCCAAACGATTTCGCCAGACCTCCGATCACGATATCCATTCTCCCAACCTTCTTCCCTTCATTCAGCTTGCTTCTTCTTCCTCACTGACTTTAGTGTACAGGCTGAATTTCCGCGGCATGTTATCCGAACGTAAACCGGGTGTTAAATTTATCAATGGAATCTATTCATTCCTATAGATTTTATCTATAATATAAATGGAACCGGAGTAGAACCGCAGCCAAGTCAGCCTAGTAGATCGAACCTGAAGCACCGTTCATTTCCGGACCGCGAGAAGAACAGCAAGTAAGCTGCAAGTCGCGTCGAAACGTAGTTTCGTTAATGACGGAACAATATACTAGTTTGCTTACAGGAGGCGCAGCCGTGAACGTAAATTTGCTGAAGCTGGAAATTGTGGAGCTGCTGGAGAAGCACAAGAAAATTACCGCCGTCGCAGAGCTCCTGGAGCTGAAGCAGCCGACCATCTCCTTCCATATGAAAAGCCTGGAGCAGGAGCTTGGCGTCCAGTTGTTTGAATTCCGCGCCGGCAAAACACAGCTCACCGAGGCCGGTATGGCGTTTCATCATTACGCCGTCAAAATCAACGCCTTGTCGAGAGAAGCCGAGCGGGTCGTTAAAGAATTTCAGGGGCCGGGCAAGGGCGCGCTGCTCATCGGCGCCAGCTACGTGCCCGGCACCTATATTCTCCCGGATGTCATCAGCGGCTTCGCCAAGGCATTTCCCAAGCTTTCGATTACAGTCTCTGTCAAACCAGCCCCTGTCATTAAAGAGCAGCTTCTGAACCACGACATTGACATCGGCATCTTCTCCTCTGAGCCGTTCCAGCTGGAACCGCTATGCGTCGAACCGCTTGGTGCCGATGAGCTTGTCGTTATTTTCTCGCCCGGGCACCGGTTCGCGGGTTTGCCTGAGCTGACCGCCGGACATTTGGCTGAGGAGCCGTTTATCGTCCATCGTCCGGAATCGAACACACGGGCCCTCACTGTCAACTGGGCGGAGGCGAACGGCGTTGTCCTGAATGCCTTGATGGAGCTGGATTCCATCGAAGCCATTAAGCAGATCGTCATGGCGGGGAGCGGCGTCTCCTTCGTGTCCAGACTCTCCGTTGAACGGGAGGCACGCCGCGGAGAGCTGCTGTACCGCCCCATCCCCCGCGATCAGATGGCCCGCAGCGTTTTTTACGCCTACAACCGGGACCGGAGGCAGTCGGCCGTACTGAAGGCATTCGTGCAGGTGCTGAACAAGCACAGCACACCTGCCGGCGCGGAATGAAAGCATTAGCGCCTCTTTGCGGGAAACGCTCCGCCGGGGCTGTCGCGAGAATCGGCCATTTGGGCAGGCTGCACTTTTTTTCACAGCGCGAGCAAGCACTCGCCTCCCTGACTTTCCTTTGCGCCATATTGTGTGTAATATGATATTCATCCTGTTTTGGACGAGAGGAGAAGAAGCACGATGGCCCAAACCCGCCGCTTGCAGACCGATGCCGACTTCCAGGAGGCGCTTGACCGCCAGCTGGTTATCCGTGTTTTTGAGAACGACCACGTGGTCAGCTCCGGAGGCGGCATCGTCCGCTTTGCTGAAGATCTTATCGTAATTCAGACCGGCGTCAGCGATATCAGCTATTTTCAGCGTTCCAGCTGTGAGTTTTTTTCGGTTCGACGATGACCTGCATCTCAGATGAGGAGCCGCTCCCCATCAACATGAGCAAGGAGAACAGCCTGTTGCCGAAAAAATAGGCCTCCTCCTTGTGAACGATGCCCGTTTCAACTAGTAGGACGGTGAATATTCCAGTAGAGGAAAGCTGCGGCCGGTTAGTCGGTCATGCAGAGAAACACCGCACGCCGGGGAGCTACGCTCAATGCAGCACAAAAAGGCTGCCCCAAGGAACAAACTCCTTGTGCAGCCTTGCACGCTTGGTTATTCTTCAGGGTCAGAGTCCGGCGCAGCTTCAGCCTGTGCCTGGGCTTGTTCGAGCTTCGCGATAACCGGGCCCAGCTCCTCCTCATAATCCGGATTATACTGAACCGCCTTTTTGTAATCGTCCAGCGCTTTGGCAGGCTGGGTTAGTTGTTCGAATAATATAGCGCGGTTATAGTATGCATTAGCATAACTCGGGTTTAATCTTATCGCCGTATTAAAGTCCACTAGAGCTTCAGATAATTTCCCCATTTCTTTCAAGACTACTCCCCGATTATTATAGGCTTTCGAATAACCCAAATTAATTTTGATAGCCTCAGTATAATCCATTATTGCCTCAGAGAGTTTGCCTGTAGATTTTAACAAAATAGCTCGGTTATAGTAGGCTTGAGCGTAATCCGGTTTTAATTGAATGGCTTTCGTATAGTCCTCCTGCGCTTCTGAAGATTTGCCCAGTGATTTTAGTAAAATAGCTCGATTATAATAAGCCTGCGCAAAGTCCTGCTTTAATTTGATCGCCATTTGGTAGTCTCGTAGTGCTTCTTCCATGTTTCCTTTTAGTTTGAGTATGATGGCTCTCGCATTATAAGCCTGTGCATGATCAGGCTTTAATTTAATAATTTGTTCCACATCTGCGAGTCCAAGGTCAAATTCCTTTTTTCTCCTATAAAACTCTGCGCGTAGACTAAGAGCCCTTCCTAGAACATTAAACTCCGTTTGGCTATTAATGATTTCAGTTAAAGCCTGCAGCTTCTCCTCCTCATCCTCAATCTGTTCGATTTGCTGAAACCGCTCGTTCCATTCCTTTTCCTGACTGATCTCACTCCTTAGTTCTTTATTCTCTATTTTAATTTTTTCCAATTCCTTATTTTTCTTCCACAATCCGTACAAAACTAAAGCTAAGCTGGCAATAGTAAGTGCATTACCAATAGAAGCCGAACTAATGATAAGATTTCCGTCGGAATAAATCGCGAGCGCTTGTAATTGTTCACGAACAAAATCCCGCACGGTTTGCATTTTTAAAAGCTGCGGGATTGTAATAACAAACAGAATGCCCAGACCTAAGGAAAGCAGTTTAAGCTCTCTACGGTCAAAGTAATCATACAGTGTAAAAAATACCCCGGAAAAAGCGAATGAAACAAGAAAAGGAACATCAGAAAAACCGCTGAACAATGCAAAAAATGTCAATATAAAAAAGGATATAGCCAAAAACAATATCACCGTATTCGCAGACGATTCTTCATTCCTCCCGGAAGAGCCTTCCTTTAAACGGGACGCTCCCTCCTTGACGGCGGACGGCTTGTCCCCCCGCTCCTGTAGCTCCTGCTTCTTTTCGCTCATCAAAAAACCCCCCGCACTATCGTACAACGGGAGGTAAATATTGACAACCTTGTTTTATACTGAGGCTGCTAGGCTTGCCTCTTACTTGCCAAACCGCTCCAGCTGCTCCCGGGTCAAAAGCCGGTCTCCCGCGCGGGCATTGGCCGCGGCTTGGGCCGGAGACTTGGCGCCTGGAATCGCAACCGGAGACATCCGATGTGAGATGACGAAGCGCAGCGCAGTCTCAGCCAAATCCTCGCCCTCGTCAAGCGCGCCTTGTACCTGGCCCAGCAGCGCGACCCGCTCCTCGAACTCCTTGCGCGCTTCGCCGCCCTCATTCCAGCGGACCCGGACGCTGTCCGTAAATACAGTATCCGCCGAATAGTTGCCGGACAGCAGGCCCATGGACAACGGACCGCGCACCAGCACGGCGATTCCATGCTCCTCGCAATACGGCAGCAGCCGCTGCTCCGGCTCACGGTGCAGCAGGGAATAATCCACCTCCACGACACGGCATGTGCCATGCGCATTAAAGCGCTGCAGCACCTCCAGATTGTTCGTTGAGATGCCGTATTCACGGATTTCACCGGCCTGCTTCAGCTGCTCGAAGCCTTCGAGAAACACAGAGGGGTCCTCGATGCCGCCCAGGTGGCAAAGCATAACATCGACCCAATCCGTACGCAGCCGGTGCAGGGACGCATGAGCGCACAGCCGAATCATATCCGGCGTCGTCAGAGGCACACCCTGTCCGGTCCGTTTGCCGAAATTCCCGATTTTGGAGACGATATACGACCGGTGCCGGTCGCCGCCCAGCGCCCTGCCCAGACGCTGCTCCGATAATCCGTTCGGAATGCCGTACGACTCTGCCGTATCAAACAGGTTCACCCCGGTGTCCAGCGAGGCACGGATAACCCCGTATGCCGTTGTATCGTCTATTTCCCCCCATTGATTGCCAATGTTCCAGGTGCCCAGCCCAATTGCGGACACGTTCCAGCCTGTACTGCCAAAGCTGCGGTACAGCATTCGTACCCCTCCTTCAATTTGGTATTCCCTTGTGGTGTAATCGCTTTCGAAACTACCTCTATTAAACCGTTTTTCAGGTCGCCTGTAAATCCCTAGGAATGGATTGAAAAAAGATATCCCGTGATCAGCAAAAGCCGGGATGAGGCTTCACCCCGTCCCGGCCGGAAACAGCTGTTTCATCATGTTTTTGGTTATGTGCTTGTCCGTTATGCCCGGCTTGGGCTTCCGGCCATCATTTTGGCGTTTCTCCAATTGCCGAAACGGTAATACAGCAGATTCAACAGAGCCGCGACCGCAAACCCAATCGGGAAGCTCCACCAAATCGCATCAAAGCCGTAATGGCTGCTAAAAAAGCTGGCCGCCGGATTCCGTATCACCAGCAGCGCGATGAAGCTGACCGCCAAGGGCACCATGACCGATCCTGCAGATCGGACCACCCCGGCAACGACGGTAAACACACCAAACAAAATAAACGACCATAAGGTAACGTTGTTAATATGCACGCCGATGTCGATGGCTTTCCCCGTGGACGGCAGGAACAGCGCCAGTGCTTCCCGGTTAAACCAGTGCAGAATGACCACGAGCAGCCCCGTCAACACCACGTTAAAGCCGACGCCGGTCCACGTAATCCGGTTAACCCGGCTCCAGTTGCCCGCCCCGATATTTTGCGCAGCCATCGAGGTTACCGCCCCGCCGATAGCCATAGCCGGCATCTGCACATAGCTGGAAATTTGGTTCGCGATGCCGAAAGCGGCCGACGCCTCCGATCCGTACGAATTGACCAGGCTGATGAGAATGAGATTGCTCACCGAAACTACAATCATATTCAGCCCCATCGGCAGGCCTTTTTGAATCAATGAGCGGAGAATAGCCCAGTCAAGCCGCAGCAGATGCAGGTCATCTCTGGTGATGCGCAGAAAATACCTTTTCCAGTACAAGTACCAGATTAACAGCACGAAGCTGAGCAGGTTCGCGATAAACGAAGCTACCGCCGAGCCGGAAATGCCCATCTCCGGAAACGGCCCGTAGCCTTTAATCAGCAGCGGATTGAGAATAATGTCGAGCACGACCGACAAGAGCAGGAAATAAAACGGCGTTTTGGCGTCACCGGAACCGCGCAGGACAGCCATAACCAGATTGAAGCCGAATATGAACGGAATCCCGGCAAAAATAATGCGTGTATACGCATCCGCCATCTCCTTGGCATCAGCGGGTGTATTCATCCAGGCCAAAATCGCCGGGGAAAATACAACACCGATGATGCCGACAATACAGGCCAGGATAGCAAAAAAAACAGTGCTTGCGCCGACCACGCGCTTGGCTTCGTCCGGTCTTCGCGCGCCCAGGTTCTGTCCGACCAGAATTACTGCCGCCATCGCGATCCCGAATATCGCACTAATCAGCAGAAACATCATAATATTCGCATTCGAGGTGGCCGCCAGGGCTGTCTCACCTAGAAATTTGCCGATCCACATGGCGTTAATCGAGCCGTTTAAGGTTTGCAGCACATTTCCCAGCAGAATCGGCAGGGAAAAAATAAGCAGGGTTTTGGCAATAGGTCCCTCTGTCAGCAGAGGACCGCCTTGGGGTTTCTCAGAGTTCATGTTGGTTCTCCTTTAGATGGTTCGGCAGACGTCGCAGCCCCCGAAAGATACATATCCTCTCCATCATACATGCTTGCGGGCAGATTTTCATCCTTTTGGACAGGAGTTAAAAAAAACATAAGAATTGCGGGAAACGGTTACGGAAGCGCCCTGTTCTATACAAGGAGACACCTCCGTGACATCATTTTTCTTTTATTCTTTTTTGTCAAAAACCGCTGGTTCAGACGAACAGCAAAAAGCCGCGTGCCATCCGGATATCGGAGGAACGCGGCGGGAACTGCGCAGGCCGGGCTTATCCGGCCACTGTCTATACGGAAGACCCGCTTTTTGTCATTCAGCTGAAAAAGGAACGTATAAGAGCTTCTCCAGCTCACCCGCGGGCAGCGGCCGACTGAAGTAATAGCCTTGAATTTCCTGGCACTTATTGGCCGTCAAAATATCCAGCTGCGCCTTCGTCTCAATGCCTTCCGCAATGACGTCCAGCTTGAGATGCTTCGCCATGGAAATAATCGTAGCGACGATCGCTTTATCGTTCTCGTTATTCGTAATATCCGTAATAAACGAACGGTCGATTTTGAGCTTATGAATCGGAAGCAGCTTCAAATAGCTGAAGGAGCTGTAGCCCGCCCCGAAATCATCCAGGCTGATCCGGACCCCCAATTCGCTTAATTTGTTTAAAATCCCGGTGGAGATGTTGGCGTCCATCATCATGCTCTCCGTAATCTCCAGCTCCAGGTACTGCGGGGCCAGCCCCGTCTCCTCCAGAATGGCCTGAATGTCCTCTGCCATACTCACTTGATGAAACTGCCGGGAGGACAAATTCACTGAAATCGGAATACGCGGTCCTCCGGCTTTGTGCCAGGCGCGCATTTGTGTGCAGGCCTCGCGAAGCACCCAGATGCCGATTTCATAAATGAGCCCGGTCTCCTCCGCTAGCGGAATGAACGCACCCGGCGACAAAATCCCCTTGAACGGGTGATTCCAGCGCACTAACGCCTCGACGCCGATAATTTGGTTTACTCCTGTACGGATTTGGGGCTGATAATAGAGCAGCAGCTCATTGCGCTTCACTGCTTTTCTTAAATACCCTTCCAGCTCGAATTTCTCCACAATCTGGACATCCAGCTCCGGATTGTAGAAGCGGAACCCGTTTTTGCCGCTCTTCTTCACTTCATACATCGCGGTATCCGCATTTTTGAGCAGCTGCACCGTATCCTCCCCGTGCTGCGGGTATAAGGCAATTCCGATGCTCGCCGTCACATAGAAATCATTATCCTTCAAGCGGTACGGCTGCCCGATAGCGAAAATAATCCGTTCCGCCAGCCGGACAAGCTCCTTCTCGTCATAGCTGCTGTGGCAGACAAGCGTAAATTCGTCGCCGCCCATCCGGGCCAGCGTGACTTGATGATCCTGAATATTTTCCATAATCCGCGTGCTCATTTCCTTAAGAAAAATATCCCCGTATGTATGTCCGAGCGAATCATTGATCATCTTGAACCGGTCAATATCCATCATCATGACTGCAAAGCCGGTTCCTTGGTCCCGGTTCGCTTCAATCACCCGGCCCAGCACCTGATTGAACATCCTGCGGTTCGGCAGCCCGGTCAGCTCATCATGATCGGCCTGATGCTGAATCGTGTTTTCATAGGCTTCCAGCACAAGCTGCTGCTCGAAATTAAGCAGCTTCGTCACTGCGTGGCCCAGCTTCTCCGTATCGGGATGCTGGCCGGTCAGCTCCCGTACCATATCCAGAAGCGTGTTCTGAAGGTTCTGGAACGCGCCCATATACCATTTGGGTGAAAGCCCGATACGCTGATGAACGGCGGCAATCGTCAGCCGTTTGTCAATAAAGTCCTGATCAATGCGTCCGTTAAACATTTCGATGACATGCTTTGACAAAGTTAGACGAAGCCGTTCCACAGTGCTATGATCGGTAATAATTTTTTGCAGGGATTCTACGTGGCTGACAGATTCATAAAAGGAAGTGGTGACCCGTTCAATCTGAGAGGAAATATAAGGCCGCAGCCAGGAGACCATCTCCAAATCCTTTTCCGTTAAGCCAATCATCTGCATTTGGGCGAGCACTTCGGACTGTCCTTCCAGTAGAATCCGCTTTTCCGGCGCCGGCGCTGGCTGCTGATCACCCAGCTTGAGCTCGGACAGAGGCGCTTCCTTTGCATGATCGCTTCCAAAAAGAGCCTTCATCGCATGATACGGACATTTCTCAATATCTTGTTCATTACTCATTCTGGCGTACTCCCTTTCCGCTCCGATTGCCTGTTTTCCGTTCCCGTCCTCCAGATCTATAGCAACACGTTCCCAATAAATGAATAAATCACGGTTTACCATTGCAATCCTTTACACATAAAATAAAGCATCCAATCGACAAAATAAACATAATTTCGACATTTTCAAAATATTGTTTTCATCGGGACGATATGCTTTTTGACCTGAAAACGCATTCTTAAACGCAGAAAAACCGACTACGATTTCATAGTCGGTTGCACTACTCGCTCCTATATCTCCAAAGTGCCCACATTACGGAGATATGATCACAGCGCCTATTAGAATTTATTATAACATACAAATCATGACAGAAAAATCAGTTTTCAGCATCCGGCGTAAAAGATTAACGAATCTAAAAGCGAAACGGGCCTCACGAACGACCCATTCGGAGTCTCCGGCTGCTGCTATTGGCGCGTCTGCTGCAAATCTGCAGGATGGACTTTGAACAACCATTGTATATTAGCAGCATGGAAGACCGGGACTGTGGTCTCATAATTCTGCCATGCTTTCATCTCGGAGTACATAAATAAGACACCCCGGGTGGAGTGCCTTCAATGGATGATATGTATTTGATGATAATACTAAATTTATCATAAGCAAAAGGTTCAAAAAGAATCTACATCATAGATTCTTAGTAGTAACCTATTCAATTTCATTCTCAATAGCAGAAAGTATTTTTAGCGCTTCCTGTGCTCGTTTTTTGTAACGGGCAAACAAAAATAACGAGCGGCCATGCTTTCATTAAATAAGGACCGGTATGCATCTGCAATTTCTTGTCCAAGCACCCCATCTGCTATGACCAGTTGATTTCTTTGCTTATGGTCATCTACTCTTTTGCCTCTCTTTTGGAGTGCTTCATCTACTAAATGTAATGCACTATAAAAAGTAGCAGTTACCATCCAGTCATAGTGTTCACATGATTTACCATCAAGGAAGGTTATAACTCACATTCCGCACCCTGAGGATAAGCCAGCGAGTGGAATGTTGCAGTGAAAAAATAAGCTCAACGAGCTGTAGCGA
>NZ_JBBBNV010000029.1:0-50867 GCF_037137075.1 Paenibacillus sp. y28
CCGTTCCAAACAGGATAACGCTGATTTTGACGCTACGTCTGTAGCTTCTTAAGCTTGAGAACTTTTAACTGTCCAGTTTATCTATGATAAAGATAAAATCATTTCAAATGTTGATGCATTCTGCAAGAACTATAACAGGACTCACGATACCAACCATATTAAAACAATTGTAATCCAACCGGTAAATGTAATTTGAGAAACGCTACCAATCGCCACGCCCAGTCAATTTGTTTCAATTCGTTATGGTGCGTTTTTGAGCCAAGCATCTTCTTCTAGTAAACATAAGGTATAAACTTTCCTATATCAACAAGAAGCCACTCCTATCAAAGGAGTGGTTATCTTCTGATTTGGCTTCGATTTAATTAGCAGACCATTAATGAATTACAACGCTGTAACGGCTAAATTCCGCAGAAACCGCCAGGGCTGTAGTTAGCCTGCCAGTGCTTGAAAATCCGCCTCAATGAATGGTGCCCTAAACACCAACGGCCCCCTAAATCCTCGTCTCGGAAATCGCCCGGCGGATTTTCTCCAAGGATTGGGTCGAGCTTGCTTTGTCGGCGATCATGACGTTGGCGTACAGGGCGTCGATGAGGCTGAGCTGGCCAATCCGTGAAGCCAGCGCCTCGGAACGATATTCGGTTTCGACGGAGCTGGTGTGCAGGGCGACATCGACCTTTTGGCTAATCGGTGATTTCGGGAAGCTGGTAATGCCAATCGTCCGGGCGCCGCTTTCCATGGCCAGGTTCATAATCCGGATCGTGTCCTTGTTCGTCCCCGAGTGGGAGATCAGGACGGCCACATCCTTCGATGACAGCTGGGAGGCCGACATGAACTGGAAGTGGGAATCCATGAAGGCGTAGCAGCCTTTGCCGGAACGGACGAATTTGTGGAAGGCGTCCATGGCGATAACGGAGGATCCCCCGGTACCGTAGAAGTTAATACGTTCGGCTTGAAGCAGCAGGGCCACGGCTTTCGCCAAGGCTTCTCCATCCAAAATAAACGCCGTATTTTCCAGGGTTTGAATGTTCGATTTGAAAATTTTTTCCGCGATGCTTTTTTCGTTGTCCTGTTCGGTAATTTCTTCGTGAATTTGCTGCATCGGCGACATGATTTCCGAGGCCAGAGAAATTTTCATGGCCTGGTAGCCTTTGTAGCCAATCCGTTTGCAGAAGCGGAATACGGTGGCGTCCGCTACGCCCAGGTCCTCGGCGACCTCGTTGATGGTGCTGTGTATAATGTTTTCGGGATTTTTTAGAATATAATTGGCGATTTGCTTCTCTTTATCGCTGAACCTTGGATAATGCAGGCGAATTCTTCCCAAGCAGCTCGTCGGCATAGACCCTCTTCCTTCGTTTTTATTTGAAATTATAGCATATTATGCTCATGAAAAAATTTTTATTAGATTCCATTGCACAAGGAAAAATATTTCGTATAATAAAGGCATGGTGAAATATTTTTTCAGGAGGATGATTCTAATGAAAGTGGGCTTGGTCGGTTTAGGCAAGATGGGGTTGAACCTGGCGATGAATATGATGGAGCACGGGCATCAGGTTGCCGCCTATGATGTGAATGCGGAAGCAGTGGCCGGCGTCTCGGCTGCGGGCGGTACAGGGGTGCATTCCTTGGCGGAGCTTGTAGGACAGCTGGAGTGTCCGCGGGTGCTGTGGCTGATGGTTCCTTCCGGAGCTTTGACGGAGAATGTCATTGCCGAGCTGACGCCATTGCTGTCGGCCGGTGATATTTTGATGGATGGCGGCAATTCCAATTACAAGGATTCAGTTCGGCGCGCGGCTCAGCTTAAGGAACGCGGTCTTCATTTTCTGGACGTGGGGACCAGCGGCGGCATGGAGGGCGCGCGTCATGGGGCTTGTACCATGATTGGGGGAGAACTGGACGTATTCAAGACGGTCGAACCGCTTTTTAACTCGATTTGTGTGGATCAGGGTTATTTGTATGCAGGTCCGAGCGGCAGCGGCCATTTCCTCAAGATGGTTCACAACGGAATTGAGTACGGCATGATGCAGTCGATTGCCGAGGGCTTTGAGATTTTGGACAAGGGCCCGTACCCATTCGATTATGAGCAAGTCGCCCGGGTATGGAGCAACGGCTCGGTTATCCGCTCGTGGCTGATGGACTTAACACAGCATGCGTTCTCGGAGGACCCGAAGCTTGAGGCGCTCAAAGGGGTTATGCAGTCCTCGGGGGAAGGCAAATGGACGGTTGAAGCCGCACTGGAATTCCAGACCGCTGCGCCAATTATTGCATTGTCGCTGATGATGCGGTACCGTTCGATGCAAGAAGACACGTTCTCCGGCAAAGTGGTGGCGGCCCTGAGAAATCAGTTCGGCGGGCATGGCGTCGTCCAGCACAAGTAGGGAAAACAGGAGCTCCTCCTCCTCACGATCAAGCGGCAGCAGCCGGTTACCTGGATTTCAGGTGCCCGGCTGCGCTTTTTTTGTCCGGAAATATGATTTCCATCGTAGGGAGTAGTCTCATTTATGCTGATGAACAATAGGAGAGGAGAAAGGAGGCATGATGCCATTGAACTGTGCATTTCTAAGTATGCTCCTGCTGTGCTTTGTCTGGCTGATGGCATCCTGTGCCTTACCGTTCCCGCCGCAGAAAGGTGCCGCGGCTCCCGTTCAGAAGGTGCTTACGTTCTGGGATGAGAATGCGAGGCCGGGCCGGACACAACATACCATCATTTTGACAAACAGTTTGAGATTTTCCGGAAATAAAAAAAGGGCCGTCCCCCCTCCATCTGGAAGGGGAACGGTCTTGTAGGCCTTGCTTGGAATGAGGCAGGCTGCGGGTTAGACACCCATACGCTTGCGCTGATTGTTCGGTTTTTTGTTAATCTGGCTTTTCATCTGGGGAACGGATTCCCCTGTAAAAGCGGACTGCTTGCCTTTCGCAGGCTGTTGGTTCTTGGCGGCCAGCTTCTGCTTTACCGCATCGGCCAGGCTCACTTTTTTTCTTTCCGGAGCTTGCTGCTGCTCTTGGTTCGTCGTTTCGCTCGACATGGAAACAAAACCCCTTTAAATATATTCATCTCTCTTAGTATACCTTGTTTGATGGCTATTCGTCATGTATTGGGCAACGAGGATTAATAATACCGGTGCGCGGAGCGTTGTGTCGAGTTAATGAGCAGCACAATGCCGCTGATGATATGCATGATCATGCCGACAAACGGAATCCAGGCGATAATGGATGTAATAATACCGACGATCGGACCGTAAGAGGGCTCTTTGCTGTTTAGGGAAAGAATGAGTGTAATGAGATGCAGCACAAACATGACGACTAGAGGCGTATAAGACATTCCCATGACGATGAGCCCGCCAAGGACCGGAATACCTAGAACAAGCTCCAGAACTCCACAAATGGCTTTTAAAATTCTTGCAGCACTCATAGCAAAACCTCCAACATTAAAATGTAGGTAATTTTGTTTCAGTCTACCAGAAGAAGTTCAAAAATTCTACATACTTCTTCCTTTGTTTGACCTCTGGAAAAGTTTTTTTGCTTGGAAGGAAGGCAGCGGCTTGACTATAATGAAGCCATAGACAATGGACAGGAGAAGCTGTGGAATGAAGCATGACATACTCATCGGAGAAGCGGCGCAGTTTATCACGACGGCGTACCGCGAATTAGGGAAGAGCGAAGCGGAAGCGGAGCGCCGCTTGCAGGGAATCAGACAGGACGTTGCCCGGGACGGCTGCTATGAGCATACGCCGGAGGAGCTGCAGTACGGCGCCAAGCTGGCCTGGCGCAACAGCAACCGCTGCATCGGACGGCTGTTCTGGGAGTCGCTGCATGTGATTGATGCCCGGCATGCTAGTACGGAACAGGAAATGGCGGAGGCGCTGTTTCATCATATCCACTATGCGACCAACGGCGGCAAAATTATACCGACGATTACCGTCTTCAAGCCTGCTCGCCCCGACGGGCCGGCCTTTCGTATTCTCAACCATCAGCTCATCCGCTATGCGGGCTATGACACCGGACAAGGCATTATCGGCGATCCGGCTTCACTGGCCTTCACTGTACGCTGCCGGGAGCTGGGGTGGGAGGGGAGGGGCACTCCGTTCGATGTGCTTCCGCTGGCGCTTCAGATTGGCGAGCGGACGCCGCAGCTGTTTGACATTCCGAAGCAGCTTGTGCTGGAGGTTCCGCTGACCCATCCTGAGCTTCCGGGCTTCTCCGATCTGCAGCTGCAGTGGTATGCGGTGCCAATGGTATCGGATATGCGGCTGGAAATCGGGGGCATCGATTATACGGCGGCCCCGTTCAACGGCTGGTACATGGGAACGGAAATCGGGGCCCGTAACCTGGCGGATCAGCAGCGCTACAACATGCTGCCCAAGGTTGCCGAAATTATGGGGCTCAATACGAAGCGCGATGCATCTCTATGGAAGGACAAGGCGCTGGTCGAGCTGAATGTGGCTGTCCTGCATTCATTCAAGCAGCGCGGGGTCATGATTGTGGACCATCATACCGCGGCGCAGCAATTTGCGAATTTCGAAGCGCGGGAGCAGAAGAACGACCGCGCGATTACGGGGGACTGGACCTGGCTGCTTCCGCCGCTATCCCCGGCAACAACGCGCATTTTCCATGAATTTTACGACAATACGGTCGTTAAACCGAATTTCTTCAAGTAGATGAGTACGGTGAAATTCATACGTTTATACCGGAGAGTCTGCGATGATATCGCTGTGTTTACAGGCCAAGCCGCTGCCGGGTTAAGCGATCCGCTGCGACAGCGGAGGAAATGCGGTGGAGCCGTGCGTATTGGAAGACGAGGGACAAGGTATGGCGGATATGCTCTACCTGCTTCTTGGCCATGGCGGCGTTGTCTCCGTTGAGCTCGGCCGCCGTCACGATAATGCCGCCAGCGTTAATGACATAGTCCGGGGCGTACAAAATCCCGAGCTTGTGGAGCATGTGGCCATATCTGCCGGCAGCGAGCTGATTGTTGGCCGCTCCGGCGATAACCCGGCAGCGAAGGCGGGGAATCGTATGGCTATTCAGAATGCCGCCCAAGGCACAGGGGGCAAACACATCGCATGACGTGTCATAAATATGCTCGACAGCAGCAGCGCGGGCGCCGAATTGCTCCATGACACGCTTGACCCGTCCTGGATCGATGTCGCAGACGGTTATTTCCGCCCCGGCCTTGGACAGGTAACGGCACAGAAAATAGCCGACCTTGCCCAGCCCCTGGATAGTGATTGAACGGTGCGCAAGCCGGTCTGACCCGTCCAGCTGCTTCAGGGCCGCCTGGATTCCGAGCATGACGCCGTACGCCGTCATCTCGGCCGTGAAGTCGTTGGTCGCCCCGAGAGAGCCTGACGTATCGGTGACATGGCTTGTCTCCATCCTGATCATATCCATATCCGCTACTGAGGTGCCCAGATCCAGCCCGCTGATGTATTGACCATGCAGGCCCTCTATGAACCGCCCCAGCATCCGAAGGGCTTGCGCTTTCCTGTCCGTGTCGGGCTGGCTCCAAATCACCGCTTTACCTCCCCCGTACGGGAGACCGGAAATGGCGCATTTGTAGGACATTGCCCGGGCCAGCCGAATTGCGTCACGGACGGCTTCTTTTTCCGAAGGGTATGCCCACATCCGGCAGCCGCCTAGAGCCGGTCCGAGACGGGTGCTGTGCAGGGCAATCACCGCCTGCAGCCCGCTCTCGCGGTCCTGGCAAAATACGAGCTGTTCCAAATCATCCCGTTTCATCGCCTTCCATATATTCATACCGCCGCCCCTCCCAGCCTTCCCATGAATGGTCGCAACTACTCGCTTTCATATCGTCTAAAGCCCCGGTGCGGCAGCCTTTACCGCAGCAAGGGTTAACAAAATGGACAACATTTGCAGTCCATTTCGGTGTGTTCCGCTTTTGTTGTATTGACAATAGTGTGTCGATGTGAGCTATAATGTTTGTATTGTTTTCTTCTTGAGAATGAATATCATTATTCTTGATAATGAGTATCATTTTTGAGGATACCTGTTTACAGCGAAGGAAGATACATACAAGCCATGAAAAAAAGATATTTGTTCATTGCGCTCATTCTTTTATCGGTTGCCTCTTTGTTCATCGGTGTCAAAAATATCTCGCCCCTCGACGTGTTCCGTTTAAGCGAGGATAAGGTGCAGGTGATGCTGATTAGCCGGATTCCCCGACTGATCAGTATTGTGATTGCCGGAGTCAGCATGAGCGTTGTCGGTTTAATCATGCAGCAGCTGACGAGAAATAAATTCGTTTCCCCCACTACGGCGGGCACGATGGATTCGGCCAAGCTCGGGGTTTTGGTGGCCTTAATGCTGTTCGCCTCCGCTACCCCGATGCAGAAAATGCTGGTGGCCTTTGTGTTTGCTTTGGCAGGGACCTTCATCTTTATGAAAATTTTGGAGCGTATCAAGTTCAAGGATGCGATCTTTATTCCGCTGGTCGGTCTGATGTTCGGCAGCATCGTCAGCTCGCTGACGACCTTTTTCGCCTACAAGTACGATCTCATTCAGAACATCTCCGCCTGGCTGCAAGGGGACTTCTCCATGACCATCAAGGGGAGATATGAGCTCTTATATATTAGTATTCCGCTGCTCATCCTTGCGTACTTGTTTGCCAACCGCTTTACGGTGGCCGGGATGGGCGAGGATTTCGCCACGAACCTGGGCCTCAAATACAAGCAGGTGGTGAATCTCGGGCTCACGATTGTCGCGATGGTGACCGCAGTTGTGCTGCTGACCGTAGGAGCTATTCCGTTCCTCGGGCTGATTATCCCGAACATCGTGACGATCTACAGAGGCGATCATTTGAAAAATAACCTGGCGCATACCGCGCTGCTGGGCGCAGGTTTTGTTCTGTTCTGCGATATCCTCGGACGGATCATCATCTATCCGTTCGAAATTCCGATCGGCCTGACGGTCGGCGTTATCGGAAGCGGCATTTTCGCTTATTTGTTGATGAGGAGAAAGGCATATGAATCCTAGAGTGAACCTCAATGTAAAGCTTGCTTCCCTTGCGATGGTGGCTGTCGCTCTGATTGCCCTTTTCCTGCTCATTAATTTGAACGGCAATATTGGCTATATTTTGCCGCGCAGGGGCCTCAAAATAGCTGCTATCGTGCTGACTGCAGCCTGTATCGCCTTTTCGACCGTCGTCTTCCAGACGATCACGAACAACCGGATTTTAACGCCGAGTATTATCGGGCTTGATTCGTTGTATATGCTTGTGCAGACGTTCGTGGTGTTCGTCTTCGGCTCGGCGCATCTGACCACAGCCAATACCAATGTGAACTTCATCATTTCCGTCGCGGCGATGGGGCTGTTCACGGGACTGCTGTACAAGGTGCTGTTTAAGCGGGAGGGCAATACGATTTACTTCCTGCTGCTGATTGGCATCATTTTGGGGACGTTCTTCGGTAGCATTACCACCTTTTTGCAGGTGCTAATCGATCCGAATGAATTCCTCGTGGTTCAAGGCAAAATGTTCGCCAGCTTCAACAATATCAACACCAAGCTGGTAACAATGGCGGGCATCGCGGTGGTGCTGACTTCGCTGTATTTTATCCGGTTCGTCAAATATTTGGATGTCCTGTCGCTCGGCAGAGAGCATGCGGTGAACCTCGGCGTTCCTTATGATTTTGTGGTCAAACGGCTGCTGATAGTCGTCGCAATTCTGATTTCGATATCTACGGCGCTGGTTGGCCCGATTACGTTCCTCGGTCTGCTGGTGGCCAATATCGCCTATCAGTTCCTGAACACATACCGGCATACGTATTTAATTACCGGTTCGATTCTGATTAGTATTGTCGCGTTAGTCGGCGGACAGCTGCTGGTTGAGAGGGTGTTCACCTTCTCGACGACGGTCAGCGTCATTATTAACTTCGCCGGCGGCGTGTACTTCCTATATCTGCTGTTGAGGGAGAACAAGAAATGGTAGAAGTGAAGAAGGTCTCGAAAAAGTACGGCAGCAAGTTTGTCGTAGAGGAGGTTTCCGTCCGAATCCGCAAAGGGAAAATTACTTCTTTTATCGGTCCCAATGGCGCAGGAAAGAGCACCCTGCTGTCCATGATTAGCCGCCTCATTCCAAGAGACAGCGGAGAAATCACCATTGACGGCCAGGAGGTAAGCAAGTCCAAGAGCAGCGATCTGGCGAAGAAGATTTCTATACTGAAGCAAGCCAACCATATTCATGTCCGGCTGACCGTAAGGGAGCTGGTTTCCTTCGGGCGTTTTCCTTATTCACAGGGCAACCTGACGAAGGAAGACTGGGTGCATGTGGATGAGGCTATCCGCTACATGGAGCTGGAGGACATGCAGCATAAATATTTGGACCAGCTGAGCGGCGGGCAAAAGCAGCGCGCCTTCATTTCCATGGTTATCGCCCAGAACACAGATTATATTCTGCTGGACGAGCCGCTGAACAATCTGGACATGAAGCACTCCGTGCAAATTATGAAGGTGCTGCGGAGGCTGGTGGATGAGCTGGGTAAAACTGTCATTATCGTCATTCACGATATCAATTTTGCTTCCTGTTATTCCGATTACATCGTCGCGCTCAAGCATGGCCGGGTGATTAAGGAAGGACCCACCGATGAAATTATCGACCGCGATGTACTGAAGGAGCTGTACGAGATGGACATTCAAATTGAAAGCATCAACGGCAACAAAATCGGGATTTATTTTGCTTAGTTTGGAAATCTGTTTTATCAAGCGCCAAGCGGTATCATTCGCTTTGACGCGCTTGGACATGGTGGTAATGCTTTACCCAATATAAAACTTCTTAGGAGTGAGGTAGTCGAATGAAAAAGTTGTCTATGCTGTTGTTGGTCGTTATGATGGCCGTCATCGCCGCTGCATGCTCAAGCGGTAACGGTGCGTCTTCAGGTGCAGCTCCGGCCGTAAGCCCGGCGGCATCTCCAGCATCCAGCCCTGCAGCGAATGGGGAGCTGACCTTCAAGCATCAGTTGGGGGAAGCCAAGGTTAAGAAAAATCCGAAAAAGGTTGTCGCCTTTGACTTTGGCGCGCTTGATACACTTGATAAGCTCGGTATTGAAGTAACCGGTGTGCCGCAAAAGAACGTTCCGGAATACTTGGCGAAATATAAAGACGCCAAATACCAAAACGTCGGCAGTCTGCAAGAGCCCGATTATGAGAAGCTGAGCAACATCCAACCGGACGTCATCTTTATTTCCGGCCGCCAATCGGCCGCCTACGCGGAGCTAAGCAAGCTGGCTCCGACGATTTATATCGGCGTGGATACGAAGGACTACTTGAATTCCTTCAAAACGAACATGAACATGATCGGCCAAATGTTCAGCAAAGAAGCGGCGGTTGATGCGGAGCTGGCTAAAATCGATACGACCATCAACAGCGTAAAAACGAAAGCGGCCAACGGTAAAAACGGCCTTGTGATTTTGGCCAATGACGGGGCAATCAGCGCTTATGGCCCAGGCTCCCGTTTCGGAATAATCCATGACGTGCTGGGCGTCCCGGCCGTTGACAAGAGCATCGAGGTGTCCACACACGGACAAAGCATCTCATTTGAGTACATTGCAGAGAAAAATCCGGATTATCTGTTCGTTGTAGACCGCGGTGCTGCCGTCGGCGGCACGGCTTCGGAAGCAGCGAAGCGAATTGTCGAGAATGAGCTGGTTAAAGAGACAAACGCCTTCAAAAATAACCACATCGTCTATTTGGATCCGGGCTACTGGTATCTCTCCGGCGGCGGGCTGATCTCCACCGGCGAAATGATTAACCAAGTCGACAAAGGCTACAACAACTAAAACAGTTGTCTGCCAGGTGGGATTGCCCAGAGCTTATATAGGAGCGTACGGTTTTCCCCGGAATACATGACAAAGCGCAAGAAGCTTCCGAGCCCCTTTTGTAACGAGGGTACTTGGAAGCTTCTTTGCTTGAATACGGGGGTTATCTCTTGCTCTTTCATTAAGAGAGCTTAGGGGCAGTCCTTTATTCCTTTGTTTTGCGGGAATTCCTGTTCTAGTCCCTCTCCAATACGCTTGTCCCAAACGCACGGGCTGCTCCACGTTGCTTCCTTTCATATTTGTTGAAGTGATCGGTAGTTGACGCTTCCGAACTTCCTGTTACAATAGGAATATTGGACTAGTAAATCCGGGGACTAAGGTTATATCCGTCATTTCTTGTCGAATAAAAGGCGTGTGCAAATAAATGTGAGAATAATGGAGGAAAAAAGAAGAATATGTCGAACTCATTACCGTAATCTTGAGGTTTACATGTAGGGTTCAGAAGCTTAGATGTAGAGCCCTTATGATTTCTATCGCATGGCTGTTACGACCAATGAGGGCTGCCAATCACGGGAGGGGGTGTTGCTGAGTAGGCTTTAATGATCTGGAGAAGCTTGTTCCCAGAGGCGGCTTTGCACGATGGAGGTATACCTAGGTATACCTTGGATGAACCGATCGTGGTTTATGTCGTGTCTTATAGCAAGCTTCGAATGCCTGCTTTTTGGGGCAGTAGGTCGATTCCATTTATACAAAACGGGAGGTTCACAAAGTAATGACTATACGAATGGGCAAGACCCTTTCCTTATTTTTTTCTTTAGCATTGCTGGTTCCATTGTTTATCTTGTCTCCTTCAGGGGTGTCGGCCGCGCCGGCGGTTAGTGGCCTTTCCTTCTCTGATGCCGTTGGCCAGGCATATGATGGTCAGACAGTCATCGGCCTGGGGGCACCTTCGGACCCGGCACATACGTTCCGTTACATACTCTCTACTGACGGGAATGCGGTTTCCGCTCCGAATCTGGGTGATGACGTCAGCGCATGGACGGCCGTCTCCGATGGAGACCGAATTATTGCGGCCGACGGACAGCATGTTGGAGTAGCGGAGGTGGACGGAAGCAATCGCGTGGTCGCATTCAGCAATGCCCAGGCAGTTGTGGTTCTTGCGAAGGTTCAGCTACTGAGCGGACAAGCCCTGCCAGCCGCAGATTTCGAGACGGTGCAGGCAGCAGTGGACGCAGCTGTTGACGGCGATACGGTTGCTATCGGAGCCGGAACCTTCCGGGAGCAGGTGACGGTGACGAAGGCTATCACATTGCAGGGAGCCGGTGTGGACCAAACGGTAATCGAAGCCCCGGATTCTGCTGATTTGCAGCAAAGCAGTGATTGGAAGAACCTGAAGGCGCAGAAGGTTTATGCGGTAATCGGTGTGAAGGCAAGCGGTGAAGTTACGGTAAAGAACCTGACCGTCGATGGACGCGATCAAGGCAAGATAGAATACTACTACACCCTTGCTAATCCGATTTATAATTATAGCTTCAATGGTATCGCTGTTCTTGATACAACGGCCACGGTTGATTCCGTCAAGATAACCGGAATCAGGGACTTGTCAACCCAGCATAATGCGTTTGTTCCAGCTGGATACGAGCCGGCTGACCAGCCTTCCGGAGCGAACCATAATGAGAGTATTTTTGCTGAGAGTAAAGATGGAGCCGGGGCACATACGGTCACGGTGAAGAATTCCACCATAACCAAGTTCCAAAAAACGGGGATTTTGGCCTGGGGACCCACTTTGACGGTTGATATTCGCGATAATACTATTCAAGGATATGGGCAAACCCTGTACAGCACAGGAAACGGAATCCAGATTGCGTCCAGTGACCGAAGCTCGTATGCTTCCGGCGACCCGGCCAACGGCGACAGACGGGGAACGACGGGGACCATATCGGGCAACAAAATTCTCGGTATTGGTCTAGTCATCCCTGAGCCGGGACAACAGGAATCTTACTTTAATCCGGGCCTCGGCGATCCTTCGGGAATAATTCTTTACGAAGCAGGCAACGGAATCGTGATTGAGAGCAATGAGATTACTGGTGCGAAGGTTTTCCCATGGTATGACAGCTATTTGTCCAATGCCTGGGATGATGGAATCGGCTACGGACATACCGGCGTGGATCTGGTCAGCAGTCCGAATGTTATTGTCCGCAATAACGAAATTAGCGATTTTGCAGAGGGTATTGTCCTTGAAAACGTGCTGCCCGGCGCTCCTTATTCTGTGTCCGGCAACAGCTTCAGCGGCAACCACATTGACATCTGGTCGCCTTCCGGCAACAGCTCGATAGCGCTGGCTGACGGAGCTGACACAATCGGGTATGCCGCTACCGGCTTGAACCTGGGCGCAGTCAGCGGCTTCGGGTTGGGGGATCGCATTAATGTGGTCGGTTTTGTGGCCCATAGCCAGAGCAATCCCTATGTCGGTTCCGTTAACGGTTACTACGGGACCATAGCGGACCGAACCATCAGCTACAATGACGGGGGAACCCTCTATGACGTTCCTGTCCATTATAGTGACGGCCAGCTGGTTGTAGACTTTACCGGCGGCAGTGTAACGGAAGGCGATGGCACCAACGTGGCGGCTCGCTCCATTCAGGTGGCGGCAGGAGCCGTAGAAACTGTTCTTTATGTGGACACCGATGGAGACACAGGCCAGGCAGAGCTGGAAATCAAGCTGGACGGGGTGTACAGCGTAGATAACTTCAGGTTGAGCGGCGGCTATATCGAGTTTGTGGCCGGCCCGATGAGTGCTGTCTACACACCTGCGCATAACGCGTCTGCTGCAGCTGTGGATTCAGATTTGCAGCTTCAATTTAATGAATCGGTAACTGCCGTATCCGGCAAGAAAATCACGGTGAAGCTGGCTGAAGACGACAGTGTGGTGGAGACGATTGACGCGGCCGATACCATGCGGGTCACCGTGAACGGCTCCGGCGTAACGATCGATCTGTCCAAGGATCTATTGTTCGGTACCGGATATTATGTAGAGATGGATGCAGGCGCTTTTGCAGCTGTGTCGGGCCAGTCTGTCAGCAGCGGTTTGACCGGCAGCACCGCATGGAGCTTCGCAACCGAGATCCGATCAGAAGTGAATGCGGCAGACTCCTATTCGCTCAAGCACTATCTGACCAATGCCCATGTAGATACGATTAACCTTCAAACAGGAGCTGTCTATGATTTAGCGGGTGGAACCATTAGCCGCGAACTGACCATTAACGGGAATGGAGCAACGATTATTGCCGGATTAGGCGTTGCGGACGTATTGGTTCGTTCAGAGGGCGTTATCGTCAGTAAGGACCCGCCGGGCAATGACCTGACCGGTCAAGCCTTCCTGCGGGTGGAAGGAGTCGGCAGCAAGCTGGTGCTGAAGGACGTTACCCTGCAGAACGGTACGGACAAAAACGGCTCGACCAATGCGGATGACGGTATTCTGGCAGTTATCAATATCAAAACAGGCGGTTCGTTGGAAGCTGATCATGTAGCTCTGAAGGGCTTCCACAACAACCCCACTCCAGGAAACAACCAAAGCTTTGGTATTCATGCCGAGCCGGGAGCTGTGTCTACTGTTATTAAGGATTCGTTGTTTGACAGCAGTAACGCCTTCCGCAATGCGATTGCCGTTCGCCGGGGAGCTGTGGAGATTTCCGGGAATACCTTCAGGGGTACGGATTATCCGCTTCGGCTCAGACAATCCGACGGGTATGAATACGCGATGTACATTTATGGAGGAACCGGTTCCATCACTACCAACACGATAACCGGCTATGACAGCACGACTCAACAGGGCTATGCCAGCGCGGGAATTGCGGTAATCGGGTTCTATCCGATTAACCTCACCATTGAGGGCAATAACCTCGATTACAATGAAAGTGGAATCGACATTACCAAGACCTGGACCTTCTTTTCGACCAATACCCAGCTGACGGTCAACGGCATGTCCGTAGACAACAGCGAAGTGGCCTTTATCTTGGGGGAAAAGCTTAAGCTCGCGAATATGCAGGATTATGTCAGCGTGTCCTTGGATCAGACCGATGAAGTGAAGATGCAAGCAGGAACGGCGGGTTCCTATTATTCCGTTATGGGCGGATACCGGTCTCCGCTGATCTTCGCCTCGGAGCTTACCGCCCAATCTGTGAAGCTGTCTTTTGCTGCTGATACAGGTACGGCAGATGCATTGCAGGCCGCCACCTCCGTAGGCTTCGAGGTGCAGCGGGATAATGAGACTTCCTGGACAGCTGTCAGCAGCCAAGCTATCACCTGGACACAGCAGGGGGTGGCTGTCTTGAATCTGGAGCAGCATCATACGTACCGGATCAGGGCTGTGATGACACATAACAGCGCTACGGATACCGTGGACAATGTCATGCGAAATTTAATTACGTATTCAAACCCGCTCGTCCTTGCCACGGTCACAGCAGATGACGATCTGGATGTTCTCGCAGGTGCGGATGCATCGATGGAATATTCCACAGACGGCGGAGTAAACTGGACCAGCTATGACCCGGCTGAGGCACCAACCTTTGCGGGCGCCAAAACGGTCCTTGTACGGACAGCGGCAAGCAGCACAGCTCTGGCGGGTGAAGCCATTGCCGTGTCATTCACGGCAAACAAAGCGGAGTTGACTGGCGTAGCAGGACAAACAACAGCAACAGCAGGAGGCGGAGACGGCAGCGCAGCGGACAAGGCGATCACATGGATCGTCAATGTGCCGAACAGCACCGCGAAGCTCGCTCTTGCCGATGTAACCACAGTAACGGGCGCAACCTACCAGTTGTATACGGACAGCAGCTTCACGGCGGAGATTACAGGCGCTTCGACCGTCGACCTGACGGCAGGCGGGGGAACGACCGTATACGTGAAGGTAACGGCCCAGGACGGCGTAACCGCGAAGTACTACGCGGTAACGATCAACCGGGCAGAGACATTGACGTACAGCATTGTGTTGAGTGAAACGGGCAATCACAGCTTTGGTACTGCAACAACCGGTTACACCGGGCCGACGGCATACAGCGTGACGGTGAGCAATACGGGCACCAGTCCGACAGGTGAGTTGACGGTAATCTTGAGCGGAACCAACGCCAGTGACTTTACCTTGTCGAAGACAGAGGTAAGCGATCTGGCGGCAGGAGGCAGCGACAGCTTCACCGTAGCGCCGAAGTCAGGCTTGGCGGTGGGCAGCTACACGGCAACGGTAACGGTGTCGGGTGCTTCGTTCACGGCACAACACTTCACGGTCAGCTTCGCGGTCCTGCCTTCGCTGAGCAATGATGCAGGTTTGACGAGTATTGCGGGACAAACGACAGCAGCAGCAGGAGGCGGAGACGGCAGCGCAGCGGACAAGGCGATCACATGGACCGTCAATGTGACGAAAGGTACAGCAACGCTTGCTCTTGCCGATATAACCACGGTAACGGGTGCAACCTACCAGTTGTACACGGACAGCAGCTTCACGGCGGAGATTACAGGCGCTTCGACCGTCGCCCTGACGGCAGGCAGAGCAACAACCGTATACGTGAAGGTAACGGCCCAGGACGGCGTAACCGCGAAGTACTATGCGGTGACGATCAAACGGGCGGAGACTTCGTCATCCACTTCATCGGGTGGCTCAAGCAGCACCACAAGCGGCACCAATACGGATAGTGGAGTAAATGTCTACGTCAACGGCAAAGCCGAGAGTGCAGGTACTGCCACAGTGAAAAATGTCGATGGCCGCACCGTTACCACCATTGACGTGAATCAGCAGAAGCTTGAGGCCAAACTGGCTGCCGAGGGCAAGGATGCGGTTGTTACCGTAATGATGACCAAACCGTCGGATGTACTGATCGGCCAACTGAATGGCGAAATGATTCAGAAGATGGAGCAGCAGCAAGCTTCGCTTGAATTGAGGACAACGGATGCTTCATACAATGTGCCGTCGTTGCAGCTTAACATCCAAAGCCTGGCAGAGAAGCTTGGAGCAGATCAACTGAAAGATGTGACGCTTCAGATTAGTATTGCCGAGACCGGTGCGGACAAGCTGAAAGTAGTAGCTGATGCCGCGGCGGCAGGGAATTTCACGGTCGTGGTGCCATCGATCGACTTTACAGTCCATGCGAAATATGGGGACATGTCTATCGAGATTACGGACTATAAGGTTTATGTACAGCGGATGATTGCTATTCCTGAAGGCGTAGATCGGAACAAAGTTACAACGGGTGTCGTAGTTGAAGCGGACGGAACCGTGCGCCATATTCCTACCCAGGTGGAAGTCATGGACGGCATGTATTATGCAGTCATTAACAGCTTGACTAATAGTACCTATTCCGTTGTTTGGCATCCATTGGAGTTTGCAGATGCAGCCGGTCATTGGGGGCAGAATGCTATCAATGATATGGGCTCCCGGATGGTCATTGAGGGCGTTGGCGCGGCCAGCTTTGAGCCTGATCGGGATATTACCCGTGCAGAGTTTGCTGCCATTCTGGCAAGAGGCCTCGGTCTTCGCCTGAATCCGTACCACGATGCCCCGTTCTCCGACGTAGCCGCGAAGGATTGGTATGCACAGGTTGTTCAAACGGCCTTCGACTACCAGTTGATTGCAGGGTATGAGGATGGCACCTTCCGGCCGGAGGAGAAGATTACCCGCCAGGAAGCAATGACTATTATCGCCAAAGCCATGCGGATTACTGGACTGAAGGAAAAGCTGACTGGCGTAAGCGGCGTTCTTTCTGCTTACCAGGATCAAGGAGACATTGCAACTTGGGCATATGAAGCCGTGACGGATTGTGTAACAGGCGGTCTAGTCGCCGGCCGAAGCTCCGCGCTCATGGCGCCTGAGGCCAATATGACCAGAGCTGAAGTGGCTGCCATTGTACAGCGGCTGCTCCAGAAGTCAGAGCTAATCTAACTACTCTCCAAATGACTCAATAAAAAAGGCGCGCTTTCTCTCAAGAGAGACAGCGTGCCTTTTGCATCATTCTTATAGCCTCCAGACGCATCCTTGCGGGCCGCATGAAGAAGCGGAGTATGGATGAAAAATGAGTTTTTGGTGAGACCGGTATGCTAGAATAGGATAGAATCGTTGCAGAGGGCAGAGGCATAGACGTTGATATGGAGGGGATTACCCAAAAACCGTCATGACGTTCTATCGCATCCCCGGTATGAAAGCAGCTCTTTCACAGAAAATCGTCGGATCGATGCCCTGAATTTCAGTTAAAAGAATCGTTCAGCAAGCCCTGAATCATGAGTCGAATTAGCGAGAATTACGTAATAACATATATAACCATATGATTCAAAGGTCTAGGGAAGGGGTTGTAGGCTTGGCACTGCTCGATGTAGTTAAATACGACGGGCCTTCAGGGGTTCTGGCATGGAAGTATCCAAAGGAAGATCTGGGGACGTGGACCCAGCTGATTGTACATGAAACACAGGAGGCTATCCTGTTCAAGGGCGGACAGGCGCTGGATTCCTTCGGAGCGGGGCGGCACACATTGGCGACGCAAAATATTCCGCTGCTGTCATCCCTCGTGAATCTGCCCTTTGGCGGTAAATCGCCGTTTTCGGCAGAGGTCTGGTTCATTAATAAGGTGCACACGCTGGATATTAAGTGGGGCACGCCATCTCCGATACAATTGCAGGACCCGAAATACCAGCTGCCGATCTCAGTGCGGGCATTTGGCCAGTTCGGGGTGCAAATCGAGAACGCCCGCAAGTTTTTGCTGAAGCTGAACGGCACGCTGCCGATGTTCGATGCGGCGACCTTGAACAAGTTTTTCAGCGGCGTCCTGCTGATGAACATCAATAAGCTCATTTCGGGGTATCTCGTACATAAGCGGATCAGCATGCTGGATATCAATGCCTATGTGGGCGATATTTCGGTGCATATGGAAGAGCAGATAGCGCCGATTTTCGAAGAATATGGCATTAAGCTGCTCAATTTCAATGTGCTGTCCATTAATATTCCGGAGAACGATTCAGCGACCAAAAGGCTAAAGGACGCGCTGGCCAAACGGGCGGAAATGGACATTCTCGGCTATACGTACCAGCAGGAAAGAACCTTTGATACGCTGGAGGAAGCGGCCCGGAGCGACGGCCCGGGATCATCGGTGATGGACGCAGGAATTGGCATGGGTATGGGATTCAGCATTGGCGGGGGCTTCGGTGAGCATATGGTCCGGCTCGTGGGCCAGCTGGACAGCTCCCCCCAGCAGCGAGCGTGTCCCGCGTGCCGGGCGGCGAATAGGCCGGACGCCCAGTTCTGCAATAGCTGCGGGCATTCATTCCGGCGGGCAGGCACGCCGCAGGAGCAGAGCGTGACTTGCGGCAATTGCAAAATGCCATTCCCGCGCAACTCCAAGTTTTGCCCTCACTGCGGCGATCCATATCACCCTTGCCCGGGCTGCAAAACGGATAATCCGAAGGATGCGGTCACCTGCGCTGCGTGCGGAACTGCGCTGAATACAGCCTGCCGGCAGTGCGGGATGAGCATTGTCCCCGGGGCCAAATTTTGCTCTGAATGCGGAACAAGCACGGTTTTGCACTGCGGACAATGCCGCACCGAAGTGAAGCCGGGCCAGAAATTTTGCCTGGAGTGCGGGCACAAGCTGAGCTAAGGAGGGGAAGAGGTTGACAAAATATCGGTATTCTGGTCTGGCGACCGTTATGTTTGCCCTGGTGGCGGTGGTGACATTGCTGCTGTTCCTGGTGCTGAACGGGCCTTTAGTCAGCCAGGGACACTGGTCGGTTTCGCTTGCTTCCGCCCTGGTGGCGGAGCTGGCGGCCTATAGCTATGCTCTGTATTTGATCCGCCACACCAGACAGGTGCAGCGAATTGTGCCGAGCTATTTGGCGATTGGCTCGGTATTGGTGCTATACGTCGCGGCTGTTGTGGCGGACATGGTGCTGTTCTGGTTTATTTTTGACGTTGCGGTTACGACGTATCTGTATATTCAGCTTATGACAGCTGGCCTTGCTGCGATTGGCGTTGTCGTTGCAGCCATGGTCACCAAGTATACGGAAGATCAGGAAGAGGAAATCAAGTATCAGACTCAGTTGATGAAGCAGCTGCAGTTTACGCTGTACTCCGTACAGGAGGATTTGGCCGGACTCGATCATGCCGAATTGAAGGAGCTTCAGAACATGATTGCCGACTTGGAGGAAAACGTACGACTGAGCAATCCGGTCGGGCACCCTTCTCTGGCTTCGATGGAGGAAAACCTGCTGTGGCAGGCAGGCGAGCTGCACAAGTGTATCCGGGGGTTCCTTGATGAGGCGGCAGAGGTGAAGGCCGATTATCCCCGCCGGCTGGTGCGGGATCTCGTCAGTGATTTAAACAAGCGTAACAGACAGCTGCTGCTGTTAAAATAAAGGGGGTATAGTGATTGGGTCCGCATGATAAGCCCTTTATCAGCAATGGAACGATCGTTCTTTTTCTATTTGTGTTTTTTCCACTGGTTGTTGTTTTGATGATTGCCAGAGTACTCAAGCATCGAAGCTACACCCATTTGAGAATTTTGGATGGCCGTTTTTTTGCCAAATTTCTGTTTTATATTTTTCTGGTCATGTCCGTCGTCTATTTCGGCCAGTTGATCGCGGGCAATGAGCCGCTGTTCAGCGTTTATTTATTTTTTATTGTGTTCGCGCTCATACCCAGCACATATTTCAGAGCGAGAGCCGAGATGCTTAGTAATGAACTGGATGCCCGGTTTAAGCACTATCGCCGTATGCTCTATGAAGAAGGCGTGACTTCGATTCCACATTTGGCGCAAAGTGTGAGCCGGGGAACGGAGACCGTGCTTCATGAGCTGCAGCGGATGATTCATTTGGGGCTGCTCCCGGGCGCCTATCTGGATACTGCTGCTAACCGGATACAATTAAGCCCGGAGGCTTTCCAGAGCCAAGATGAACATTCGTATGCGGAAGACGAGGAAGAGACCGGACCGGTCCCGGGTGAAGCAGAGGTTCGCCAGTCCGGCACCGTGCCGCAGCAGCCTCCCAAAGCAGTGGAATGCCACGGCTGCGGGTTCAAGGTGCAGCTGAAGCCGGGCCAGCAGCAGGAGTGCCAGTTTTGCGGGTCCGTCATTCCGTATTCCTGAACTTCCAAGGATGAAGGACAGAGCAAGGAGCTTCTGCGGAAATTGAATCACCGAAGCTCGCGGTGCGGCATAGGGGCCTCTATTTTCACGAACCTGTACGGGGCTGTTCATCATGGGGAGGGAATGGAATATGCAGGACGGCAATAAGCCGTATTTTAGTAACATGCTTATCTTTTTAATGTTTGTATTGTTGTTTCCGGTATCCTACTTGATGGTGGTCATTCGCTTCTTCAAGCACTGGCACTATACTCACCTCAAAATCAGTGATTTGCGGGTTGGGGCCAGTTTATACCTGCTAAGCTGCGGGTTTATGGTTTTTCTTATTGGGGCTGCTGCCTCCGGAAACAACAACGGTGACGGCCCCACTCCAATATTTGCGTTTTTCCTGTTGTTTGTGGTTCTGGCGCTGCCTGGCATGCTTCTGCTGTGGATTGCGGCTCTAATGAGAAAAAATTTGAATAAGCGGTATGTCCGGTACCAGGAGCTGATCATGCGGAACGGGCTTCGCTCCATTGAAGCGCTGGCAGATACGGTCAACAAGCACTGGAGAACCGTGATTCAGGATGTATACCGAATGATGCACCTGGGACTGCTGCCCGCGGGACAAATTGACCCGGGCACGTTCCAGCTTGTCATAAGCTCTCAGGGGCAAGCCGATTCAGACGGCTTCAAGACGGCTGCGGCCTTCTCTGAGGGTCATGCAAGCTGGCAGGAGGCCGCCCCCGCCAGGGAGAAGGCAGGACAACCCCCGCGAGGGGGGCTCCAAACTGTGGAATGCCCGGGCTGCGGCTCCGGAGCGCAGCTGCGATCCGGAGAAAGCGCGGCCTGCGAATATTGCGGCGCGAAGCTGCAAACGACATAACGGGAAAGGGGTTCGACCGACCGCCACGCGGTGTCGCAACGCGCGTATCGCCAAAACGAACCGGAAAAGGAAGCCTGCCGAGACCGCAGAGGGCTTCCTTTTTTTACCACTGTTATTCATGACACACTTCATTGTACAACTAAAAGCTGCACTGCTTCCCTAATCAGCATCGTGCCACAGGCGGCGGTGAATCGTGCGATAGCCCGTCGGGCGCTGCATGGGGTTGACATGTGGTCGACCGACCGCCGTCATGCAGCGAAACACCGCGCGCTGGGAGCGGCCTTCCATGTAACGCCATACGGCGCACGGGGAGCTCCCTGCCAATCAGGGAGTCGGTGTCCGGCTTTTCATTTTTTTGCGGATCGTATGGACACCCAGCAGCAGCAGCGGGAGCCCGATGCTATACATGAGGATGAACGGAATCCAGGAGTAATCATAGCTTGCTGCATGGATGGTGCTGGGGTGGACAATGAGCGAAAAGTCAACCAGCAGCAGCCAGGACGGCAGAGCCAGCGGCCGGAAGCTGGAAAGCTTCAGGAGTTCAAGGACCCCCTTTACGGATGCATAAAAATACATCACCGTCCTGAAATATAAGGAGATAATCCAGATTAGCGCCATGATGGCTTCAATCCGCTGCAGGAAGTCCCCGATGTTGATGATTCGGGCCAGTGTGTAGCTGGGGTATACCTTCATAGCTGTTATCGTCGGTCCCAATGCCAGAATCGTAAGGAGACTAATAATCTCCAGCACGAGGCCGCCCAGAAAAATACCCTTGCCCATAGCGGATCGGGCTTGCTGAGGCTGCTTCAGCGCAATCGGATACACCATCAGCATCACGATCCCCGGAAATGACAGGATGCTGGAATAATGGAGTACGGATCCGGCAAATCGCGCGGGGCTGGCCTCAAAAACCGGCTGGATGTTCTTGAGATCAATGAGGGGGACAACCGTGATAGCCAGTATCGAAAACAGCAGCACAAACCAGGGAAATAAGATTTCCGCCGCTCGGGCGATGGTCGGCAGCCCAAGATAAACACCCAGTATCACAACTCCAGTGAACAACAGGTGTATGAATTGTATGGGTGTATCCGGCATCCATTCGATCAGGACGAACGAGCTTACATAATAAACAAGCTCAGCGCTTGAAGTATAGCACATGAAAATAAAAGAAAGGTTGAACAGTGTACCGATCGGCTTGCCGAGAATAAATTCTGTTTGCTGAATGAAGCTGAGGCCCGGGTGTAAGAGAGCTACAGCAGTATAAAGACGCCCGATCAGAAGCCCCAGGATTGCGCCTGCCAGAGCGACAAGCCAAGCGTCCTGTTTGGCCTCGGAAGCCAGCGGGGCAGGAAGAATCAGAATAGTAGATCCGATTGTAAATAAAATGACCATAATCGTAAACTGGCGCGGTGTAATAAAGGTATCGTGCTTCATGAGTAGTGGCTGCCTCCATGATTCAAGTAATCAGGCTGTGTTATTATTCCCAATATGCCCGGATTTAACCAGAAAATGGCTTCGAAGCAAGAACAATCAAACCGGGCAAAAAAGTATGGTTGCTTGTCCGGCTGAAACGGATAACAATAGGGGTAGGGCTTGCCACATCATGGAGAAATGGAGCAAATGCAGATGAAGCGATTCATTTACCGGGCACAGCTGAAGCCCGGCCAGGAGGAAGCGGGTGTTCAGAAGCTGTTGTCAGACCCTGCCCCTCAGCAGCACATACACAACGGGAACCTCATGTTAATCGGGGCGTTTCGCTGGGAACGTAATGTCTTTTTGTATTATGAGTGTATTGGGGAGGCTCTGACCCCGGAGGAGCTGTTCTCCACAGCCGGACACGATTTGGAGGATTGGCCGGGGCGGCCGGAGAAGCGAAAGTGGATTCTGATGGTGGATGTGTTCCACTTCAACGAGCCGGCCAGCCGGGAGCATTGGCTGCGCAAGTCGCCGGTGGAGCGGCGTGTAGGCCGGGTGGCGCATTTGAAGCCGGAGATGATTGCCAGCTATGTGTACTACCATTATCAGCTGCAGGAGGAGCGCGCCTTTTTGGGGGACAAATATGAGATTATCGCCATGCATGAGAATTTGATGTTCGGCTATCAGGAGTTTCCGAAGGTCATCGAAGAGCCGGTACTGCCCAAAAAACTGGCGACATCCGGCACGCCCGAGAATTGGGAGGATTCCCGGATGGATTTGCACTTCCAGCCTTGGGAGGATGGGCACCTGTTCTTTAAGCCGGTCGAAACGATATTTACCTTGTACTGCGGGGACTGTGCGGAAGAGAGCCAGGCTTAAGCTGCCTGAAGAGCCCCTGCTTGTGTGTGTCTTGTTTAGCCAGTAAACACGGGTTTACTACAACGAATGCAGCCAGTAAAGGAGAACGATTATGACCATAGTGAACATTCGCGATTTCGGCGCGGTGGGCGATGCCGTAACGAAGGATACCCGGAGTATCCAGGCCGCCATTGACTATTGTGCGGAGCAGGGCGGGGGGAAGGTCATTGTGCCGAAGGGACAATTCCTGTCCGGTACCTTGATGCTCAAATCGTATGTGAATCTGCACCTGGAGGCGGCCGGACGCATTGTCAGCAGTATGGACGAGGCTGACTTTGCTCCCCCGGAAGGAACGTTCCTCAGCGAGGGACAAGGCGGCAGCGCGCTGCTCTGCGCCAGACATGCGGAGAAGGTGTCCGTTACCGGGCCGGGAACTATCGATGGCCGTGGAGAGCATTTTTTGGAGCCGGAGGATGGGGTAAACGACTATGTGCTTCTGCCGATTAAGCCATTCCGGCCGAAGCTGATTGACTTTGAAGGCTGCAGCGATGTGCTGTTCCGTGATGTGACGCTGTGGAGAGCATCCTCCTGGGGGCTTCATTTAACCGGCTGCAAGCGGGTTAACGTGGAGAGCATCAAAATTATGGGCCAGCACCGGGCTCCGAACAATGATGGAATTGATCCGGACTGCTGCCAGGACGTGCATATTTCGAACTGCCATGTGGAGACCGGGGACGATTGCATCGTCATTAAAGCAACGAAGGCCAGTGCAGCCCGTTATGGCGCGTGCGAGAACATTACTGTAACGAACTGCACGCTGTATTCCCATGACAGTGCGGTGAAAATCGGTACGGAAACCCATGCCGACATCCGGAACGTTGTGGTACAGAACTGCGTGGTTCGCAACTCCAATCGCGGCATTGGGATTTGGGTGCGGGACGGAGCCACCATAGAAAATATGCTGTTCTCCAACCTCGTCATTGAAACGCGCCTGTTCAGCGATGAGACGGAAACGTCGCGCGAGCTGCGCTGGTGGGGCAAGGGGGAACCGATCTTTATTACAGCCGAGCGGCGTAAGGGCGGGCAGCTTCCGCCGGGAACGATCCGCAATATCCGCTTCGAGCAGATTTTGACGGAGAGTGAAGGCTGCATTTATATGGAGGGCTCGGAAGAGAGCGCTATTGAGAACATCACCATTCGCGGCATCCGGCATACGATGCGGCAGAAAAGCGGATTTCCGGGCGGGCTGTTCGACACCCAGCCGTCGGAGCGCGGTGTGTTCCCGCATGAAATTCCGGCCGTTTTTTGCCGCCATGCCCGTAATATTGCGCTTCAGGATATGGAAATCGTATGGCAGGGGGAACGCAATTCCCACTGGTCTCATGCGATCCAGGCGGAGCAGGTGGACGGACTGCGTCTGACAGGACTGAGGGCTGCGCCGGCTCAAGCCGGGGAGACTGCCGTAGAGCTGGACCGCGTCCGGGGGCTGACAGTGGAGCAGTGCAGGGCGGAAGCAGGCACAGGGACGTTTCTGCGTCTGACAGGCACCGAAGCGTCGGAGCTGTTCGTGGTCGGGAATGACTTCGCCCAGGCCGGGGAAGCGGTTCGCTTCACGGATGGCGCCGATCCGGACTATTTCTCGGCGGCGAACCGGCTGCCAAAGGCTTGAGCCTTGAGCCGCTTACGCCATTCGGCTTAGCAGACCGGGCATGATCTATGTCGGGCTATAAGAGCGGCTCGCCTGATACCGGAAGACTCCAATGAAAAAGAGAAGCGCAAAAACGGTAATCCCCAATCGGACAAACAGGGCCAAATAGCTTTGTTTGTCCGGTTGTCCAGACATTCTGAAAGGCAATGTCATGGCGGGGATGCCGCGAGGCGCTTCTCTTTTGTGTTAGAGCAGGCATCGGGCCTCTCTTTGGACATGTGGTCGACCGACCGCCGTCATGCAGCGAAACACTCCGCGCTGGGAGCTGCGCGCGGTGCGGGAGTAAGCTCCGGCGTTATCGGTTGGCTAAAATCGGCGGGGAAGCCGGCTTAGCTGTCAATAACCGTCAGCCGATCTGCTGCCGGGATGCGCGGCTGGGCGGCAGGAATTTTATCCGGGTAGCCAACGTGGAGCACGCCGACGATTTTCTCACCCGGCTTCACACCAAATGCTTCACGGAACTGCTCCTGATACATAATACCGTAGGTTTCCCATACGAGCCCAAGACCCTGTTCCCAGGCGAGCAGGCTGAAATTGTGGATGATGCAGCTCGCCGACGCATAGTCCTCCTCGCGTGTCGCGGGGTTCGGGTCCTCCTTCATAATAACGGCTAAATACAGCGGGATGCTCATTAATTTCTTGACCAGCTGGTCCTGCTTCTCGGGATCACCGGCGAACCGGCCGTTTTTGGAGCGGGCTACCGGCTCCAGCCTGGCTTTGCCTTCTCCATGCAGGATAACGAAGCGCCAAGGCTGGGTCATTCTGTGATTAGGCACCCAGACGGAGGTGTCCAGCAGCTCTTTAACGAGATCTAAGGAGACCGGACGGTCCTGGAATACATGTACTGAGCGGCGTTCTTTAATGAGTTGGGATAGTTCCATGGTGGTCAGCCTCATTTCATCAACTAGTTAAAGTGGTTATGTCCCCATATTAATTGATAATAATAATCATTGTCAATATAGTTTGACAAAATAACGATATATCGTTAATCTAATAATACGATATATCGTTAAATAAAGTAAAGAGGTGTTCTACCGATGCGCGATCATCATGGACGGGGTTCCTCCGAGGGCCGGGAGAACGGCTTCCACAGTATGGAACGTAAAGAGCAAGCGGATCACAGGGGCGGCAAGCGGTATTTCGGACGCGGCGGCATCAGATGGGCGCTGCTGAAGCTGCTTGCTATTGAACCGATGCATGGCTACCAAATGATGAAGGCGCTGGAGGAGCAGTCGGGCGGGGTTTATGTACCGAGCGCAGGCTCGATTTATCCAACCCTGCAGCTGCTGGAAGACCATGGGCTTGTGTCTGCCCGGGAGGAAAGCGGCAAAAAAATATATCATCTCACGATCGAGGGCCGTGCCGAGCTGGCTACCCTGCCTGAGCGCGGTCATAGAGGCCCCCGGCTAGGCGAGCCGCTTGACCCTGAACGCGAGGCGTTCCGCCGGGAACGGGTCAAGGGCAAGCTGGGTATTTCCGATGCTTCCTATGATGTGCTCCAGCTGCTGGTACGGGCGGAGCAGCATGCTTCTGCTGACAAGGCGCGCACCGCTGTACACCGCCAACTGATGGCGGACATTCACAAGCAGCTGCTTGCCTATGTGGAAGCTGTAGAAATGGAGCCGTCGCCCCCCGCATCGAACGAGGACGCATAAGTCCGGTTACAACAGCCTTCCAACGGACATCCCTTACAGGCAGTCTACGGGGACTGAGGATATCCGGTTTGCCGCCATGCCTCATTGACACGTGTGGCCGCCTTTCTTATGGAAGCCGTTATACCGTGTCCGGGACCGGGAAAATTGTAGCGCGAACGCCTGTCAGCGGAAGGGAAGGGCTTGCAGAAACGGGTTGTTATACCGGAGGGTGGCGAATGGCTGTCGTAATATTCGTAATAGTCGTACTAGCTGACCTGCGATTCTGAATCAAAAAGGCACACGCCGCCTGGGCTTTAGTCCGGTGCGGGGTGTGCCTTGAATGCTTTATTAGGAAGTATGGCTTGCCGCCTGTTTATTGCTTGGAGCCGGATACTTCGACTACATGCTTGTATTCCTCCAGGGTAATTCCTCGCTTGTGGATGTCTGCGGCAGCTTCAAACCCGACATACCGCAAATGCCACGGTTCATAAGTATAGCCGGTGATGTCTTCCTTGCCTTTGGGATACCGGATAATGAATCCATATTCATGCGCGTGATCGGCGAGCCACTTGGCTTCCTTTGTTCCGGCGAAGCATTCCGTAGCGGCACAGCGGCCATCCGCTCCTGACACATCAATGGCCAGCCCGGTTTCATGCTCGCTTGTTCCGGGGTAAGCGCTGTAGGTGCGCGCTTTTTCCTCTCCGTCCTTCCGGACGTAGGACTCGAACAGCTCCTTCTGTCTCTTATGCGAACGGTAGGCGGACACGCCGGCCAGCGGGACTCCGTCTTTACTGGCGGCAGCAAACATTTTCTCCAGAGCCGCCGCAGCTTCCTTCCGCATCTGCCGTTTCTCGATTTTTTCCTCGAAGGTGAATTTCACATTGGGGTACACCAAATCGGCCGGTACATAATCCTCCGGCAGCATCAGCTGCTTGTTCACGACAGCCGCGATGGAGCCCGCATCGGTAATCGTCGACAATTTGGCGGAGCTGCTCGTTTTGGCAGGCTGGGCCCCGTTCTTCGTACCGCCGGATGTGCTTCCATCGGCAGTGTTTTTGCCCGCGTCGTTTTTGGCGCTGTCTTTTCCCGGTTGGGCGTTGGCTGCCGGCGTGCTGGAGGCTGTTTCGGTGGTCTCCTTGTTGCCGGAGGTCGGGGCCCCGGCCGTGGTTCCCTCCGTACCGGCTTGACGGTTCTCGCTGACTGTATGGCTGCCGACCGGTTCAGTCTTGGAGCCGCATGCCGATATGGACGTTGCGATAGCAAGCATTAGTACGGCGGAGAGTATGACGTTTTTCAAAATGGTATTCTCCTTTTCCAGTTGTACAGGGCAGTCATCGATTGGCATTGCCGCCCTTTCTATATGATAAACGTAAAAAACGGAGGAATCCACCACGGGCGCATCGCTGCCGAAGCAGATCGTCCAGGCGCATCTCCTCTTAGCAGCGCACTATGCATGGAGCATGAAAAAAGCCCCTGCCGCAGAAGCGAGCGTACACCGTAGTGTACGCTGCTTTGCGAATAGGGGCCGGTATGCAGCGGGATTGGGCCAGGCGCCTGGCTCACGCCAGGGCGGCGGGCATCGCAGCGCCGGGAGAACGTGCGGCGCAGACCTTCGGCCTAACCCGGAACTGCCTAATTGAAGATCGCGCCGATATCAGTGCCGCTTGGCGTGCCTGCGCTTTTCAGGTCACTGCCGGAGGCCAGCTTAAGGAAGTTGCCCAGCACCGGATAGCCGCTGGAATTGCGTGTCAAGCTCGGTGTCAGGCTGACAAAGTCGGCACTGCTGGCGACGAGGCCGTTTGCATTGGTGCTGGCATTATTTTTCCACCAGACGTTGCTGCCGGACACATCGGTGCCGCTTGTTTTGTCGCTGGACCCGCCTGCGAGAGACAGGTTGTTTTTGAACTGGTGGGTGCCGGAATCAAAGGCGAAGTTACTGCCTCCGTTGCTCCACGACGTATTGTTGGTCATGGCGATGGAGCCGGGATTGCTGTTATAAGTGAAGCCGTGCTTCTTGTTCTGGTAGGCGATGCTGTTCGTGACAATATGATTAACGGAGATGGACTCTCCGCCCAGCTTGAACCCGTTGCCGTCACTGTTGGAGGTCGTGTTGCCGTCCGAGGTTTGCCCGTTATGATGGGAAATGCTGTTGCGAATCGTTACAGGGCTGATCGCGCCGGTGTCGCTCTTGGTATACAGATCCCAGCCGTCATCCGTGTTATAGGCGGCGATGCAGCCGTCAAACACATTGCCCGGGCCAACCGTTAGCTTGGCGGCGAAGCCGTCGGCATCCTCCCCGTCATCCGGATCGAAGTTGTCATGGGAATATACGTTAATAATTTCGTTGTAGCTCGGCCACTCACTCACGGCGGCGGAGGAGGAGTAACGGCTGATTTGCAGCCCGCTATCACGGTTATGGTGGGTTTCCACATTTTCAATCCGGTTGTAGTTGCCGCCAATGAAGATGCCGTTATCTCCGGCGCCCTTCACCTCAATGCCTTTTACCAGCCAATAGCTGCCAAAAATTTGCAGACCGCGCTGTGTGGAATCAAAGGCTTGCGCGGAGAAATCCAGAACCGGCTTCTCACTGCCGTAGGCCACGATATTTTTACGTGCGCTGGTGGAGCTGCCGCTGTTCGTCCGTTCAATGGTCACCGGAGCGGAAAAGCTGTACGTGCCTCCGCGCATATAAATGGTTCCCCCCGCGCTGACATTGGTCAGAGCGGCAGCCAGAGTCGTTGGGCTGCTAAGCGTTCCCGGGTTGCTGGCGGAGCCGTTCGGCGCTACATAGAGCGCGCCTGCTGAAGGTGTTGAAGTCGGTGTAGCTGTAGGCGTCGCAGTTGGCGTTGCGGTTGGTGTTGCCGTCGGCGTTGGGGTCGGTGTTGCCGTCGCGCTGTCGGAGACGACCAAATCGTCGAATTTGCTGACCGTCTTGTAGGCGACGAGGCCGACAGCCCCGGAGGACAGGCTGGAATCAGTGGCCGTCAGCTGAAGCGTGCCGTTGACGTACATATTCAGCGTTGAGCCGGTCATTTCCAGCTTAACGGTGTACCAGGTGCCTGTCGCTAGCGCGTATGATTTGCTGGCCAATGTGGTAGTGGAGCCGCCGACCTTCTTGCGGATTTCCAGTGTACCGCCGCTGCTGTTATAGAGCGAGGCGGCGTAGAAGTTATTGCCGTCCTGATAGCGTCCGGCCACATACGTCCGGTTGGAGCCATTGAAATTGTCTACCTTGACCTTGGCCTCTACGCTGTAATTGGTCCAGGACTGGCTGCCTGCCGAAGCGCGTCCTTCATTCGTGCTGGACTGGTAATATACATAGGAGCCGCTGTCCTGTACGACGGACCAGGTCCCCGAGGTGGAGGTCCAGCCAGATGCGTCGCCGTCATTGAAATCGTCGCTGAAAACGGTAGCTGCTCCTGCCGGAACGACCATAACCAAGGTCAGAACCAGAGCAAGGCATAGCAGAATGCTGATTTGCCGATAGATGGGCTTCACAAAAAATTCCCCCTGCTTTTAGATAAATTCACGACCAAATATGAAACAGTTTCTTGCAATACTTAAAAGCGTGGATCGACCTCCTTCGGATTGGTGGAAACAGACAGCATTCTCCTGCCGACGGTATCGTCCTCCTTTGCCAGGTGAATGAAGTGTTCGCCCCCTCATTATTGTGCCTGCACCGGAAACGATCAAGCCGCTTTCTTCAACAATTCCCCAATTCTAGGAAAAACCTGTTCTAATGACACCGCTGTTTATAACCAACTGTTTTCCTGTTCCCAGGTGCAGTGCAGATTGTCCGGGCCGTACATCCTGAAGAAGGCGGCATACCGGCCGGGGCAGAGGTGGACGGGAGGGAGCTGAGCGTGTTGTCCGCAAGGACAGCATTCATTATAATGATAACGAAACGATGGTCTGGATTGGCATAGAATTAAGTAGGGAGTGAAGGACAATGGCAACCATCAAGTGGGGTGTACTTGGGTATGCCCGGATTGCAAAAACGTCGGTGCTTCCGGCAATTGCTGCTGCACATAACTCGGAGCTGCGCGCGGTTGCGTCCAGCGACCCGGAGAAGCGCAAGGAATGCCAAGCGCTTTTTGGCTGTCCTGTCGTGTATAGCGGATATGACGAGCTGCTGGAGGACGCAGAGGTGCAGGCGGTTTATATCCCGCTGCCCAATTCGATGCACAAGGAGTGGGCATTGAAGGCGATCCGCAAAGGGAAGCACGTTCTGTGCGAGAAGCCGATAGCCTTAGACGCCGCAGATGCGCTAGAAATGATTCAGGCAGCACAAGAGAACAAGGTTCTGCTCATGGAAGCGTTCATGTACCGTTATACGGATCGGATCAGGCAGGTCAAAGCAGTGCTGGATAGCGGTGAAATCGGAGAGGTTCGCTACATCCAGTCTACGTTCCGGTTCCTGCTGAACCGGCCGAATACGATTAAGGTCCAGCCCGGGCTTGGGGGCGGATCGCTCTATGATGTAGGCGTGTATCCGGTCAATTTCGTCGGCATGGTCATGAATGGGCAGCTTCCAGAGTCGTGCGTAAGCGAAAGTGTTATGGAGAACGGCGTCGATATGATGTTCTCGGCCTTGCTGAAATACCCGGGCGGCGTCGTTGCTTCGATTAACAGCGGATTTAACGCGTTTGCCCAGATGAATTCGGAAATTATCGGCACGAAGGGCCGTATCGAGGTGCCGGACACGTTCCAAGGGAGCGAAGGCGCAATCACTGTGGTCACGGAGGCTGGCAGCCGCCAGGTGGCGGTCCAGGAGTCGGATCGGTATACGCTGGAGGTTGCGGATTTCGCCGATGCGATTATAGCGGGGCGTCAGCCGCTGTTTACGCTGGAGGAGACCCACCGGAATATGCAGGTGCTGGACATGCTGTTTGCCAGTATGAAATCGACCGGTTGCCCAACCGGCATATTCCGGAAGCCTGAACGAGCATAAACAGAAGAAAACCGGTTCGACAGCGAAGAAGCTGTCCGGCCGGTTTTTTATTTTTCGGGGCAATGGCAGGATCGGCCTGCTCCACCTCCCCCGGTTCTTCGGTTCTTCGGCTATGTTTCTCACCGGACTTCTTGTGGCGGGAGGCTAATGCAGGAGGCCGCTTTCCTTGGCCTTTTCGACGAGCCGGGCCGATTTCTGATTGATCCATGTTTTGAGCGCCAGCCCGATAACCAGTGTAAGGCCCACATACATCCCCATCATCAGCAAATCCCGAAGCACAATGTCCCACAGCATGCCGCCAACCGCTTCACGCATGAGGCTGATTGCATAGGTAAACGGCAGGTACGGATGGACAGCCTGGAAAAAGGGCGGTGTCAGCTGAATCGGAAACGTTCCGCCGGAGCCGGCCAGCTGCAGCACGAGCAGCACGATGGCCATCGCTTTGCCTACATTGCCGAATACCGATACGAGCGTGTACACCACCAGCATAAAAACAGCACTCAGCAGCATGCCGAACAGGACAAACCACAGCTTTTCCGCAACAAAGGTGCCGAGCAGGTAAATATCCCCCAAGGTGCACAGCACCGATTGCAGAACAGCTAATGTAGCGAAGGTCATATACCGGCCGAAGTAGACTTGATAGCTCCGATAATTCGATCCGGGGTGATGAACCTCAACCGACAGCAGGGAGACGAGCAGCAGCGCTCCGACCCACAGCGACAAGGTGGTAAAAAAGGGCGACATGCCCGACCCGTAATTCGGAATTGGAAATAGCTTGTTTTCTTTCACTACAACAGGCTCGGCAAAAAATTCGCTTTCCCGCTGGGCATCATTTTTGAGCAGGTCAATGATTTCATTTAAGCTGTCTTCCTGTTCAAAGGCGCGAATGCGCTCGGCAAGACGGTGGATCTTGGCCTCCACCGCAGGGAGGTTCTCACGAATCCGCTCCAGCTCCTGCTTGCCCGCAGCTAGCCCGGAAGAGGCATTGTCCAGCACCTGCTTCACATCAGGAATGCTCCGGGCTGCTTCATCCATCAGGGTGTGGGCTTTTCGCGATGCTTGCTTCGCCCGGTCGATTCCCTGCTGCACCTCCGGCTGAATCTCGCTGTCATACCGGTTCAGCAGATCGCTGATCCGGGCGGAGGTGTCCTTGCTCAGCTGATTTAAGCTGGCGATTAACTGATCGGCCGGTTGTTGACCCTTATCAACGGCCTGCTTGATTTGGCTGACAAGCAGCTCCTGCTGCTGGAGATTGTTTTCCACCTGCTGCAGCTTACTCGTCACCGGAGCGGTGCCGCTAAGCCCCGTCAAGCCATGCAGCCGATCGAACAGGGCCATCATGCGGCCGGTTACACCCAAAGCCGCGTTCAGCCTTCTGTCCATCCGTTCCAGCTCAGCGCTTGCCAAGGACGGGACGAACCGGGCTCCCTGTAAAATGACGGTTAGCTGCTCTGTCGCCTCCGCCGCTTGCTGCAGATACAGCAAATCCTGCTTCATGCCCGGGGAAATCGCATCCAGCGCCGTGTCCGTTTGATCCAGCAAATCCTCCAGCCGGGCGGCCGCATCGGACCCCGCTTGAGCCAAATCCGCAACCAGCGGCAGATGGGTCTGGGCTTGATCTACAATAGCGTTCGTTCTCCCGATTTCATCGAGCCCGGTGTTTACGGCTGCATTCATCTGCGGAAACAACGATTCCAGCTTAAAAATAAGGTCGCGCACCTTTTGAATCGTTGGGAGCTCCGCCTCCAGCTCCACCCCGATTTCGTTCATCATGCTGAAAATAATGCCATTGGCGGTTTTGACAAAGCTGCGGCTGACTTCATCGGAAATGCCGCTGGCCCCCTTGGCGGTAATTTTCGGAGCAATGGCGTTAATTTTCTCGTTCACAAAGTAATCGATCTCGGCCTTTCGCGGGTTATCCGAGAGAACAGTTGCAATTCGGGCCGAGAAATCGGCGGGGATTACAATGGCTGCATAATAATCGCCATGCTGCACGCCGTCCATCGCTTCCCGCTCATGAACAAACGTCCAGCCTACAGTATGATTATCCTGGAGGGATGCTATAATCTCATTGCCGAGATTGACTGGTTTGCCCCGTATCTCAGCGCCCTCGTCGTTGCTGGCCACCGCAATGGCGAGCCCTGCCGTATTGGAATAGGGGTCCCAGGAAGCCAATATGTTGAACCAGGCGTACAGCGAGGGCAGGCAAACCAGGCCGGACAGGATGATGGCTGCGGCCCAATTGGTCACAATCTTTTTCAAATCCTGAGTGTAAATTGAAACAATCGGTTTGATGGTTTTCATTTTGCTCTCCTTGCCGGTGAAGGGATGATATAGGTAGTATTTCGGCATCACCTGCAAAACATTCCAGATCCAGCGCCGATCCCTTAAGCTGTTATTCGCGGGAGGCAAGAGGGGCGCAGGAGAAAGGCGCTCCGCCGCAGCTCTTTTGGGTTCGTGGTATAATTGGGACAGTGCAATATAACAGGAAAAGGATGGAAGACGGTGAGGGAAACGGAATGAGGATCGAAGCAGACATTCGTGCCGGAGCCGCAAAAAGCGGGCATAAATCAGGGCGTAAGCTAACGTATCGTATCGTTGTGTCTGCAGGAGCGGTCTTCTTTGCCCTGCTGCTCTGGTTTGCCGCCCAAAACACAGGGGGCTTTCTTCTGTCCGGGCTTGGCTGGCAGAAGGCCAGTCTTCTGCTGGGCGGTTCAGCTCTAGTGCTGGTGCTTGCGGCGGCGGCGGCGGAGAGGATGAACCGAATCGTGTATTTGGGGCTGCTGCTCGCGCTTGCGGCCGCCCTCCGCTATGTATGGGTTGTGTCTATGGATACCCCGCCGGTTTCGGATTTTCTGGATATGCATCAGGCGGCACTGCAGGCGGCGGCAGGAGATTACAGCTTCGGCACAAATGCGTATTTCTCCCGGTGGATTTATCAGCTGGGCTTCGCTATGGCCCAGGCGGTGATGGTAAAGTGGTTCGGGCCGTCGCTGCTGGCGCTGAAGCTCTGGAATGCGGCGCTCAGCACAGGAACGGTGCTGCTTGTGTACGGCATTGGCCGGACGGTGCTGAACGAAGCGGCTGGCAGGGCCGCTGCGCTTTGTCTTGCGATATACGTGCCCAATATCATCATGTGCTCTGTCCTGACCAATCAGCATTTGTCAACCTTCTTGTTTGCCGCCGGATTATATGCGGTGCTGCATTGGCGGCTTGCGGATTGGTACAGCTGGGCACTGATTGGACTGCTTTTCGGCCTGGGGAACATCGTGCGGCCGCTGGGCGGCTTCTATCTTGCGGGGCTGGCCGTCTATGCAGTGGTGTTCCTGCTGCTCCCTTGGGCCCGCCGGGGCCGTGTGCTTGTGCTGCTGCGGCTGGCCGGAGTCATAGTGATTTACATGCTTGTTCAGCAGTTCGTCAGCTGGGCTTTCATTGCGGGGGGAATTACCCCGTACAAGCTGTCGAATCCGGAGCCGTACTGGAAGCTGGTGGCCGGCCTGAACGCCGAGACGACCGGCGGCTGGTCGTGGGAGGATGAGCAGGAGGTGCTTCGCTATCCGCTTGGAGAGGCGCGCAGTGAAGCTGAATTAGCTATCATTCGAGAGCGTATGGCGGATAAGGAGGCCCTGCTGGAGCTGCTCGGACGCAAATTTGTGCTGATGTGGGGCGGGGAGGATGCGGCTCCGGTGTGGAGCTTATGGGGAATGGAGGAGCCGGGCTTGAAGATGCGGCTCATCGCGCTGGAGCGGGTCATGTACACGCTTATGGCAGCCTTCGGGCTGCTGGGCCTATTGGCATGCCTATACCGGGGCGCGGAAGAGAAAGGCCAAGCGCTGCTGATCCTGCTGCTGCTTGGCTATGCGCTGCTCCATCTGGCAATTGAGATTCAAACCCGTTACCGTTTCGACGTAATGCCGCTACTGCTGATACCGGGAGCGTACGGATTGTCCCTGGCGGCAGACGGTATAAAAAGGCTTATTCGTCGAAGGAGAGAGACATAGCCCGGCGGCCTGCCAGGCCTTCCCTTGATATGCGCATACTGGGATTGGACCGCTTGCCGGGCCCACTCCCAGTATGCGCGTTCTACAATGCAGGTATGTTGGGCCATTGCGTGATAATCGTTCTATCAGCGCAGACCTGCGGGCTTTTCCCCGATCTGCGCATTTATCAACGTGGGCAAGCCGGGCCCATACCCCGTCTTCGCGATCTATCACCGCGAAGATTCGGGCTCCACAGGCTTCATGCTTTGCATCTGCTCCGTGGACTCTTTTCCTTTTTTTATCTACACCTTAACCCTCGATATCTTGCGGAGCTTTTATAACGTCCATAACCTCCATAACTTCCATAACTTCCATTACTTCTATAACTCCTATATAACTTCCAGGACTTCATCCGGTTTAACAGACATCTTCAGCTCGTCCGCTCCTTTCTCCCTCTTTTTTCCCCATTTTGGCTCATTTATGACGTTCCGGCTACCCGTGATCCTCCATTTTTGTCCATGCTCTTGAAACATTGGTGAACACAATAAAACACAAATATGATATAATCATAAACAAATAAACAACGAACGGACGCTGTTGTGCGCTGGTTTTCACTAGACATCAGGTGTGCGGTATAAGGAGTTTTGGCATATGTTTGCTATTGAGCGATTAAACAAAATCAAGGAGCTGCTGCTCAGGGACAAACGGGTGGATGTGTTTGAGCTGAGCGAGATGTTCAATGTCACCGAGGTGACGATTCGCCGCGATCTGGATAAGCTGGAGAGAAGCGGCTATTTGGTCAAAATTTACGGCGGCGCGGTACTCAAGGAAAACGACCCGCTGCAGCCGCTTGCGCCTGAGCCGGAACCGGACGATTCGGCTGACGAAGAGAAGCAGATGATTGGCAGAATCGGCTCCCATATGATCGAGAACGGGGATGCCATTTATTTGGGCCCGGGCACGACGTGCCTGGAAATTGCCCGCAACATCAAGGATAAGCGGGTGACGGTAGTAACCAATGATTTAGTTACGGCCTATCATCTGCGGGATCGCGCCGGGATTAAGGTCATTGTAACGGGCGGGGATTTGCTGCCCTCCAGCTCAACCTTGACCGGAGGCTTTGCACTGCAGGCGCTGAACGGAATTTTTATCAATAAGGCGTTTATCGGGGTCAAGGGGGTTAATTTCGACTCCGGCTACACCGTGCAGAGCTATGAGGAGGCGCTCGTCATTCATGAGGTTATGAAGATTTCGAGCGAGGTTATCGTAGCGGCCGATTATACGAAGTATAACTGCACTGGTTTTGCGAAGCTGGGCGATTTGACGATGGCCAAAAAAGTCATTACGAACAAGCAGGTGCCGCCGGAATACAAAAAATATTTTTTTGAGCATGCGGTCAAGCTGTATACGACCTTCGAGCTGGAGTAACTGGAACTCCCTGCCGGAAAAGGACCCATTATGAGGAAAAGAGGACCCCGGGTGAATCATTTTTTGGAAATGCGCAATATATCCAAGCGTTTCAAGGAGAACGCGGTATCGACATCGTATCCAAAACGGACATGTACAACCTATTGAACGAGCTGGTGCTGTCCGGTGCTGCAATCATCATGATTTCGTCCGATTTGCCGGAAATGCTGGGCATGCGCGACTCCGCACGCGCGCAGCTCCCAGCGCGCGGTGTTTCGCTGCATGACGGCGGTCGGTCGACCACATGGCCGGATTTCGGTCATGTACAACGGAGAGCTGCGAAGACCTTTACCCGCGGGGAGGCGACGCCGGAGAAGCTGCTGTATGTCGCATCAGGGGGGAAGTAATACCACGAAAATTGTTCGTTTATGTTCGATATTGACGAAATCCCTCGTAATCAAATTGGAAAAAATGGAGGCCAAAAACCGACGATAAACCAGCGACTTCCGGAGCATCAGGAGAGACAAGCCTTTAGACACGCGGTGCTTCGCTTTGTGCTGCCGGGCTCTTGGTACGGATAAAGTCGGCTGCTCAATGACAGTCGACCGCGGCATGCTCCCCCTTATTTTCTGCCGCAGGGCGGCATAGGGCAGACCACCGTCATACGGCGCCGCACGCGCTAGGAGCTGTGCACGATTTGAAAAGAAGAAATATTCGCACCCACCAGGTTTCTAAGCCGCTCAATCGGGCGGTCCCTTTAAAACGCGTCCTTTCGGCCGAATTGCACAATGGCAGACGCCGGTGGGAGCACTATATCACCTCTCACCTCTGAATAACGGCACCCCGGATTCCATAGTAATGGAATTTCCCTTTTCATTAACAGATCGATACCTCCGCCCGGAGTACCTTCCCTTCCTTATCATCTACATAGCTGGTTCCGGCCTCACAATTGTTCGGACGCTCCCATTTAACAGCGTATCCCTCGTTGCTATGCGTAATCGAGACAATCGTTATGGGACCAAAGGCGCTGTTCCTGAAATGCTGCTCACTAACAACGGCCTTGGCCTGTTCCTCTGTAATCTTGGGCTTGCTGCAGCCGGTAATTCCTGACGCAAGCAGCATCAGGGCCAGGACCCCTGAACAAAGCTTGATCATCGTTACTCCTCGCTTTCCCTTCCGTTTGTGTTTACCCTGCTCCAGCCTTATTGTTAGCTCTACTCCGGCTAACTTCTTTTCAGCCGTTCCTTCTCCCTGTGCCACAAAAATATGGCCTCCTCACGGAAAGAAACCGGATGCTTCGGGATATGTGGTCGACCGACCGCCGTCATGCAGCGAAACACCGCGCGCTGGGAGCTGCGCGCGGTGCGGAAATGAAACCCCTGCACCCCCGATAATCCCTAGCTAAGGTTAAGGCCACATGCGCTTGCTGCCTCTTTGATCGGTATCCCTTAAACGGAAGCAAGACCGGGAATGTCTCGTAAGGCTTAGACAATTTCCAGTTCAAACGTTCGAATAAGCTATGGAATGAACATAAAAGAAAATAAAAAAACATAATTTTAATTGGAAAAGAAGGAGTATGAACGATTGCATTGAATACTCGCAAAAGAATCATAAACAAACAAAAGTGAACTTTAAAGGGTCGGAATAAATGTAACGAGTCCGTCAGGAGATGGGAGCCGAATTGGATGAGTGAATTGATTTTGGAGTTGAGAGCGGTTACAAGGACGTTTCCGGGTGTGAAGGCGCTGGATAACGTCCGGTTTGAGCTCAAGCCTGGGGAAATCCATGCGCTGATGGGGGAGAATGGAGCAGGGCAATCGACCTTGATCCAAATGATTACCGGGGTTCGTGCCCCGGATGAGGGGGAAATGTACATTGCAGGCCAGCGCGTCGAGCTGCGCGGACCCAACGATGCAAAACGGCTCGGGATCGCGGCCATTTATCAGCATGTGACGTGTTATCCGGATCTTGGTGTCACGGAAAATATTTTTATGGGGCATGAAAAGGTGGAGAAAGGCACAAGGCGGGTGCTGTGGAAGGAAATGCATGCGGAGCCTGCCGATGATCGCAGCCCTGGGCATGATGAATGTGTTTCCGGGATTGACCTTTATGGTCAGCGGGGCAAATGGGTGAGCGCCCATCAGATGCCGGACAGCTTCAAGGCGATCGCCACAGGCACTATATTGGGCGTGAATACACTGGTGTTCATCGCGATTGTCATTTACATCTTATTTTATTATTTTCTGAACCACACCCGAACGGGACGCCAAATTTATGCGGTCGGCAGCAACCCGGAATCGGGGCAAATCAGCGGAATCAACAACGGCAGAGTGCTGTGGATGGTGTAGGTGTACACAATCATGGGCGGGCTATCCGGTCTGGCCGGGGTGCTGTGGGTGTCCAAATTCGCTTCCGCCCAAGGGGATACGGCAATGGGCTATGAGCTGAGCGTCATCGCAGCCTGTGTGCTCTTGGGGCGTCAGCATTGCAGGGGGATCGGGCACAATATCCGGTCTGGTGCTCGGCACCGTGCTGCTGGGTATCCTCAACAACGCACTGCCGCTAATTAATGTTTCCCCGTTCTGGCAAACTGCGATTCCAGGATCGATTATCCTCATCGCTGTCCTGATGAATGCGTTGGTGAAGCGGGGCGTGGACCGCAGCCATCTGATGAGGAGGAGAATTTAAGCATGGAGAAGCGCCTGGTGCGGAGAACGAAGCCGTTCTCGTGGAAAAGCTTTTTTTTGCAATGGGAATGGATGCTGGTTTTGATTTTTATCATTGTCAACGTTATCAACGCCGCGCTGTCCCCCTACTACATGAATATGGACAATTTGCGGGATGCGACGATGTCGTTTCTGGATCAGGCCTTTATCGTATGGCCGATGGCCTGTGTCATTATTTTGGGGGAGATCGATATTTCGGTCGCTTCTATCGTGGCGTTATCCCCGGTTATCATGGCTGATTTGTACCGGATGGGAGTGCCGATGGAGCTGGCGATACCGATTAATCTAGCGGTCGGTACGATATGCGGCTTGGTGAACGGACTGCTCATCGTAAATTCAAGCGGCTGCCCCCGTCAAGTGACCTGGTCCACATGCTTATCACTGGTCGACGACCGTCATGCGACACCAAACCGCGCCGGGATCTTCGTGCGATAGCGCAAACGCGGCATCGTCTATACCATTTTGAAGGACCAGGCGGGCGGAGAAAAAGGGAATGCTGACTACAACTTATGCACCGATTGTGGATAATGCTGTTGATAACTATGTGGACAAATCCTCCGATTTTTCGTGATGAAGGAGGGAGGTTCGACAAAAAAATGTTCCACGTGAAAAAAATATTGTCAAAAAACGGGAGTTGAAGGCAGCATCATCCTATGGTGTTTCGAGTTTATTCACAGGGAGGGGCCGGCAAAAGTATGTATTAACAAGCTTAGCAAAGAAGTATGAGAAAGCGGATGGAATAGAGGGGGGATTTGGAATCAAAGCGCATTTCTGTATATAAAAAACCGCCGTATTCCCTCATCGATGCGCCAATTCGCTGTCAACTCGGCGGAGGTTGGAGCCGGGCGGGCGCCTTGAGGGAAAAACAGAGCCGTTTTCATATAAAAATCCGTACAATCTTCAGAACGAAGACGGTACGGATTTCGAGGATAATGTGCTATCGGGCTGCGCCTTGCTCGGCGCCGATCCGTTTATTTTCCGGCTGCAGCTGCAGCTTCAATTTCAAGGCAAGCCATGACGAACGGTGCATAGCCCTTCGGATCGTCAGCGCGCGTCGGCTCGCTGATGTAGTAGAAGTACGAGCCGTCCCGGTACGGGTTGCCGCCGAGTCCGGCTACGCTGCAAATATGATCCAGATGGTACACGCCTTCGCTTTCCTTGCGGACGCAGCGCTCCAGCATGCCGTCGAAGCCCTTGCGTGCCGCCGCCAGCGCATTGCCGCCGAGGTAGCCCTTGCGTGCGCCCTTGGCCAGTGCGCAGATGAACATGGCCGAAGCGGACGCCTCCAGATAGTTGCCCTTGCGTCCCGCCTGGTCCATGACCTGCCACCACATGCCGCTTTCCTGATCCTGCACCTTGATAATCGCTTCCGCCAGACGGTGGAAAATGCCGATAATCAGGCCGCGCTTCGGATGGTCAACCGGCAGGAAGTCCAGCACGTCGACAATGGCCATGACGTACCAGCCGATAGCCCGGCCCCAGAAGTGCGGCGAGCAGCCGGTGACCGGGTCCGCCCAAGCCTGCTCCTTGCTTTCATCCCAGCCGTGGTACAGCAAGCCTGTGCGCGGATCGCGGGAGACGCGCTCCATAAGAATAATTTCGTTCGCCACATCATCGAACCAATGGCTGTCGTTAGTGAGTTCGGCATATTGGGCCAGCAGCGGAGCCGTCATGTAGACGCCGTCCAGCCACATTTGGAATGGATATATTTTTTTGTGCCACAGACCGCCTTCGCTGGTGCGGGGATGGCCCTTGAGCTGTGTGACGAGGCGCTCGATGGCTTTGCGGTATTTCTCTTCACCGGTTTCCTTATACAGGAGAAACAGTGTTTTGCCCTGATTAATCATGTCCACGTTGTATTCTTCCAGGCTGTAGGTCGCGATGCTTCCGTCCTCTTGAATAAACAAGTCGTTATTTTCTTTGATGTAATCGAGATAACGTTTGTCGGCGGTAACCGCCCATACGCGTTCCAGCGCGGTCAGGATGCAGCCGTTTTCATAGTTCCAGCAGCGGCGCTTCTGAAACGGCATATCGGAGACGAGCGGATATTGGCGAATAAAGGAATCAGCCAGGACAACGGACCAGTTCTGAGTCAACTTCGGTTCCCCCTAAGAAATTAAAATTTGCCCCTGCTTGGTTAAGCATTAGCGGGTGCATACTGCTTGTAGTATACCACAGCGATTGTTTTTGTTCACGTTCACAATTTTCACGTTGTAATTCTGCCGGGAAACGTATACCATGAACATTAGAGCGTGTTTGTTCACGTGAACAAAACTTTTCAAACAAAGGTGGAATAGGTGCTCATGAAAAAGTTCCTCGACGACAATTTCCTGTTATCGAATGAAACCGCTGTTAAGCTGTATCACAACTACGCCAAAGAAATGCCGATTATCGATTACCACTGCCATTTGAGCCCGCAAGAAATTTATGAGAACAAAACATACAAGAATATTACCGAGGTATGGCTGTACGGCGACCACTACAAATGGAGAGCGATGCGCTCCAATGGTGTGCCGGAAAGCTTCGTTACCGGCGATGCAAGCGACTACGACAAGTTCCTTGCTTATGCCAAAGCAGTACCGGAAACGATCGGTAACCCGCTGTACCACTGGTCCCATCTGGAGCTGCAGCGCTATTTCGACGTGGAAGAGCTGCTGAGCGAGAAAACCGCTCCGGTCATCTGGGAGAAAGTAAACGCCAAGCTGAATAGCGAAGGCTTCGGGGCCCGTGATTTCATTACCAAATCGAACGTGCGTGTCGTTTGTACAACCGACGATCCGGTCGATTCCCTGGAATACCATATCAAAATTAAAGAAGATACCAGCTTCAATGTGAAGGTGCTGCCTTCGTTCCGTCCGGACAAAGGCCTGGAAATTAACCGTGCGACATTCCTGCCATGGGTAGCGAAGCTGGCTGAGGTTTCCGGTCAGGCCGTTACGAGCTTTGATGAATTCCTGCAGGCCTTCGAATCCCGTGTCCGGTTCTTCCACTCCGTCGGCGGTCGTGTCTCTGACCACGCGCTGGACTATGTTCCTTATGCAGAGTCAACGAAGGAAGAAGCAGCGGCGATTTTTGCCAAAGCGCTGAAGGGCGATTCGGTCAGCCTGCATGAAGAACAGCAGTACAAAACCTATGTGTATGTATTCCTTGGCAAGCTGTATCACGAGCTGGGCTGGGCGATGCAGTACCACATCAACGCGGCGCGCAACAACAACATCCGCCAGTTCGAGAACCTGGGCCCGGATACCGGCTTCGATTCCATCAATGACAGCGCAATCGGACAGCCTCTGGCACAATTGCTGGCCGCGCTGGACAAAGACGATACACTGCCAAAAACTATCTTGTACTCTCTCAATCCGTATCAAAACCACATTATCGGCACAATCATCGGCTGCTTCCAGGGCGGCGGCATTGCCGGTAAGGTTCAATTCGGTTCGGCATGGTGGTTCAACGATACCAAAGAAGGCATGATCGCACAAATGAAGGCGCTGGCTGACCTTGGTCTGCTGAGCCGTTTTGTCGGAATGCTGACGGATTCCCGCAGCTTCCTGTCCTACACGCGCCACGAATATTTCCGCCGCATTCTGTGCAACCTGATCGGTGAATGGGTGGAGAATGGCGAGTTCCCGAACGATGAAGAGCTGCTGGGCTCCATTGTTCAAAACATCTGCTACAACAACGCTGAGCAATATTTCGATTTCTAATCCGGGCTTACGAGTCCCCGGTCAGCCTGCAAGCTGTATTCCCCAAAGCCGTCTTCGCGCAACTGCTGCGCGCGGGCGGCTTTTTTATTGGGATAGCCGGAAGCCGGCGGTAACTCTACCGAAACGTACACACCACCTGATTCATAGTTTCATAGAATACCCTATCACCGGATGAAAGGGGTAATCATATGGCATGTAGATGTTCCAAACCGACTACAGCGGGAAAAGCAGCAGTGAAGAAGGCTGCCAAAGGGGCCGCACGGTCCAAGGCAAAGGGGGTGGCCAAGAAGCCGGCTGCGAAAGCGAAGAGCCCAGGCATACGCCGAGTCAACCTGTCCGCGGTGAAAACACCGAAGATGCGTGTCGTTCGCGTGACACAGACGAGCACCACCCGGGATTTCTTTGGCTCCTGCGGGGCGACATATACGCTCGCGCAGCTGAATGGACAAGCGGCGATTTTCAATCTGATCCAAAATGTGGGCAGCTGCAGCTTCGTGGTGTTCTGCGTGACAAGATCCGGCACCGTCATTTCCGGAACGGAGCATACGTTCTTGCCCAACACGCTGAACGCCAAATACGGGGCTCCTGCGGGAACACAATTTGTACTGTTCCGTTGTTTAACTGGCGGCAGCAGCTGCGTCCTGCGGACTACGATTTAACAAGGCGGACAGGCCTTATGCGGAAGCCGACGGCTGTATGGCCGCGCTGGGGATAGCCCGTGGTGGCCTGCGCCGGATAATCTGGTTGGCCGCCGTCCCGAGGCGCTAGCCCCCGACGAGAGTCCGACGGCTGTATGGCCGCGCTGGGGATAGCCCGCGCTGGCCTGCGCCGGATAATCTGGTTGGCCGCCGTCCTGAGGCGCTAGCCCCCGACGAGAGCCGACGGCTGTATGGCCGCGCTGGGGATAGCCCGCGCTGGCCTGCGCCGATCCGGCTAGTAGCCGCCCAGAGACACCGCGCACGTACCCGGAGAACCGCACGGTTCGAAGGCCGGTACTACCTGTTTCGGCAGGTAGTACCGGCCTTATCGTGATGCCCACGGGACAGCTTCGTGGCAAATCTACATTTTATACACATCTGTGGATAACGGTTGTGGACAAAATCGCCTGAATTGTGGATAATTCTAAATTCGAATGGAGTTATTCACACGATCATCGAATGACGGTGACGAGCGATCCGGAGGGTAAGGGGCTTGCTTTGGTATGAAAGCATGTTGTTTGACATCCTGTTCCTAAATGTTTCAGAGCTCCTGTTGCTAGCAGGCCTCCCGGATTGTTATGATGGGGATAACGAAAACAGGGAGTGGAGGGGAAAGCATGATACAAGTGGTTCCGGCTGCGTCCCGGTACGCGTTCGATCGCGGCTGGCTGCGCGGCAATTACAGTTTTCCGTTTGCCGATTATCAGGACCCCGAGCAGAACGGCTTTGGCCCGCTGCGCGTATTTAATGATGATTGGATTGCACCGGGCAAAGGCTTCGGCGCGCACCCGCACGCGGATATGGAAATCGTCTCGGTTGTGCTTAAAGGGGAGCTTCGGCATGAAGATAATCTCGGCAACGTGGCTGTTACGGGATTTGGCGAAATTCAGCGGATGTCTGCGGGATCAGGCATTATTCATACGGAGCATAACTCTTCGGAAACCGAGGAGCTGAGTCTGCTGCAAATGTGGTTTATGCCTCATACCCGCGGCTTGACGCCTTCCTATATGACCAGCCGCTTCGATACGGAAGCGCTGCAGGGACGGCTGCTTCCGATAGTATCCCACACCGCGGCTCCGCAGGTTGCCTCGATACAGCAGGATATGACCTTGTATTTGTCGCGCTTGTCGGCGGGAGAACAGCTGACCTATCAGCCCGAGGCCGGGCGCAGGACATACCTGTTCGTCATTGAGGGCGGTTTGACTATCAACGGGGACGCAGCGCTGGCAGTGCGGGATTCGGCGCGAATTACCGAGACGCCGGAGCTTACGCTTTCCGCTGACGGCGCTGTATTTTTCATGCTGATTGATTTGCCGTAGATAAGGGGGCGCAGGATGATGGTGGTGAAAGAAACGTTGCTCGTAAAGCACGCGGTCACCGGACGGATGCTGCTTGATTCGAAGCAAATGCCGCTGGTGTTTACGTGCGAGCAGATGGAGCAGGGCGGCTTCGTCTTTACTGTGGAGGTGCCGGAGTCGGCCGCAGCGATGGGCGAGGAAATCGTCCGTTTGAAGGAAGAGCTGAATGTATTCGTGTTCCGGGAGCCGGCGGGTCAGCCCGTACAAAAAACATGGTTCTATGTGTATGACGGACCGGTCCGGTGGGAGCCTGCCGCCAGGCGCTTAACCTTGACGGCGAAGTCCTGCATCGCCTACGATCCGACCGACTACTTGGCGTAACGATCGCGCGCGGGACGGGCTGCATCGACAGACTATGCCGATCGGTGCTGTACGGCCGCTGCCAAAGGGCGGAAGTAGAGAAGTAGAATGGATGCGGGGATGGAAAGGATATACAAGCGGGTCCGGCTCGTTCGCAGGACCTTGTTCTTATTGCGAGGGTTGTCCAGTGCTTGCTGGGCAGCCTTTTTTGCCGGAATAAAGGTGTGTCGAGAGCCTGTGGCTCCACCGACGGATTGTCATGCAGCAAGCATTGCGCGTTGGGAGCTCACGTGGTGCGAAGGTATTCCTGTCGTGCCACCGCAAGCCAATGTCAGCCAGGAATGAAAGCGTTTTTATTAGTACTTCCGTGTATAAAATGGAAAATTATAAACGATATTATGACTTGACAGCAGATGTAAGGCTGAGTAGAATAAAACCACTGCATTAATTCCTAGTTTATTAATCGGGAAAGAAGGGTATTCACCATGAACAACAATATGATCCACGCGATTCAGACCAACTGGGTGAGTCTGGTGGTCTCCATGATCGTCATTGCCGTGCTTTACGGCTTGGCCCGCAAACGGGTGAACTTCGGCTACCGCGTCCTGCTGGCGCTTGGTCTCGGGCTCGTGGCCGGGATTGTGTTTAACCGTCTCAAGCTGGATGCAACCAGCGTAAGCACCTTGGGCACCATCTATGTCAACCTGATTAAAATGCTCGTCATTCCCTTGGTGTCCGTCCTCGTGATTTCGAGTATTACCTCCATTTCAAACCTCGGCCAGCTTCGCAAAATCGGGGTTAAAACGATCAGTTTATTTCTCGTCACAACCGGGATTGCTGCATTAATCGGCCTGCTGATTGCGCTGGCGTTCGATCCGGGCTCCGGCATTGCTCAATCGGTGCCGCAAAACTACAAGCCGCGCGATATTCCGACGTTCTCGCAGGTTATTTTGGACCTGGTGCCAACCAATCCAATCAGTGATATGGCCGGCGGCAAGGTCGTGCCGGTGCTTGTCTTCTCGATTTTCGTCGCGATTGCAATCGTGCATGTCGGTACTAAGAGGCCGGAGGCTGTGCAGCCGGTGAAGCAGGTGATTGATTCCTTTGCTCAAGTCATGAACCAGGTTACCAAATATATTATCCGCCTGACGCCCTATGGCGTATATGCCTTGATTGGCGCCATGGCCGCCAAGTACGGGCTGGAAACGCTGCTGCCGCTGGTCAAGCTAATTGCGGCGACTTATGTGGCGCTGATCATTCATTTTGTTGTGACCTTCGGCGGGCTGGTGACCTTCGTGGCCCGGGTCAATCCGATCAAGTTTTTCCGCAAGGCATATCCGACCATTGCCGTTGCTTTTACGACGCGCAGCAGCTATGCAACACTGCCGGTGAATTTGGAGGTGATCACGAAGCGTCTGCGAGTATCGCCGCGGATTGCAAGCTTCGTGGCTCCACTCGGAGCCACGATGAACATGAACGGCTGCGGCGGGGTTTGGCCGGCTGTCGTGGCGATTTTCGTAGCGCGGGTGTACAATGTGCCGCTGAGCATCTCCGAGTACATTTTAATCGTGCTGGTGAGCATGATTTCCTCCATTGGCGTCGCCGGGGTTCCCGGGCCGGCTTCGATTTCGACAACCGTCGTGCTGACCGCCATCGGCTTGCCCATTGAAGGTATTGGTCTTGTACTGGCTATCGACGCGATTGTAGACATGGGCCGTACGGCTGTCAACGCTACCGGAACAACGGTATCGGCGCTGCTGGTAGCCCAGTCCGAAGGCGAATTCGACCGCGAGTCGTTTAACCGCGATGAAGAGGATCAGCTCGAGCTGAATCCAGCCTAACTCGTCTGGCGCAGTAGAGGAGCAGCACCGCGCGCAGCTCCCAGCGCGGTGTTTCGCTGCATGACGGCGGTCGGTCGACCACAAAGTATAGGATTCCCAGGCTGCCGGGATGTTTTCGGCGGCTTTTTTTCGAAGGGACTTCATTCGGATGTATTTCAATCGGGGCGCATAACAAGGAGCCGGGGGTGAACAGAAGCGGACCCCGTACCATGTGGCACGGCCGGAAAGACGGTTTTGTACAATACATTCGGCCCAGGAGGGGAAAACGGCCCAGACACAGACGGAAACCCGGTCTGGCCTGGCTCCAAGCGCCTGTATGGTTACCCTGCTTTATTTATTTTTCCCAAATTAATTTGGTGTCGGCCGTGTCTTTGCCTTGAACATATACTTGGCGAATGCTTGCCAGCTGATCACGAATGGAGATGTTGAAATCCCCGGTCGGATGAAATAAGCTTACCGTGCGGGTGTACTTGATTTGTATAAATAGCTGATGATCCTCTATGCGGTAGGTGTAGCCGCTGTAGCCTGCCGCGCTGCTTGTGGTTGTGCCGCGGACGGCAAGCGCTCCATCCGCTATGCTGATGTACCGGATAGCGATGAAATCAGGGCTCGCCGGGGTTCCGCGGATAAAGAGGGCGTAACCGGCAACGAGTAAACCAACGATACAAATCATACCAGCGATGGCGGCGGCGAGCTTCTTCCGGTTGATTATCGAATTCATTGGGCCACGTTCTCCTTTTCCTGTCATGCGTTACAATTCAAATGCTGCTACTATAGGTACGAAACAAATCGTGAAAGGTTAAACTTCATTCTTGAATGGTGGTTTAGGCAGCGAGGCTTCCGGCTGGGATCGGTTGACTTGGCGCAGCAATATCACTACAATTAGTAGTGTAGGTGGTGTTGACACATGAAAATTCAACGTTTCAAAGTGCACGAAAGCGGCTTGAACCGCTTTTTCGGACCGCTGGAAGCTAAAATTATGGAGGTTCTTTGGCATAGCGAAGGTCTGGCGCTGACGATCAAAGAGGTCCAGCAGCGGCTGGAGCAGGATCAGGAGAAGCCGATGAACTTCAATACGGTGATGACGGTGATGAACCGGCTGGTGGAGAAGGGCATTCTGGCCAAAAAGCAGGAGGGCCGCACCTCGCTGTACCGGCCGAAGCTTACGAAAAATCATTTTCTTGAGACGCAGTCCAAGGAGCTTACGCACGAGCTGATGGAGGAGTTCGGCCCGCTTGTCGTAAGCCATATGCTTGATGCTCTGGAGGATGTTGATCCATCGCTGATGGAGAAGCTGGAGCAAAAAATTAAACAATGGAAAAAGGAACGGTAGAACCATGTGGCAAAAACGATCGAAAACGGTGTTTATCGCTTCGGTTGCGGTGGTGGGAATACTGCTCTTGCAAATGGGCCTGTATGCGCTGCATGTCCTGTTCGGGACCAGCCTTGGGGTGAATCTGTTTCAATTTTGCCACAGTTTGCTGCAGATGTGGGGGCTATGGCCGCTGGGCCTGCTGCTGAACGGGTTAATTGTGTATACGATGGCGATGCTGCTGGCCGGTATGGTGCGGCAGGCTCTTGCATCGGGCAGGACCTGGCGCAAGCTGAACAGCAGCCGGGACGAGGAGCTGACGCGGCGGCTGAACAAGCGGTATGGGCGTGACGGCGGCGTGCTTGTTATTGGCCATGATGAGCCGCTTGCGCTGACAATGGGCTTGCTTCAGCCCAAAATTGTCGTGTCCAGCGGGCTGGTGCGGCTATTGGACGAAGGGGAGCTTGCTGCGGTGCTGTATCACGAGCAGTTTCACCAGCGCTACCGCGATCCGCTCAAAACCTTTTTGCTGTCGCTCGCTGCGGCTGTCATCTGGTATGTGCCGGTATTAAAATGGCTGCATCTGCAGTACAAAATCGCCAGAGAAATACTCGCCGACAGCTATGCGATGCAGGAGCTCGGCTCGGAGGCAGAATTGGGCGGGGCGCTGCTGAAGCTGCTGAAGCGCGGAACGCCGCGCCAAATGCCGTTCGCCTACGCTTCGTTTGCAGATACATCTATAAATTATAGAATTCACCGCATTTTGGACCCGCAGGCGGAACCGGGTGCGATGAAGCTGCCGATTGGACCTTTGGTCGTATCGGCGCATGTTGTGGCGGCGCTGTCCGTGCTGTTTGTGATGGCGCTGCTGTAATTTTTTGCTTATTTACACTACATTATGTAGTTCTATTCGAGGCGGGAAAGGAAGCAGGCTTGATGAATACCAGCATAAAGGAAAAGGCCAAGAGAGACCGCAAGCGGGGGCTGGCGGAGCTTAAACGGGAGGAAGCGCGCAAGCGGAAATTTTGGCGGCTGATTTGGAGCGGGATCGGGGCGCTCGTTATTTTGGGCCTGGCGGTGTTTGTGCTTGTGTACCGGGGGCCGCAGCCAGGGGAGAAGCTGGAGGTCATGACCGACCAGACCCATGTGGTGGAGGCGACGGACCCGCATACGCCATATACTACAGACCCGCCGACATCCGGGCCGCACCTGCCCTACATTGCGGAGTGGGGAGCGCACCGGGAGGAGCTGCCGAAGGAGCTGCTGGTTCATAATTTGGAGGATGCCGGGGTCGTCATTTATTACAATCAGCAGGCTGATGAAGCTGCCATTGGCAAGCTGGAGGAAATTGTCGGCGGCTACAAGCAGTATGTGCTCGTCAGTCCGTACAAAACCATGCCCAATCTGATTACATTGACGGCCTGGGGACGGATGCTGCGGCTGGACACGCTGGATGAGACGCAGGTGCAGGAATTCATTCGGGCGTACAAGGGAATCGATCATCATCCGCGGGGCGGTGTATAAGCGGCCGGGTTCCTTTGTGGAAGGCTATGTTAATTTTCATTGTTGATTTACAATCAAAACATAAATCCAGCCACAACTGGTGGGTTTATGTTTGTGCTTTTTTCATTCGCCCGATCGGGGCGTACCAGCACACTATCCGGGAGCTTGCGGCACAGTATGATGCGGTATTTGTACCACTCCAGGCGGCTTTTAATCAGGCGTGCGAACGGGCTGAGGCGGTGTACTGGATTTGGGACGGCGTACACCCGACCGCAGCAGGCCATGATCTGATTGCCAGGGAATGGCCTGCTGCGGTACAGGGCAGCCGGCTTACGTTGGTGTGAAAACTGGTGAACGGGTAGATTTTTTCTCTAAAACAAGCTCCCCACGTTCAAACAACGAAGGGGGAGCTTGTTTCCACATAAGGCGATGAGGGACTGTTTCTTCAGCGGATTCCGGTTTCGCGTCGTATAGTGCATACGCTGGGGACAAAGCAAAGAGAGTACAAGGCCATCGATGTCATCGGCCCTGTACGGCAATTCCAAATGCAGCAAGAGACGGCCTAAAGCAAAGAAGCAGTCGCCTGTAGAATCGCTTTAATCAAATGAACAACGAACGACAACGGAAGCACTGGAGAAGCCGAAGCAGAGACTGTCAATTAAAAAGTGTAACCTTTGAAAACTAAATCTAGTAAACTGTTGAGCCGCAGCTTGACATGGAGCCT
>NZ_JBBBNV010000030.1:0-50240 GCF_037137075.1 Paenibacillus sp. y28
AGATAGGTTCGGGGTGGAAGCGCGGTAACGTGTGGAGCTGACGAATACTAATCGGTCGAGGGCTTATCCAAGATACATCAGCTAACCAAACATGGATGGATGGAACGTTTCGTATCTAGTTTTCAGGGAGGAATCCCTTGAAACTTCATTAATATCCGCAATTGTGACACATGGAGAGATACCCAAGTGGCTCAAGGGGACCCTCTGCTAAGGGGTTAGACTGCGTAAGTGGTGCGAGGGTTCGAATCCCTCTCTCTCCGCCACAAGCACAATTGCAATTACCATGGCGGCATAGCTCAGCTGGCTAGAGCGTACGGTTCATACCCGTGAGGTCGGGGGTTCGATCCCCTCTGCCGCTACCATGATGGAGGCTTAGCTCAGCCGGGAGAGCATCTGCCTTACAAGCAGAGGGTCGGGGGTTCGATCCCCTCAGCCTCCACCATTTAATAAAAGAAAGAACTCATTCAATATGGAACTGTGGTGTAGAGGCCTAACATGCCTGCCTGTCACGCAGGAGACCGCGGGTTCGAATCCCGTCAGTTCCGCCATCTTTCTTTTTTTTTTGTTCTTTTCCTGGCTCGGTAGCTCAGTCGGTAGAGCAGAGGACTGAAAATCCTCGTGTCGGCGGTTCGATTCCGTCCCGAGCCATGTTATATGGAGGCTTAGCGAAGTGGCCAAACGCAGCAGACTGTAAATCTGTTCTCTGACGAGTTCGGTGGTTCGAATCCATCAGCCTCCACCATTGTTTATGAGCCATTAGCTCAGTTGGTAGAGCACCTGACTTTTAATCAGGGTGTCGTAGGTTCGAGTCCTACATGGCTCATCAACGAAAAGCAGCACCAGCGGAATATTCCGCTGGTGCTGCTTTTTTTTGGTACGCCCGGCAATTGGGTACGCCCAGCATGGGCGTCATCTCTAGGGTGAAAGTCCCGAACGGGGGCTGGCGAACGCCTACCGTTAGCCAAGAGGAAGGGTGTCCATCGCGAGATGGAATCTGAAGGAAGCTGGAGGCAAATGCACGAGCCAAGGTACACGAACGGAGAGTTGAGGCAAGACTCACTGGAGGAGTCGCCACAACCTGACGAAATCCGTGTTCGTCGAGAGGGAGCTTTGTAGACTCCAGTGGCTGCGTGCAGAAAGATGACGTTCATCTGAGGCTGGCAGAATGTGCGTATCGAATTTTTTTAGAAGAGGATTTACTGCTTTTAGAATGGCTGCCCCGTGAAGAGGGAATCCTATTCCATGACAATCAGGGATTCAATTCCCTTGAGAATGTAAGAAAGGGGGAAGAGCTTTGCTGTATGCTGCGGCACTGGTGTCGGCGTTCGGATTTGTCTATGTTTTGGTTCCCATTATTACGAGGCTGGCGGTTTCCTTGAGCTTTGTGGATCAGCCTAATGCCCGGAAAATTCATTCGCGTCCGATTCCGCTCATGGGGGGACTAGCTATTTTTATCGGCTGCGCGGTGACGGTTTTACTCTTTCATGGAACTTCGCGGGTTGGTATGGTGTTAGTACTGGGTGGCTCGCTGTTAGTCATGACGGGACTTTTGGATGATTGGTTTAAAACGAAAAAAAGGGAGTTTCCTGTTTGGCCGCGGATATTGATATATACACTCGCTTCCATGATTCCCGCGGCTTTTGGAATTCGAGTTGAGGGGATTACGGATTGGTCCGGTGGGGGGATGCTGTTGTTTCCCGTCTGGTTCAGCTGGCTCGCTACAATGCTCTGGGTGTTCGCATTAACGAATATGGTTAATTTTATTGATGGCCTGGACGGTTTGGCTACCGGAATTGCAACGATATCTTCTTTTACTTTGCTGGCTACTGCTCTAATTAAAGGCCAACCGGACAGTGCCGTGCTGGCTGCGATTTTGGCCGGGGCTTGTGCGGCTTTTCTGTTGTATAATTTTTATCCGGCCAAAGTGTTTATGGGGGATGCCGGAGCGATTTTTATCGGATACAGCCTTGCGGTTCTTGCGGTGGACGGGGCGTTTAAAAGCGCGACGCTCGTTTCATTATTTGTACCGGTGCTTGCCTTGGGCGTACCGATTATGGATACAGTTGTTGTATTTACACGGCGGGCTCTTAAAAGACAGGGGCTTCATCGGGCGGATAAGCTTCATACGCATCATAGCCTGATGCAGTGGGGGCTGACGCAAACACAAACGGTGTCGTTTTTATATTTGATTGGCGCCTTCTTCTCCTTGTTGTCTCTTGTTATTTTGTTAGCATTTACCTAAAAGGGAGGGCTAGGAGATTTGGCTGTGCTGCCATCAGAATCCTAGTATAGGAATGTTTTTTGCAATGATTGTGGCCTCCTGCCATGGTAAGCTTAAGCTTGTCGAGCAAACTTTTGCTAACTCTGACAACTTAGACTATCTCAGGAGGGAACAAGAGTGAAACGAATGATTGGACGCACATTTCTCATGTCGGCAGTACTTGCCGCTGCATTGACTGGTACTATTGCAGGCTCGGCCTATGCCGCTAATGATGATATGGATGCGGCATCACTGGCCCGTAAACTGGTAGGACAAGAATACACCGGATATGGGACATCGCCAAGCAACGGTTTCGATGCAGCCGGGCTGACATACTACATATTTGATCAGCTGGGGTATACGATTCCCAAAAGCCTGGATGATCAATACGGAGTAAACAAACCGCTGGTCAGCACAATTTCGGATATCAAAGCAGGAGATGTGCTGTTCTTCGGAAGCAAGAGCAACCCGACCTACTCCGGCATCGCGGCAGGAAACGGTGAGATGGTTCTCGCCTCCAAATCCAGCAATGAGGTAATTAAGACCAAAATTAACGATTACAAGGATAGCTTTATTGGCGGCCGACGTATTTTGTCCAGCAACGATCAGCTCCGCGTTCAGCTTGTGCTTGAGGCCCGCAAATATTTGGGAACCCCTTACGATTTCGGCGCTAAATATGGACAAACGAAGACATTTGACTGTTCTTCTTTTATGAAGACGATTTTTGCAGCCTATGACATTAAGCTCCCCCGTGTGTCCAGAGATCAGGCGAAGGAAGGAAGCTATGTCAGCAAAAGCAATCTTAAGGTTGGCGACCTGGTGTTCTTTACAACGCCGGATTCGGGGAGCAGGATTGGACATGTAGGGCTGTATGTTGGCGATGGCCAAATGATTCATACGTATGGCGAGGGCGGCGTTAAATATACAAGCATCAGCAAGGAATGGTGGAAGGATCATTATGTGACCGCCCGCCGTGTCATTAAGTAGGTGTCATTAAGTAGCATGATTAAGTAGGTCAACGGTTTAAGGTCGCTCGGAAGGAATGCGGCTGGGCCGCGGGAAAGCATTGTTGGTGCAGCGGCGGTATCCGCTGCTTCAGAACGTATCGTGCTGCGATCGGCTCTGGATCAGGAATATTTACTCGGGAAGAGCCAAAACGTCCCTCCGCATGGAAGACAGTGATAGAGTGAACCGGAAGCCAGGTTGACAGAAAGCTGGGATTCACGTTATTATTCCCAGCCTAGAAATTGTCCTACAGCAATAACTAACAGCATGTATTATTAATGATGTGTATGAGATACCAAGACCCGGTCACCCATCGACCGGGTTTTTACTTTTGTCGAAAATAAAGTATCATGGAAGGATACCAATGGGTAGAGCGGAGGCGGACAGAATGAACTGGGACAGGATGAAATCTCAATTGGAAAACGCGCTGCACAAACAGGTGAGACCGCTTACTATGCCGCAATCCGATTGGAAACGGCTTAGCGAAGCGGAGGGAACGGAGCAGGAAACGGCATTTACAGTGCTTCGTGAGGATGAAAGATTGTTCTTGTTGAATATAGAAGGAATCTATATCCATTGCTTAGCCTCTGCCGCGGCCGGATGGACGGAGAGCGAGATTGGCTTAATGAAGCTGCTTCTTCAATCGTGGCGGGGAGAGGAGCCCAAGGTTGGCCTACCCGCCTCCGAGGATGAGCGCAAGGCGGTTTATATTCGCAATTGGATTGAGCAGCAGCTTGCGCAGGGAATGACAAGCGGAGAGATGCCGGAAACACTTTCTAATCAGATGTCCTTATACATTTCCAAAATCCCGCTTCTATTATATGGGGATTTCTCGGATCAGCGAAAGGTCTCGTATCAGGAGCTGAAGAAGCTGCTGGCCTCTTTTTTCGATTCGGATATCGTTCTCATCCCGTTAAAGGAAAAGGAATGGCTCTTATTATGCTCTGAGCAGATGATCCGCGACAGCTTCAGCAGCGATCGTACGACCGAGGAAGAGACGATGGAGGAAGTGCTGGAATCGATCGCTTCCGGATTGTATGAGATGATGGGCAGCGAAGGGATTGGAGAATGCCACCTTGCGGTCGGATATCCGATTGTGCCGGCACAATCTTTGTTGTCTATGGTAATTCAGCTGAGAGAGACGGTTCTACTGGGCCGTAAATTTCATTTGGGAAGCCACGTGCACCTGCCATGGATGCTGCATTTGGAACGTATATTAATTCCGCTTGCCGAAGCGGACAAGACCCGGTTTGTAGAAAGTGTGTTTAAAGGCGTGGATCACGTGCTCGATACGGAAACAATTACAACGCTTGAATATTTCTTCGAGCTGGATTGTAATGTGAGTGAAACGGCAAAGCGCCTATATATTCACCGCAACACGCTGTTGTACAGGCTTGACAAGTTCAAGCAGGAGACGGGACTGGATGTCCGCACGTTTCGTCATGCGGTTTTAGTGAATATTGCCCTGCTATTGTACAAAGTCACGAAAAGGCAGTAATTTTTTTGTACGGATTGTGCATAGTCACCAAACCCGGTATTGGGTTAATATAAGACTATAAATTAAAGCTCTTTGAGGGGGAACTACTCATGGCAAGTGTACGTTTGAACCACGTAGTCAAGAAATATCCGGGCGCATCTGAAGCGACTGTTAAAGATTTTCATCTGGACATCAAGGATAAAGAATTTCTTGTTCTGGTCGGCGCATCCGGCTGTGGTAAATCAACTACACTGCGGATGATTGCAGGTCTTGAAGAAATCACGGAAGGTGAACTGTACATCGGCGACCGTCTTGTGAACGATGTAGCACCGAAAGATCGCGATATTGCCATGGTATTCCAATCCTACGCATTGTACCCGCACATGAACGTATATCAAAACATGGCGTTTGGTTTGAAACTGCGTAAATTTAAAAAAGCTGACATCGAAAAACGTGTTCGCGAAGCTGCGAAAATTCTTGATATTGAGCATTTGCTCGACCGTAAACCGAAAGCACTGTCCGGTGGTCAGCGTCAACGTGTTGCCTTGGGCCGCGCTATCGTCCGTGAACCGCAAGTGTTCCTGATGGACGAACCGCTCTCCAACTTGGATGCTAAATTGCGTGTACACATGCGTGCTGAAATCAGCAAGCTGCACAAACGTTTGGGTACAACAATTATTTACGTAACGCATGACCAAACCGAAGCTATTACCATGGGCGACCGTATCGTCGTTATGGAAAAAGGAATCATTCAACAAGCCGCAACGCCAGAGGAAATCTATAACTTCCCGAAAAATATGTTCGTCGCAGGCTTTATCGGTTCCCCGGCTATGAACTTCATTCATGGTCAACTGTCGGAGCAAAACGGTAACGTTCGTTTCAAAGCAAGCGGCGTAGATGTTGCTGTTGCTGCAGGTAAAGCGACTTTGCTTCGCGAAAAGGGCTATATTGGCAAAGAAATCGTACTCGGTATTCGTCCGGAAGATATTCATGATGAGCCGGTATTCCTGGAAGGCTCCCCGGATACTATCGTATCGGCAAACATTGAGGTTGCTGAAAACCTTGGCCATGAAATGTTCCTCTACATCAACGGTCTTGGCACGGGTACAGTGATTGCTCGTGTTGACAGCCGTGCAGGCTTCAAGGAAGGCCAAACTGCGAAACTTGCATTTGACTTGAACAAGGTTCAATTCTTCGATAAAACAACGGAAGAAAACATTTTGTTAAGCTAGTATTTTCTTGAATACCCCAAGGCCAGCTGATAAAGCTGGCCTTTTTTTCTGACCGCATGCATGTGCCCGCTGCAATCGAATGTGTCGTATTGCGCGGTATTTTCGGATACTGGAACAGGTTACTTTTGTTGGGGCCGTCCGGTTATGAAGTATAGGAAGGATAGACGATAGGATTGACGGTTGATTTGTGAAAGTAATTGCTTTAGGATGAGTAAAGAACAGTCATTTATTGGACTACATAAGAACTGGGTAGCGCTGCAATCATGAGAGGTTCTTATTTAGCTGCCAGACAGTTTGTTTTCCTTTAAGGGTGACGAAGAAGAGTCTCCTGGCGAGGCATATGGGGAATATGAGGGCAAAGGAGCAGGAAAATGCCGAGAAAACCAAGAGTCGCGGATTTGGTAGCATATTTTAAACTGGAAGTGGTATGTGGAGAAGAAGGGTTAAATCGCAACATTACGGTTGCCGATTTGTACCGCCCTGGACTGGAGATGGCCGGTTACTTCGCTTATCACCCGCGTGAGCGGATACATATTTTGGGCCGAACGGAGCTTACGTTCTTTGAAACCTTGTCGGCTGAGGATAAGCGGGCCCGAATGAGCGTATTATGTGATCCTGCTACGCCTTGCATTGTCGTGTCTCGCGGGCTGACGGTACCAAATGAGTTAATTGAAGAAGCTAACCGGGATGGAGTGCCGGTATTGCGTACTCAACTGGCTACCACGATTCTGCAAAGCCGCTTGACTGGTTTTCTCGAAGACAAGCTAGCGCCTACGACGACCATTCACGGTGTTCTGGTTGAGATTTACGGTGTCGGCATTCTGATTACCGGCGGCAGCGGCATCGGGAAAAGCGAGACCGCTCTGGAGCTTGTGAAGCGGGGGCACCGTCTGATTGCCGATGATGCTGTGGAAATTCGGCAGACGGCGGATAATCAGCTGTATGGAAATGCGCCGGAGCTGATTAAGCATTTGCTCGAAATTCGCGGCGTGGGCATTATTAATGTCATGACGCTGTTCGGTGCGGGAGCTGTGCGGAGCTCGAAACGAATTACGGTTGTTGTGAAGCTGGAAACCTGGCAGCAGGATCGGGAGTACGATCGGCTTGGCTTGGATGAAGAGCTGACCCGGATTATCGACACTGATTTGCCGCTTGTCACGATACCTGTTCGACCGGGGCGAAATCTCGCAGTCATTATTGAAGTCGCGGCGATGAACTACCGCTTGAAGCGGATGGGCTATAATGCGGCGCTTCAATTTACGAACAAGCTGACGGAGTCGCTCTCAGGAGATTTGGACGATTACGAATAAATATGCGGCGCATTCGCTGTGAATAACGATCTGAAAGGAGTCTGCTAGGCATGCAAACTGCGCTCGATCCGATTGCGTTTACGCTCGGACCGCTTACAGTACATTGGTATGGAATTATATTGGGGACAGCGGCGCTGGTGGGCCTGTTCCTGGCTGTACGTGAGGGAGGCCGTTTTGGAATTAGCCCCGACTTTTTTATGGATTTGGTTCTGATTGGTGTTCCTTCCGCGATTATAGGCGCGCGGCTTTATTATGTTGCTTTCAAATGGGAAGATTACCAGGATAACTTGCTGGAGATTTTTAAAATATGGCACGGTGGTATCGCGATATATGGCGCTTTGATTGGCGCGATTATCGCCGCGGTCATTTATACCCGTATTAAAGGGTACAGCTTCTGGCGTATTGCGGATATTTGCGCACCGGGCCTTATCGTAGGCCAGATGATTGGCCGCTGGGGCAACTTTATGAATCAGGAAGCGTATGGCGGACCGGTGGAAGAGTCTTTTTTGCGTAATTCATTGCATCTGCCTGATTTTATTGTGAATCAAATGTTTATTCAAGGAGAGTACCATCATCCTGCTTTCCTGTATGAGTCGGTATGGAATTTAGCCGGACTGCTGCTGTTGTTTTGGCTGCGCCGCCGTCCGTTCTTGCGGGCAGGAGAGCTGTTCTTCAGCTATTTCATCTGGTATTCAATCGGGCGCTTCTTTATTGAAGGGCTTCGCACCGACAGTCTTGCTTTTATCGCGCCGGAGTGGCTTTCTACACTGATGCATGGGCTGTGGTCGCCGATGCTGCTGGTGTTCGAGGCGGGAGAGCTTGACCCTGGGTATGGAAACGTCCGTATCTCGCAGCTGCTGGCGCTGCTGATTGTCATCGGTGTATTGTGCTGGCTGGTGTATCGCAGGGAGAAGGGCTGGGCCGATGCTCGCTACAGCGATCCTGTCCTCTCCTCGAAGAAGCCCGCTCAAGAACAATCCGGTTCCGACGATCACAACAGCAAGCCGAATGCGATGAATTTGTCCGAGAAAACAGAATAAACGAATCCAAAAGGCTTGCCTGTCAAGCTGCAGCCGGTGTAAGGGAAATCTCCCTCAAGCCGGCTGCCGCTGTTCAGACAAGCCTGTTCTAAACTGAATTTGATAAAGGGGCTTGCAGCATGATAAAGACAGTATTGTTTGATTTGGACGGTACGATTGTCGATACGAATGAGCTTATTATCGAAACCTTCCTTTATACGCTGGAGGGTTTAACGGATAAGCCGTTAACCCGTGATTTTATCGCGGTGAATATGGGGAAGCCGCTTCGGGAGCAGCTGCATTTTTTTACCGGGCTGGAGGATGTGGATCACTTAATTGATAAATACCGGGGGTATAACGTCAATCGGCATGATGAACTGGTCAGAGAGTTTCCTGGCGTGAGCGAGGTCATCGGAAGGCTTCATGCCAATGGGATTCGACTGGGCGTAGTAACCAGCAAGGTTCGACGCACGACAGATATGGGTTTGAAGCTGTGCGGACTTGAGAAGTATATGGATGTCATTGTGACGGTAGAGGATGTGGAGCGTCCGAAGCCGGCTGCAGAACCGGTGCTGAAGGCGATTCAGGCTTTAGGCGCGGATAAGGAGAGCACTTTAATGGTGGGGGATAGTCATTATGATATTTTGTCCGCCCAGGGAGCGGGTGTGCTGTCTGCAGGCGTAGCCTGGTCCCTAAAGGGCGAGGAGTTCCTGAACAGCTTCGCTCCGAATTATATGCTTCAGGAGATGCAGGATTTGTTGTCTATCGCAGGCATAAAGGACAGAGTATAATGTAGCGGATTTCCAGGGAAAAGAAGGTCATGTATCCTTGGGGATGGGAAGAGTCAGGACAGGGGGGGATCCGGCCTGGCTCCAATATACAAAGAGGATGCAATTAAAATGAAACGGGCTTGTATCATGTGATAGCGGGGGGATGGAACTTGCGGCAAACGAAGCGGTACCCGGTGGAAGGACCAAATGCGCTGTGGCAAATATACCGTACAGTAAGCAAGTGGCGGTCAGTGAGCAATTTCATATGTATACAAATCGCCCGCTATTGCCCTTCGCTTCCCATGAAAAATTGGATCTACCGCCGTCTGCTCGGGATGAAGATTGGGGAGAACACGGCTTTTGCCCTGATGGTCATGGTAGATGTCTTCTTCCCTGAGAAAATTTCTGTGGGCAGCAACACGATTATCGGCTACAACACGACGATTCTAGCGCATGAATATTTGATAAAAGAGTACCGCCTAGGTGATGTGCGCATCGGATCAAATGTTATGATTGGGGCCAATACGACCATTTTGCCTGGAGTAACTATCGGTGATGGAGCAATTGTCGGTGCAGGATCCGTGGTGCATCGTGATGTGGAAGCGGGCAGCTTTGTTGCAGGAAATCCGCTTCAGGTCATTCGACAATCGGAAGGCTAACGCTTCTTGTTGTTCCGGCGGTGGCGCCATTCCAGGCAGCAGGCAGCGATAAATACAATCATAGCAGCTGCATAAACATAAGGATTATTGTGCAGGGAAAGCAGCATGGCTCCTCCGGGATTCGAAAATGATAAATATAAGGCAGTAACAGGCGATGACAATAATGTAACACAGGGATTACGAAATGTAAATCGGGAATTACGAATGTGAAGGCGATTATTATCGTTTAATGAAAAGTGGTGACGTTAGTTGTCGGAATTAGGAAAGCTGCTTCGTGCGCTGCGCGGTAAAGAATCGCTGCGGGATGTCAGCAGCCGGGCAGGCATTAGCCATACATATTTGGGGATTGTTGAAAAAGGCGTCGATCCGCGCTCCGGCAACGCTGTTAAGCCAACTCCTGAAACTTTGCGGATTTTGGCGCAGGCCTATGATTATTCCTACGAAAAGCTGATGAACGCCGCGGGTTATTGGAAGTCCCCGGAGATCGGCGAGAGCGGGGTGTCGTATGGTTCCGAGCACGGCCTGGGGGATGCGGTAGAGCTGACGCGTGTATTCCAATCGTCTTCCGTTACACTGAAGGGCAGACCGCTTACAGAAGCAGAGCGCAAAAAGGCGCTGGACATGCTGCTTCTGCTGCTTGAACCGGCTGATGAGCCGGCAAAGAAACCGAAGGCTTGAGCGGATAACGGATTATCGGGGGAAGCTGCGGGATTCGCACCGACCGCTGTCATACAAGCGGAACACGGTGCCGGGAGCTGCACGCGGATCTGATCGGGAGTTATATGCGGTGCCTGTTTTTCCAAAAGCGGTTGCAGCAAACGTAAGGATGATAAGTATACACTGGCGGCGGGCTGGACTCCGGTCTCAGCTGCGGTTAACAAGCGTCATTCAGTCCATGGAAATGTAGAGCTGGCAAGACATTCTGGATCATAAAGGGCACGAAAACCGAGGGTTGAAAACCGTGTAAAAACGGGCTGAAATGATTGACGCAGAGCCGGTTCCGTGATACACTTACGACTAAATTCTTTATTTTGTTAATATGGTAGCACGGTAGCACACTAAAGTGAAATTAAGGGTATAAATCGTTCCGTTTGACGGACAGATGTGAAGATAGAGGTGGATCGGATGTCGAAACCAAGAGTATTTGAAAAGCCGACCGGAGTCAAGGATTACTTGCCTGAGGCGGTAGCCAAGTTGAGAAGCATTGAATTTCAAGTGCTGGACTGTATGCAGCGCTGGGGATACCGGCAAATCGTCACGCCTACGCTTGAATATTACGATACGGTAGGTGTGGCTAGCGCAACCTCCGATAAGAAGCTGTTCAAGCTTCTTGATCGTAAAGGCACGACCATTGTGCTGCGCTCTGACATGACTGCTCCTATCGCGAGGGTAGTCGCTTCTTTATTGAAGGAAGAGCAGTTCCCGATCCGTCTTTCCTACCATTCCAATGTATTTCGTGCCATCGAGGAAGAAGCCGGCCGGGAAGCCGAGTTTTATCAAACCGGAGTGGAGCTGGTCGGAGAAGCCAGCGCGGAGGCGGATGCTGAGGTTATCGCCTTGGCGATCGCCAGCCTCCAGGCGGCCGGTGTGAAGCAGTTTAAAATTGCGCTCGGCCATGTCGGTTTCCTGAACGGCTTATTCGAGGAAACACTTCTCGGGCAAGAAGAAGCGCAGAAGGCTCTCAAGGATTGCTTGCTGCGGCGCGATCATGTCGGTTACCGCGAGCTGTTGAACGGACTCGGTCTTTCTGCCGAGGTTCGCCAGGAGCTGGAGGGCGTTCTGCGCCTGCGCGGGGGTCAGGAAATATGCCGCCAAGCGCAGGAGATGACCGATAATCGGACAGCCCGGGCATCCGTAGTGCACCTGTGCGAGGTATGGGATGTTCTGGTGGAATATGGCGTAAGCGAGCATGTTGTGATTGATTTGACGAATATTGGAGACTTTTCTTATTATACTGGCATGACCTTTGAGGGCTATGCGGCTGATTTGGGCTTTCCGGTGTGCAGCGGCGGCCGGTACGATAACCTGCTTGGCCAATTCGGTCGCCCGGCGCCGGCTACAGGCTTCTCGCTCAAGACGAACCGGATTCTGGAGGCCGTGGGCCGGACGGAAGGGAACGAGCCGCGCCGTGTGCTGATTGTATACACCCCTGAGCGGCGGGCCGAAGCGCTGTGTAAAGCGGCGGAGCTGCGCCAAGAGCCGGGAGTTATGGTGGAGACGCACCGCGCAGCCGGCATGGAGACGGAAGCAGCCGGACTTGCCGGACGGGAGCTTATTTCATATTTATAACAGCAAGCGGGACAGGAGGGAAACTATGCAGGACATTTTAAAAGTAGCTATGCCAAAAGGACGCATTAACAAGCAGGCGGTTCAATTGCTGCGGGAGATCGGCATTCCGATTCCGGAGGACTTTGATGAATCCCGCAAGCTCATTATATCGCTCCCGGAAGCACGGATGGAGTTTATTATGGCGAAGCCTGTCGACGTGCCGACGCTAGTGGAGTATGGAGCCGCAGATATCGGGGTTGTCGGCAAGGACGTTCTGATGGAGGAAAACCGGAACGTATACGAGCTGCTTGATTTGAACATTGCGCGCTGCCGGATGTCGGTAATCGGATTGTCCGACTGGCAGCCGTCACTGAACCCCCGCGTGGCGACAAAGTATCCGAACGTGGCGTCGCAATATTTCCGTGAGCGCGGGCAGCAGGTAGAGGTCATTAAGCTGAACGGATCGATCGAGCTGGCGCCTCTGATTGGCCTGGCGGACCGGATTGTGGACATGGTGGAAACGGGTCAAACGCTTCGGGAAAACGGTCTGGTCGAGATGGAGAAAATCTTTGATATTACGAGCCGGCTTATTGCAAACCGGGTCAGCTATCGGATGAAGCATGAGCAGATTCAGACGATTTGCGATAAGCTGCAGGCGCATATTGCAGCCGGAAGGCTATAAGGAAGAGTCCGGGTTAAGCCCGAATTACGGGCGGTCAGTGTGAGAGGAGGCGTAACGAGATGAGTGTTATTCGAATGATTCCTGCGGCGGAGTTTTCTCTGACGAGGGAAGTGGATTATGGGACGGCGGAGCAAAATCAGGCTGTGAAAAGCATTGTCGCCGCGGTCAAAAGTGAAGGGGATGCGGCGCTGCTCCGGTACACTGCGGCCTTTGACCGCGTGGAGCTTGAGGCTGGCTCGCTTCGGGTAACGCCGGAGGAGCTGCAGGCAGCATACGCGCAGGTGGAGGAAGGCTTTCTAGAGTCTATCCGCAGGGCGGCGGATCGTATCCGCCGCTTTCATGAGAAGCAGAAGCGGGTATCGTGGATGGAGCCGGAAGCGGACGGCAGCCTGCTTGGACAAGTCATCCGGCCGCTGAAGCGGGTCGGCGTGTACGTCCCTGGAGGCAAGGCGGCATACCCCTCCTCTGTGCTGATGAACGTCATCCCGGCACAGGTTGCCGGTGTACCTGAAATTGTTATGGTGACGCCGCCATCTACAGCAGGAGCCGAAGGCATTAATCCGTATATTTTGGTGACCGCCGCAGAAGTCGGGGTTAGCGAAATATACCGCATCGGTGGCGCACAAGCGGTTGCGGCCCTGGCATACGGCACGGCGACAATTGCTCCGGTGGATAAAATCGTCGGGCCGGGCAACATTTATGTCGCGCTCGCCAAACGCGAGGTGTTCGGAGCTGTCGACATCGACAGCATTGCCGGCCCGAGTGAAATTGTTGTGCTGGCTGACGATAAGGCAGATCCGGCATATATTGCGGCCGACCTGCTATCGCAGGCGGAGCATGATGAGATGGCTTCCGCCATTCTGGTTACGCCTTCCGGGCAGCTTGGAGAAGCGGTCCGAAGCGAGCTGGCCAGCCAGCTCGCCACACTGCCGAAGCAGGCGATTGCAGCGCGGTCTCTCGCGGATTACAGCGCTATACTGCTGACGGATTCACTGGATGAAGGGATTCGGGTTGTTAACCGGTTGGCTCCCGAGCATTTGGAACTGCTTATCGAGGAGCCGATTCGTTATATGGGCGCTATTGAGAACGCCGGTGCGATTTTCCTTGGTCCGTACAGCTCGGAGCCGGTCGGGGATTACTATGCCGGCCCGAATCATATTTTGCCGACAAATGGCACGGCACGGTTCTCTTCGGCACTTAGTGTGGATGCTTTCGTTAAGAAGCAAAGCATTATTTACTACAGCAAAGAAGCGCTGCTTGCCGGTGCTGACGATATTATGACGCTTGCCCGTCATGAAGGGCTTGAGGGCCATGCCCGGGCGATTGAGCTGCGGGTCAATAAAGAAGGACGCGGCTAAACGGATCGGCTTACTAACCATACCGGATGCCGACAGGCGCCGTCAGGAGGAATAAACGATGGAACAGCGAAGCGCAAGCGTTGCACGCAAAACGAATGAAACCGATATTCAATTGTCGCTCAATCTGGATGGCAGCGGTCAGACGGACATTGAGACGGACGTGCCGTTTTTGAATCATATGCTCGATTTGTTCACCAAGCACGGACAATTCGATTTAAAGGTACATGCGACAGGCGATGTTGATATTGATGATCATCACACCGTAGAGGACATTGGAATCTGCCTCGGCCAAACCGTACGGGAGGCGCTGGGGGACAAGAAGGGCATCAAGCGGTATGCCAGCGTATTCGTGCCGATGGATGAAGCGCTCGCGCAGGTGATTATCGATATTAGCAACCGACCGCATTTTGAGCATCGCGCGGTATATCCGGCTGCTACAGTGGGCAGCTTCACTACGGAGCTGGTGCATGAGTTCTTATGGAAGTTTGCGCTGGAGGCCCGTATTACTCTGCACGTTATCGTGCACTACGGCCAAAATACGCATCACATGATTGAAGCGGTATTCAAGGCGCTGGCCCGTGCGCTGGATGAAGCGACAAGCATCGATCCGCGTGTACAGGGTGTGCCTTCCACGAAAGGAGTGCTCTAGGACGTGATCGCGATTATCGACTACGGCATGGGCAATCTGCATAGTGTCAGCAAAGCGGTCGAACGTCTCGGTTATGAAGTGGTTGTGACTGCTGACAAAGAGATCATCGGCAGCGCGGACGGGGCGATTCTTCCCGGCGTTGGCGCATTCGGGGATGCGATGGCGAATTTGAACGAGACCGGCCTGAAGGATACGGTGCTGGAGGTCGCCGCTTCCGGCAAACCGCTGCTCGGGATTTGTCTCGGCATGCAGCTGTTGTTCAGCGAAAGCGAAGAGCACGGTCGTCACCAAGGCTTAAATCTGCTTCCGGGCCGGGTCGTCCGGTTCAAGGAAGGCAGTTATAAAATCCCGCATATGGGGTGGAACCAGTTGTCGTTCCTGCAGCCTCAAAGCCCGCTTTTGAAGGGGCTGGAGGAAGGCTATGTTTATTTCGTGCACTCGTATCACGCGCTGCCGGACGAGAGCGGGCATCTGATCGCCACAACGGATTATTTTCAGCAGGTAACGGCTATTGTCGGCAGCGGCAACGTGTTCGGCATGCAGTTCCATCCGGAAAAAAGCGGTCCGCTTGGCCTGAAGCTGCTTCGCAACTTCCTGGCGCTGTGCGGCACGGCTTCGGCGCAGTAACGTCCTGTACGGTCTTGTGCCGTCCTGGAACGAATCGGGACGGATGAAGTATATATTTATTTTACATGGATAAGGAAAAGAGGCTGAATTAGTTATGGCATTTACAATTTATCCTGCGATCGATATCCGCGGCGGCCAGTGTGTACGCCTTATTCAAGGAGACTACAGCCAGGAGACGGTCTTTAACCCGAACCCGCTGGAGGTAGCCAAATCATGGGAAGCTCAAGGAGCATCGTGGATTCATCTGGTAGATCTGGATGGCGCCAAGGCCGGCCAACCGGTGAATGATGGTGTGATCGGCGAAATTGCCCGTTCCGTGCAGGTGCCGGTTCAGGTAGGCGGCGGGCTGCGGACAGAAGCTGATGTAGAGCGTCTTCTTGGTCTCGGGGTTTCCCGGGTCATTCTGGGTACGGCGGCTATCGAGGACCGTGCGTTCACTGAAGCTGTGCTTGCCAAGTATGGCGATAAGGTTGCTATCGGAATTGATGCGCGCAACGGTCAAGTAGCCACACGCGGCTGGCTGGAGACCTCGGAGGTCAGGGCGGAGGATCTTGCGGTAGAGCTTGGCCGTAAAGGGGCGGAAACGTTTATTTTTACCGATATCTCACGAGACGGCATGATGAAAGGGCCGAATGTGGAGGCGATTGTGCGGCTGGCTGAGGTTTCCGGCAAGCAGGTCATCGCATCTGGCGGCGTCAGCAACGTGGATGATTTGGTTCGGTTAAGCGAGCATTCCGGCAAAGGTGTCAGCGGGGCGATTGTCGGCAAGGCTTTGTACATCGGCAGCATTGACTTGACCAAGGCGATCGAGCAGATCCAGGGATAGCGGCAAGGCCGGGAGCTTATCAAGTCAAAGGAGGACGACACATGTTAGCCAAACGGATTATTCCGTGCCTGGATGTGAAGGATGGCCGCGTTGTGAAGGGCGTCAACTTCGTGAACTTGCGCGATGCGGGGGACCCGGTGGAGCTGGCGGCGCTGTATGATCAGGAGGGCGCAGACGAGCTGGTGTTCCTGGACATCTCCGCTTCCCATGAGGGGCGGGCCACGATGGTCGAGGTTGTGCGTCAAACGGCCGGCAATATCTCGATTCCGTTTACAGTCGGCGGGGGGATCGCCAGTACGGACGATATGAAGCGGCTCTTGCGTGCCGGTGCGGACAAAATCGGAATCAACACTGCGGCGCTTCGCAACCCCAAGCTGATTTCCGAGGGGGCTTCCATTTTTGGCTGCCAATGTATTGTGGTCGCTATGGATGCCAAATATAATGAGGCATGGGGCGAATGGGAAGTGTACACCCACGGCGGCCGCAACGCGACAGGCATTAAGGCGCTCGAATGGGCGAGACGGGCTGAGGAGCTCGGCGCGGGCGAGCTGCTTTTGACCAGCATGGATGCTGACGGCACGAAGGACGGCTTCGATTTGAAGCTTACGCGGGCGGTGTCGGAGCTGGTCGGCATTCCGGTAATCGCTTCAGGCGGAGCGGGACGGACCGAGCATTTCCACGATGTATTTACCGAAGGCAAAGCGGATGCGGGACTGGCCGCAACGATTTTTCACTATAAAGAATTGAGCATTGAAGAGGTCAAAGCTGACCTCCGGCAAAAAGGGGTGGAGATCCGATGACAGCAAAGCAGAGCATGGAAGAAACAGTAGGGAAAATCAAGTGGGATAGCCAGGGGCTTGTGCCTGCTATCGTACAGGATGCCGTCAGCCATGAGGTGCTGATGATGGCCTATATGAATGCAGAGTCGCTGCGCAAAACAGCGGAAAGCGGCCAAACCTGGTTCTGGAGCCGTTCCCGCGAAGAGCTGTGGAATAAAGGCGCTACCAGCGGCCATGTCCAGCAGGTTGTTTCGCTGGCATATGACTGTGATGGGGATACGCTTCTGGTGAAGGTGCTTCAAACCGGACCGGCCTGCCACACCGGAAAATACAGCTGCTTCTTCAATGAGGTTGCCGTAGGCAGCGAGAACGAGCCTACGGCGGCTGGCAGCGGCGAGGAACGCTTCGCGATGCTGAGCAAGCTGGAGGCGGTCATCGCCCAGCGCGATGCTGAACGTCCGGAAGGCGCCTATACGACCTATTTGTTTGAAAAAGGGGTCGACAAAATTCTGAAAAAGGTCGGCGAAGAAACGGCGGAAGTCATTATCGCCGCCAAAAACAAGGATAACGATGAGCTTCGTTATGAAGCGAGCGACCTGATTTTCCACCTGCTGGTGCTGCTGCGCGAGCGCAAGCTGCCGCTGGACGAGCTGATGCGGGAGCTGGAGCGCCGCCATCTCAATAAGCCGGAGAAGAAGTAGAAAGGCGGCGAAACGGCATGTTTATTGATTATCATACGCATCATGCCAGATGCGGACATGCTTCGGGGAGCCTGGAGGAATACGTGCTGCGCGGGATCGAAATCGGTCTGGCGCAGCTTGGTTTGTCCGATCATATGCCGCTGCTGCATGTTGATCCGGCGACATATTTGCCGGGGATGGCGATGCCGATGCAGGAGCTTCCGCAGTATGTTGATGAGGCGTTCCGCCTGAAGGAACAATATAAAGAGCACATCGACATCCGTGTCGGTCTTGAAGGAGACTATATTGAAGGCTGGGAAGCGGAAATCGAACGTATTGTGAGGGCGTACCCATGGGATTATGTCATCGGGTCCGTCCATTTTCTCGGGGAGTGGGACATCTCTGATTCCCGCCAGCTTGCAGGCTGGGAGGGCAAGGATGTGCTTGAGGTTTACAAGCAGTATTATGATGCCGTCCAGAAGGCCGCGCGTACAGGCTATTATGATTACATCGGGCATGTGGATGTCATTAAACGCTTCGGCTACCGCCCGCCGCAAGCGCAGTGGGATAACGAGGTGCTGGCCCTGGAGCGGGAAACGCTCGATGTAATTCAGGCAAGCGGCCTGGCGATGGAGCTGAACGCTTCCGGACTCCGGATGCCGGTGGAGGAAATGTTCCCGAGCCGCCGCATCCTGGAATACGCTCACCGAATCGGGCTTCCGCTTACGATCGGCTCGGATGCGCATCAGCCGGAACGGCTGGCGCAATATTTGGATCAGGCGGCTGCGCTGCTGAGGGAGGTCGGCTTTACGGAGCTGGCTACTTTTCGGAACCGCCGGCGGGAAATGGTGCAACTTTAGGCCGGCTCGGACGTAAAAACGAGTATCCGGATGAAGGCGAACTGTCACCAAGTTGTCTATTAATTTTAGCGTGCTAAAGAGTTATAATAATAACGATAAGTAAAGCGAGTCTTTTTGGGAGGTTTATCATGTTCGATAGGGAAAAGCTTAAAATTTTTTCGGGTTCTTCAAATCCGCGCTTGGCCGAACGTATCTGTCAGGAGCTGGGCCAGCCGATGGGGAAAATTAAATTGTCCCGGTTTAAAAGCGGTGAAGTTTATTGTCACTATGAGGAAACGATCCGTAACTGCGACGTGTTTCTGGTTCAAACCTTTTCAGACCCGATCAATGAGCACTTTGTCGAACTGCTGGTCATGATCGATGCGGCCAAACGGGCTTCCGCCCGCACTATAAACCTGATTATCCCTTACTATGGCTATTCCCGCCAAGAGCGCAAGGCAGCGCCTCGCGAGCCGATTTCGGCCAAGCTGGTTGCCGATGTATTGACGACCGCCGGCGCAACCCGCGTGCTGTCGATGGATCTTCATGCCCCTGCGATTCAAGGCTTCTTCAATATTCCGGTGGACCATTTGACGGCGCTGGATTTAATCAGTGACTACATTATCAAGAAAAACATTTCCAATCCGGTTGTCGTATCGCCGGATGCCGGCCGGGCAACAACGGCTGAGAACCTGGCGAACATCCTCAACGCTCCGTTTGCCATGATGATCAAGAAGCGTCCGGCTCATAATGAATCGGTCATCACTCACGTCATCGGTGAGGTGAAAGGACAAACCCCGATTATTATCGAGGACCTTATCGATACCGGCACCACCATTGTCAATGTTGTAGAAAGCCTCAAGGAACGCGGGGCGAATGACGTGCTCGTCTGTGCCACCCACCCGGTATTCTCCGGACCGGCGCTGCAGCGTCTGGATCATCCGAGCATCAGCGAGGTTGTCATTACCGATTCCATCGCGCTGCCGGATAACCATTCTTCACGTTTTAAGGTGCTCAGTGTGGCACATCTGTTCTCCGACGCAATCCGTATTATTATGCAGGGCGGGTCGCTTAGCACCTTGTTTAAATACGGCGGGGTCTAGTACTTACATACTAGTCTTCCTTCCAAAAGCGGCTCGAATTGCTTAGGCAATTCGGGCCGACTATGTTATACTGTGAAATGAGCATTCTGCAGCTGGGAGGTGCCTTGCATATGGCAGAGAAGAAGCGGTTGGCGGGTTCGCCAAAACCGAAAGTTATTCCAATCACGATGGACGCCACGTTCTTTTTTGAAAGAGCGGTTCAGTCCCTGGACCGTCATCATTATGATAAGGCATTGAAGTATTTCCGCAGGGCTGCGGAATATGAGCCGAACAATCCGGTGAACCACTGCAATCTGGCCGGCATTTTATCAGAGATGGGCAACTATCAGGAATCTAACCGGATTCTCCAGAAGATTGTGGACGACATTGATCCGGCGATGACGGAATGTCATTTCTATATGGCGAACAACTACGCCAACATGGACGATTTCGAACAGGCGGAACGGTCGATTGTCACTTATTTGGAGAATGATCCGGATGGTCATTATTTGGATGAGGCCGAAGAGATGATGGAGCTGCTTGCCTATGAGCTGGACCGTCCCGCCCGCCTGACCTCTATCAAGAGCCGGGAAGGGCTGTTTGAGCATGACAAAGCCCGCAGCTTGCTGGAGGAAGGCAAGTTCTCGGAAGCTGTCCGGCTGCTTGAGGAAATTATCCATAAGCAGCCTGATTTTACAGCAGCGCGTAATAATCTGGCTTTGGCCTACTATTATATGGGCCAGTTCGAGAAGTCGATGGCGACCATCAGAAGGGTGCTGGAGCTGGAACCTGGCAATTTGCACGCGCTGTGCAATCTGGCCATTTTTTATCAGCACTTTGGGGATGAGGCGCTTCTCGGGGAACTCACGGCTTTGTTGTGCAAGATGGTGCCGTATCATCAGGACCATGTGTTCAAGCTGGCAACCACAATGGGTATTCTGAGCCAGCATGAAGCGGCTTACCGGCTGTTTAAGCGGCTGCTTAAAGCGGGCGAAGGCGTATCGGAGCCCTGCTTGTTTCACTATACGGCGGTGGCCGCCTACAATATCGGCCGCAAAGAGGAAGCATACCGGCTGTGGAAGCAGACCGAAAAGCTGGACCCGGCTTCGGAAATTCCGCGCTTCTATATGAATCAGATAAAGCAGACTTCGTTAAGCGGAGAGCCTGTGCGGCTGAGCTACCATTATCATCTGCCTTTCGAAGAGCAGTTCAAGCTGATTGAGCGCTCGACGGAAGGAATACCGGATCATATGAAACGCGATCCGCTGGTCCGATCTTCGTTTTTCTGGGCGCTGCGCCATGGAGACAAGGAGACGAAGCTTCAGGTGATTCAGGCGCTGGGCCTTATTGCTGATGCCGAAGTGGAAGATGCGCTGCGGGCATTCCTGCTGCTGCCGGACGAGGACGATTATTTGAAGAAGGTGGCCTTGTTTGTGCTGAGAAGCATGGATGCGGGCGAGCCGGTCCATGCCGTGATGAACGGCAAAAGCACCGTGATTGAATCCGCTCCGTGGTCGCCTAACTTGCCGGTCTGGAAGCCGAACTGGCAAAGTGTTCTGGAAACAGCGCTCCGAGCAATGGAAAAGCGCTATGATATTGTCGAGCAGCACGATTTGGAAACGTTGTGGGTCGAGTTCCTGTCCAGAATGTATCCGCATGAGCCCAAAATCGGCAATATTGACGGCTGGGCGGCGGCTCTGGAATATTTGACCGCCAAGATGCACCGCCGTGAAATCTCGTATCCCGAGGTGGCGGAGCGGTACAGCATCTCCGTGTCCACTGCACGCAAATATGTGAAGCAAATCGATGAGGCTTGCGGCTTGAAGCAGAAGATGCAAGCCATTTTTCCCAAGCTGTCTTCGATAGAAACGATATAATCATCACAATGGAAGCAACACAAGCTAGCCCATTACAGGAGGGAGATTCGATATGTACAAAACGATTGTAATTGGAACAGGACCAGCCGGACTGACTGCCGCTATTTATTTGGCCCGTGCCAATCTGAACCCGCTGGTTATTGAAGGTCCCGAGCCGGGCGGCCAGCTGACAACAACGACGGAAGTTGAGAATTTCCCGGGCTTTGTGAACGGCATTATGGGTCCCGAGCTGATGGACAATATGCGCAAGCAGGCCGAGCGCTTCGGTGCGGAATTCCGTACCGGCTGGGTCAACAAGGTAGATATGTCCAAACGCCCGTTTACATTAACCGTTGAGGGCCAAGGCGAGCTTCAGGCGGAGACGCTGATTATCTCTACCGGGGCATCGGCCAAATATCTCGGCATTCCGGGTGAAAAGGATAACGTCGGCCGCGGGGTAAGCACCTGCGCCACGTGTGACGGCTTCTTCTTCCGCGGTAAAAAAATTATCGTCATCGGCGGGGGAGACTCGGCGATGGAAGAAGCGAATTTCTTGACCCGCTTTGCAAGTGAAGTGCGTGTTGTGAACCGCCGCAGTGAGCTTCGTGCCTCCAAAATTATGCAGGATCGCGCGCGTGAGAACGCGAAGGTGACATGGTCGCTGGATGTGACTCCGCTTGAGGTGCTTGCCGGAGATAGAGGGGTCACCGGCTTGAAGGTCAAAAATAACGCTACCGGTGCAGAGGAAGTGCTGGAAACTGACGGCGTGTTTGTCGCCATTGGTCATACTCCGAATACGAAGTTTCTGGACGGGCAGCTGGCCACCGATGAGCTGGGCTACCTTCTCGTGAAGCCGGGCACTTCGGAGACGGATGTTCCGGGCGTGTTTGCGTGCGGCGACGTGCAGGATCACCGGTACCGCCAAGCTATTACAGCGGCAGGCAGCGGCTGTATGGCGGCTCTGGATTGTGAGAAATTCCTGGAAGGAAATTCCGTGCATGATTGGAGCCAATCCATCTCGAAGTAATTATATAGGCGTCTAATATAGGAGGAAAAGGCCCTGTTTACCGCTGCAATTGCTGAAGCCGGAGACAGGGCTGTTCCTTTGTTTGTGGCGGTTTACCCAATCCTGGCAGGCGGCCGTTTCGTCTTGACCTCCAAGATGGGTTGCCTTATAGTTGGGAAAGAAGCAATTACTATTTGTACTTGAGGTGACTCGCGTGTCAGAGAAGATTTATATCGGCGTGGATTTGGGCGGGACGACGGTCAAGCTGGGTATTTGTACAGAAGAAGGAGAACTGCTCCACAAGTTTGAAGGACCGACTGATGCGGAACAAGGACCGGAAACCGTTTTGAACCGTATTAATGAATACAGCCGGGCACTGGTGGGGAATTCCTCTTTTTCCTGGGATCAGGTTGCCGGTGTTGGCGCTGGAATTCCCGGCTTCATGGACATCGCAGAGGGTTTTGTCAAATTGTCTCCGAACTTTCCGGGCTTTGTGAACGTTCCGGTGAAGAAAGGGCTGGAAGAACGGTTCGGCAAGCCAGTCAAAATAAATAACGATGCCAATGTAGCTGTGCTGGGCGAGGCTTGGGCAGGTGCAGGCAAGGGCGTTTCTACGCTGGTATGCTATACCCTGGGCACAGGCGTTGGCGGCGGTGTCATTGTTGATGGCCGGTTGTGCACCGGCTTTGCAGGAATGGCGGGGGAGCTCGGCCATATGCAAATTGTTCCTGATCTTGAAGCGATTCAGTGCGGTTGCGGTCAATACGGCTGCCTCGAAACCGTGTCTTCGGCAACAGGCATTATCCGTATGGCGACCGATGCGGTTGAGCGCGGAGACAGCACTACATTAACAGAGCTGGGGTCCATCACAGCCAAGGATGTATTTGATGCGGCTAAGGCCGGGGATGAAGTGGCCTGCCGGATAGTTAACCGGGCGGCGTATTATTTGGGCCGGGCCATGGCGGCTGTCGCCGTGGTCATTAACCCGCAGCGCTTTATTGTTGGCGGCGGCGTGTCAGCAGCGGGCGATGTGCTGCTGGACCCCGTACGTGAAGTATTCAAGAAATATACGACCAATAAAGCAAATGAAGGCGTAGAAATTGTTCGGGCGCAGCTTGGGAATAGTGCGGGGGTTGTTGGCGCCGCCGGACTTATGCTCAGAGGCTAGCATATCTTGAAGCAAGGATATCGGGCTGGATGCCGCCGCTTCGGGCTGGTTTCTACAGAGGGGAGGGGACCGGAATGGAGGAGGAATGGCCGCTGGGTAAGCTGGTCATCATTACAGGAATGTCCGGGGCAGGCAAAACCATTGCTGTTCAAAGCCTGGAGGATTTAGGCTTTTTCTGTGTGGATAATTTGCCCCCCGTGCTGATCCCCAAGTTTGCTGAGCTGATCGAGCAATCGCAGGGGAATATTGCAAAAGTGGCGCTGGTCATCGACCTGCGCGGACGGGAGTTTTTTGATGCGCTGACCGAGTCTCTCCGGTACTTGAAAGAAAATTCCGCGCTGACGTACGAAATTTTGTTTCTGGATGCAGTGGATACGGTACTCGTTCAGCGCTACAAGGAAAGCCGGAGAAGGCATCCACTGGCGCAGGAGGGCTCTCCGCTTAGCGGGATTCAGGCGGAACGCCGCCTTCTGGAGGAGCTGAAGGGCATGGCGACGCAGGTGATTGACACCAGCAGCCTGAAGCCGGTTCAGCTGAAGGAGAAAATCGCCGCCCGCTTTACGAACGCCGGTCAGAATCGTATCGCAGTCAACGTCATGTCCTTCGGATTCAAATATGGCATGCCGATCGACGCCGATCTGATTTTTGACGTTCGTTTTTTGCCTAACCCTCACTATATCGATGAACTGCGGCCGAATACGGGACTGGATAAGGACGTGTACGACTATGTGATGAAATGGGAGGAAACGCAGGAGTTTCTGACCAAGCTCGTCGACATGTTGAAATTCCTGATTCCGCGGTTTGAGAAGGAAGGCAAGAGCCAGGCTGTCATCGGAATCGGCTGTACCGGCGGGAAGCACCGTTCCGTTGCGATTGCGGAATACCTGAGTAAAACGCTGGTACAGCATGAAGCGGAGGTCGTCCGGGTAAGCCACCGGGATGCGGACAAAGACAGACGATAAGAGGTGAGCGAAGTGGATCGGGAGTTGAACAGCGAGCTTCCACGCATTGTCGTCATTGGAGGCGGCACGGGGTTGTCGGTCATGCTTCGCGGACTGAAGGAAAAACCGATCGATATTACTGCCATTGTCACTGTCGCTGATGACGGCGGGAGCTCCGGGATTCTGCGATCCGAGCTTCAAATGCCGCCGCCCGGCGATATCCGTAACGTGATTAGCGCGCTGGCTGAGGCGGAGCCGATGCTCTCCCGCATGCTTCAGCACCGCTTCAGTACAGGCGCGGGTTTAGCTGGTCATAGTTTGGGGAATCTTATACTTGCTGCAATGAAGGAGATTACCGGAGATTTCGTAACGGGCATCAAGCAGTTGAGCCGCGTGCTCGCTGTGCGGGGCCGTGTGCTTCCGGCGGCCAATCAATCGATTGTGCTCAAGGCCTGCATGAAGGACGGGCGCCTGATTGAAGGAGAATCGCAAATCCCCAAAGCTGGCGGAGCCATTCACCGGGTATTTATCGAGCCTTCGGATGTATCCCCTCTTGATGAAGCGCTGGACGCCCTTCGGGAGGCGGATGCGATTCTGATCGGGCCGGGAAGCTTGTACACCAGCATCATGCCAAATCTGCTTGTCCCGGGGCTTTCGGAAATGATAGAGAAGTCGCAAGCGGTCAAGATTTTTGTATGCAATGTTATGACGCAGCCCGGGGAGACGGACGGCTTCACGGTCAGTGATCACCTGCAGGCAATCGAGGACCACGTCGGCTGTCTGCATCTGGACTATGTGATTGTCAATGATGGTCCGATTCCGCCCGAGGTTGAAAACAAATATGCCGAAAAAGGCGCGAAGGCGGTCAAGCTGGATCTGGAACGCGTTCTGGAAAAAGGCTGTGCGGTCATCGCGGATAAGCTTGTGCTGCACCGGACGTATTTGCGTCATGATGCAAACCGGCTCAGTGAACAGATCTATAAGCTGGTAGCGGGCCGGGAGGAAGAAAAGAGGTGAGGGCTTGTGTCTTCCTTTGCGGCACAAACCAAAAAAGAATTGACGCTGCTGGATATCGAAGAGCCATGCTGTCAAGCGGCGGAGCTTTCGGCTTTAATTCGAATGAATGGTTCGGTGGGGTTGTCCGGCGGCCGGATGGTGCTTGACGTCTCGACGGAAAATGCGGCGATTGCCCGCCGGATTTATACCTTAATTAAGAAAATGTTTCAGGCTCATGCCGAGCTGCTTGTGCGCAAGAAGATGCGGCTCAAGAAGAATAACGTCTACATTGTCCGTCTGCCTGCCCGGGTTCAGGAGGTTCTGTCCGCGCTGCACATTGTTTCCGAAGGATTCCAGTTCACGCCGGGGATCGATAAACGGCTTATCAGGAACACCTGCTGCCGCCGTTCGTATTTGCGCGGGGCATTTATGGCGGGAGGGTCTGTCAACAATCCGGAGGGCGCTTCCTACCATCTCGAAATCTCATCCATGTATGAAGAGCACTGCCAGCACCTGTGCCGGCTTGCAAACCGGTTTGACTTGAATGCCAGATGCATTGAGCGCAAGAAAGGCTTCGTGTTCTATATAAAAGAGGGCGAGAAAATAATTGAGTTTCTCAGCCTGATTGGGGCTCATCAAGCACTGCTCCGGTTCGAGGATGTACGTATTATGAAGGATATGCGCAATTCCGTTAACCGCTTGGTTAACTGCGAAACGGCCAATCTGAATAAAACCATCGGCGCCGCCGTCCGGCAAATTGACAACATTCGTCTGCTTCAAAAGGAGATCGGGTTGGAAAATCTGCCCGACAAGCTCCGGGAGGTTGCCGAGATTCGTCTGCAGCATCCGGATATGAATCTGAAGGAAGTGGGCGAGCTGCTCAAAGGCAGCGTCAGCAAGTCCGGCGTGAATCACCGGCTGCGCAAAATCGATGAGCTGGCGGAGAAGGTTCGGAACTCCTGATGACGAAATTCAAAATTTTCCTGAGAATAGTAGTGTCCTTGGGTGAAAAATGTTATAATAGAATGTATCGGATTGGATTTGTAGGTTAATCATTTATGCTATATATAGAGTTGGTTATCGCATTTTCGTATTGGGGGTATTTATGAAATGACCAAAAGACCTGTAGTGGTGCGGTTGAAAACCGGGCTTCACGCCAGACCGGCAGCATTATTTGTACAGGAAGCCAACAAGTTTTCCTCTGAAATCTTTGTGGAAAAAGACGAGAAAAAAGTAAATGCCAAAAGTATCATGGGGATCATGAGCTTGGCAATTAGCTCGGGCACCGAGGTATACATCAGCGCAGAAGGTTCAGACTCGGAACAGGCTGTAACCGCTTTAGTCGCTCTGGTCAGCAAAGAAGAACTGGAAAACCAATAACACACCGAACGGGAAATGGTTAATTTATTCCAAATCGGTACCCAAACGCAACCTTTTGTTCCGCCTTACGTCTATAAGACGGGTTGGCGTAATCAAAAGGTTTTTTTACGGTAGAACGAGAAAGAGTGGAGTGAGCTTTGTGAGAAAGCGGATGGTAATTCTGGGACTGCTGCTGGTCTTGTTTGCAGTGGCGATTGTGCCTCAGGCAGGAGCGGTATCCTCGACAACGATGACCCTTATCATGACGGTCGACGGTACGGAAGCAACATTGAACGACAAGCCACTAACTCTTGAGGCGGCTCCGATACTGGTGGACGGCAAGGTGTACGTGCCGGCCAAGTTTATTGGGGATTCGCTGGATTTTAAAGTAGCGTGGAACGAAAAAACGAAACGTGTCGATATGGAGACGCCGGCTGCCAAGCTGGAGGTGGATATTCAACATAAATCCGTCCACATCAATACCGTAACCGTTCCGTTTGACAGTGTGGCCCAAATGGTGGAGGACCGGCTATATGTCAAGCTGGCCTGGATTGCCGATTACCTGGGCGCCAAGCAGTACTATAATGAAGCGACTAAACGGATTGATGTCATTTACGTCAAGCAGCCGGAGGGGCTGGGGGACGCTGACAATTCAACGCCGGTGGCCAAGTTCACCTTCGGCAAAACCAGCTACCGGATTGGCGAGCCGGTCAAGTATATTGACCTTAGCTACGACCCGGATGCGGAAGGGATCGCCAAATACGAATGGACCGGAAAACAGGAGGCCTTCTTCGTTCCCGGAACATATCCGGTTTCCCTGAAGGTGACGGATGGGAAGGGCCATGTAAGTAAAGAATACACCCGCAATATCGTCATTACGAATACAACGTATGCTACGGAGCTGGAATACAAGCTGTATCATTATCCGCTGAACTCTTTTATTGAAACGGACTGGAGTATGCTCTGGGGCAACTTCTGGGACCTGCCGCTGCTGACCAAGAAAGTGACGGAGGACAAGTCCCGCATATTGGTCCTGAGTGACAGCCCGGAGACCTTCAAGGAAAAAGGTATTTTGTATCAGGATAAAATTAAGGGAAAAGGCCGGCTGTATGCCGACCATGTGAACGGGATGGAGGACAATGTCCAATTTGTCATTCTGGCCTCTAACCTGACGAATAAAGAAGTCACCATTCATACGACCCGTAAGGGAGAGGTTTATCCGTCCATCTATGCGAATCTCATCGGTCATGAGGCCTCGGTCGACTTCTTGTTGAACGACCAGCAGGATGAGGTGCTGACCATTCCGCCGGGCCAGTCCCGTGTATATGTGCAGATGCCGCAATTTTTGCCGGGCCAAGGGGTCAATGTGTTTTATGACGTTGACACGGGCGATGGCGAAGTCATGTTCTCCTTCATGGCCATGGATAGGATTGCTACACCAACATCAACGTATTTCTACAAGCCGCTGCCGTTTGACGGCCATGTGCGCGGGACGTTCCTGGTATCTGAAGTGCGCTGGGATGTCGATGCTTCGAGCTTCGACAAGCCTTCCCGGCTGACGATCGGGGACGGTAAGGACGATCCGTTCACAGACGGCTACGACGTGTTCCGCAAAGAGAACGTCAAGAATGAGGGCAACTACGGCATGATTTACAAAATTCATGCGGAAAAACCTCGCAAAATGGCGATTCTGCTGCTGGCAAAGGGCGGCGTATTTAAGGGGCCGTTCAAGATTAACGGCGAGTTCGTGCTGGCTCCGCCATCCGGCGTCATTCAGCCGTTCACACAAATTCAAATTTTGTACCGCACGACGGGGAAAGAGCCGTCACTGGATATTGAATTTACGCCGCCGGCAGGCTCGGCCTTCCCGATTGACGTCATCTTGTATCCACTGGATGACCGGGAATAGAGGCTTCATAAGACAGCGTCAAAAATAAACCGCCCTTCGGCTGCCGAATCAGTGCAGCGGAGGGCGGTTTTGTTATACGAAAACGCTGTGTTACAGGGGGAGCAGGCGATGTAAGCCCAAGCAGAGTAACAGCGTCAAGCCGGCTCCCAGCCGTCAAAAATGCGGGCTAGCGTAAATCGCTGCAGATCAGCTTCGTTAAGCTGTCTGCGGTTTTCATGCCGGTGAGCGCCGGGGCCGTAGCTTCCAAATTCAAAAAAGCGGGAGTCCTGCGGCTGAAACCAGACCGTCTCGCCGTGCTTATCCCGTCCGGCCATGGAATGCCAGCCCTCGCGGGCGATGTGGGCGTCCATATAGCAGCGTATATAAACGGCTGCCCCGACAGCTTCCGGATCGGCTGCGCGGGTTCCGTCCGGGAGGTCTGTGGTCGGATGCCAGGGACGTCCGAGCGAATAGCATTCATCCGGCAGAGCTGGCGAATCCTTGACGAGACGGCAGTCTATCAATACAAGTCCGTACTCTTCGGACAGCTTGGTGCTGGGGGCTGTGATGTAGCCCTCGATTTCTTCCCCGTTCCGGGCTCTGCAAATCATCTCGCAGCTCTGGAAGACAGCTTGGCCCGCGCCGAAAATAAAGTCGATGTGCCCGGAAATGATGCAGTGGTCAAAGTATTGGCGGCCCGCGCCGGTATATAATGTATCCTGGTAGCCTTCTAAGCGGCAGTTTCTAAAGACGGCTTGATCGCTGCCGCTCTCTGTTTTGAGCGCCACCGCCTGCGGATGGGCTATCCGGTCCGGGTCCTGCTCGGATTTGGCCAGATTGGCCGGATAGTCAAAGCCGTTGGCAATGGTCAAATTGGCCGCAGTAAACTGCGGAGCCTTCACGGTCAGGCTTGCGCTTCCTGTTGTGCCGTAGGCTGTTCCGTCAGGGCGAAGCGTTCCTGATGCGGCATCGTAGGTAAGCACGGTATAATCGCGTTCCTGCCCCAATAGCATGATATTCGGCTTTGTGATGGTCAGCTTTTCGTAATAGGCGCCGCTGCGGATATAAATGATATGCGGCCGGTCCGCGGCTTCGGGAGCGGCGTTCAGAGCAGCTTGTACCGTGCGATAGGCCGGTTTGCCTGCAATACCGCCGGCTTCGCCGGTATAGCTTGCATCAACGACGGCATGAACGTGTGAGGGAATGGAGTTGCTGGTCATGAGCTTGTCGCCTCCAGTTAGGGAATGCCAAAAAAAGCGCCGAAGGCAAAAGCCCGGCGCTTTCTGGTACACGGAATCAGATGGCTTGAAAACAGGCAGAGCTTTAAAGCTTCTCGATGACGCTGTCAATCAGACCGTACTCTTTCGCTTCTGCAGCGGTCATGAAATAGTCGCGATCCGTATCCTTCTCCACACGTGACAGCGGCTGTCCGCTCCGCTCGGCAAGGATGCCATTGAGCTTGTCGCGCATCTTCAGAATACGACGGGCGCGAATCTCGATATCAGAGGCTTGGCCTTCCGCGCCGCCCAGAGGCTGGTGAATCATCACTTCACTGTTCGGAAGCGCATAACGTTTTCCTTTGGCGCCTGCAGTAAGCAGGAAAGCGCCCATGGATGCAGCCATACCGACACAAATGGTGGAAACATCCGGTTTAATGAATTGCATCGTATCGTAAATGGCCATGCCGGCTGTAATCGAGCCGCCAGGACTGTTAATGTAGAGCGAAATGTCCTTATCCGGGTCCTGTGCCGCTAGGAACAGCATCTGTGCGATAATCGAGTTAGCCACCACATCATTGACCTGGGTACCTAGGAAAATAATCCGGTCCTTGAGAAGCCGCGAGTAAATATCATAGGCGCGTTCGCCGCGGGCATCAGGTTCCACAACCATCGGAATAAAATTCATGGCAGATACTCCTCCTGACAAAAGGGTTATAGGAAAGCTATGTGCTAACAATATCACAAAGGTCAACAAAGGTCAAACATGAGTCAAAAAAAATCAGTTCACGCAGAGGAACTGTTTTTTCGTTATGCATGCGGTAAAGTTAATGGCGCGCCCGAAGGGAATCGAACCCCTATCTCAGGCTCCGGAGGCCTACGTCATATCCATTGGACCACGGGCGCAAAGAAGCAAGCAAGAGTTATTATATGACATATAATCCGAAAATGCAAGCGGGCTGTACAAATTATTTTTGGGATGAACCAGCGCAGCGAAAGCGGGATGATTTATATTTGCGAGTGGGTGAGCCAAGACAGGTCGGCCCCCTACGGTTTACTAGCGTTCACTACGACGCATTCGTGTGTTGGCAGCGGCCCGTTGCGCGGCATGAAGTATAAGGGCAAGCACAAATACGAAATGACATGTCTGTAGGAATGTGGCTTGTATACCGGCCTGAATCTGTGTTTGGGGCGCTTCACGGTATGTTATTTGCATAAAACAGCAATACTGGGGGATGGCAGTCGATGCGACTTTCCTTTTCTTTTGTCCAAATTGTTAACTTGGGAATATAGAATGCTTGCAATTCGACAAATTTGGCGCTAAAATAGGAAGTGTAAGCGGGACGTTTTATGTCGCACTGGGACACGAAGTGTCCAACGCCCAAGCCTTCAAGAAAGAACGGGAGATTTCATGAGGCATTTACTCGACATGCAAAAGCAGCTTGTTCCGGACCTGCTCGAAACGCTGAAGAAGAGATATACGGTTCTGCAGCATTTATCCACTTCGGGTATGATTGGCCGGCGAACGCTGGCAAGCGCGCTGGGGCAGACAGAGCGGGTGCTTCGGGCCGAGGTTGACTTTCTGAAGCAGCAGGGCTTGGTAGAAGTGCAGACGGCGGGCATATCGGTCAGCGAGGCCGGAATGACCCTGCTGGAACAAATGCAGCCGCTCGTGCAAGAGCTGTTCGGCTTAGCCGATATCGAGGAGCGCATCCGCAGTTATTACGGCCTGAAGCAGGTGATAGTCGTGCCGGGTGATTCGGATGATACGAGAACGGCCAAAAGCGAGCTGGGACGCTCTGCAGCCTCCGTGCTGCGCAGTCTCGTCTCCGCGAGCGATGTGATTGCCGTGACCGGCGGTTCAACGATGGCGGCCATTGCCCAGCATTTAACCGAATCGCCGCAGTTCAAATCAAGCGTGTTTGTGCCTGCGCGTGGCGGACTCGGTGAAAGCCTGGATTACCAGGCCAACACGATTGTGTCTTCCATGGCTAAGAAAACAGGGGCGCGCTACCGGATGCTGCATGTACCGGATCATCTGAGTGAGGAAGCTTACCAGTCGCTGATTCAAGAGCCGAATATTCGTGAGATTGTAGAGGTTATCCGCAGTGTTCGCATCGTCGTACACGGCATCGGAGACGCGATGACCATGGCGCGGCGCCGCAAGCTCGATGAAACCACCATCGAGGCACTAAAGCATGACGGGGCGCTTGCAGAGGCATTCGGGTATTATTTTGACAAGCAGGGAAAAGTGGTCCACAAGATGGGAACGGTCGGTCTCAGGCTGGAGGATATCCAGCAAGCGGAGATCGTGATTGCCGTAGCCGGCGGAAACAGCAAAGGTGAAGCGATTGCGTCCATTCTCCAATATGGGCATGAGGATGTGCTCATTACGGATGAGGGCGCCGCAAAAGCGATGCTTCCGTTTATGTAAGAGAAGCATACAACAATTCAGGATTCGATATCATGACGCAGCAACCTTGCTCGTCCTGACATAAAAAATTAAACGTAACGTTTGGGAGGAAATCATCATGGTGAAAATTGGTATTAACGGATTTGGCCGTATCGGCCGCAACGTGTTCCGCGCAGCGCTTAACAACCCGGAAGTTCAAGTGGTTGCAGTCAACGACCTGACTGACGTTAACACACTGGCTCACCTGCTTAAGTACGACACTACGCACGGCAAGCTGGACGCAACTGTTGAAGCTGGCGAAGGCAAGCTGATCGTAAACGGCCGCGAAATCAAAGTATTCGCTGAGCGCGATCCAGGCGCATTGCCTTGGGCTGAAGTGGGCGCAGAAATCGTTGTTGAATCCACCGGTATTTTCACTGCCAAAGAAAAAGCTTCCCTTCACTTGAAAGGCGGCGCGAAAAAAGTTATTATCTCCGCTCCTGCAACCGACGAAGATATCACCATCGTTCTGGGTGTAAACGAAGATAAATACGATCCGGCTGCTCATACAATCATCTCCAACGCATCCTGCACAACCAACTGCTTGGCGCCTTTTGCTAAAGTGTTGAACGACAAGTTCGGTATCGTTAAAGGGATGATGACAACAGTTCACTCCTACACCAACGACCAATCCGTACTGGACCTGCCGCATAAAGACCTGCGCCGTGCCCGCGCTGCTGCTGAGAACATCATTCCGTCCTCCACTGGCGCTGCAAAAGCGGTTGCGCTCGTGCTGCCTGAACTGAAAGGCAAGCTGAACGGTATGGCGATGCGCGTTCCGACTCCAAACGTTTCCGTAACCGACCTGGTTGCTGTTCTGGAGCGCGACGTAACGGTTGACGAAGTAAACGGCGCGTTGAAAGATGCTGCAAGCACTACGCTGAAAGGCATCTTGAACTACTCCGACGAGCCGCTTGTTTCCAGCGACTACAACGGCGACCCTGCTTCCTCCACAATCGACGCTTTGTCCACTATGGTGGTTGAAGGCAACATGGTGAAAGTTGTTTCCTGGTACGATAACGAGTGGGGCTATTCCAACCGTGTTGTTGACCTGGCTGCATTCATCGCAAAAAAAGGCCTGTAATTTCATAAGCTCGAGCATTGCCCGCAAGGAAACGGCAGGGTTGTCTGCTTGATGGAAATCCTGTTGACCCAGTGTGTTTCGAGCTGGAAGAATGAGCGCTTATTAAAGAAAGAGGAGAAGAGATTCTCCTCTTTCCACATGATGTGATCAAGACACTCGGGAGGGAAACCCTTTGAATAAAAAAAGCATTCGTGACGTCGCTGGCCTGAGCGGTAAAAAAGTATTCGTGCGCGTTGACTTCAACGTGCCGCTTGAAAACGGCCGCATTACTGACGATACCCGCATCCGTGAAACCCTGCCAACCATCAAGTACCTGGTAGAGCAAGGGGCGAAAGTCATCTTGGCGAGCCACCTGGGCCGTCCGAAGGGTCAGGTTGTAGAGGAGCTCCGCTTGACGCCTGCTGCTGCACGTCTGTCCGAGCTGCTCGGCAAGCCGGTAGTCAAAGCCGACGAGGCAATTGGCGAGGCGGTAAAAGCGCAAGTAGCTGCATTGAACGACGGCGACGTGCTGCTGCTGGAAAACGTACGCTTCTACGCAGGCGAAGAGAAAAATGATCCGGAGCTGGCAAAAGCGTTTGCAGAGCTTGCGGATCTGTTTGTCAACGACGCGTTCGGGGCTGCGCACCGCGCACACGCTTCGACAGAAGGGATCGCTCACCACATTCCGGCGGTTTCCGGTCTGCTGATGGAGAAAGAGCTGGAAGTGCTGGGCAAAGCGTTGAATAACCCGGATCGTCCTTTTACTGCTATTGTCGGCGGTGCGAAAGTAAAAGACAAAATCGACGTGATCAACAACCTGCTGAACATTGCCGATAACATCATTATCGGGGGCGGTCTGTCCTACACCTTCCTGAAGGCGCAAGGCTACGAAATCGGCAAATCCCTTGTGGATAACGAGAAGCTGGATCTGGCGCTGGAATTCCTGAAAAAAGCGAAAGAAAAAGGCGTCAACTTCCTGCTGCCGGTGGACATCGTCATCGGCGACGACTTCAGCAACAATGCGAACACCCGCATCGTGCCGATTAATGAAATCCCAGCCGATTGGGAAGGCTTCGATATCGGACCGAAAACACGCGCAATCTATGCGGACGTGATTAAAAACTCCAAGCTCGTCGTTTGGAACGGACCGATGGGCGTATTCGAGCTGACACCGTACATGGAGGGCACTAAGGCAGTAGGCGAAGCATGCGCGGCAACAAGCGGCTACACCGTTATCGGTGGCGGCGACTCCGCAGCGGCGGCTGAGAAATTCAAGCTGGCTGACAAAATGGACCACATCTCCACTGGCGGCGGCGCATCTCTTGAATTCATGGAAGGCAAAGCGCTCCCGGGCGTTGTTGCTCTGAACGATAAATAAGAAGGGCGGTAGCAAACGTGAGAAAACCGATTATTGCAGGAAACTGGAAAATGTTTAAAACAGCGGGCGAAGCGGTAAGCTTCGTCCAAGAAGTCAAAGGGAAGGCAGAGGTTGACGGTGTGGATAGCGTCATCTGCGCGCCTTTCACAGCTCTGCCGGCTCTGGTTGAAGCTGTAAAAGGCACCACGCTCCAAGTCGGCGCGCAAAACCTGCACTTCGAAGACAGCGGTGCGTTTACCGGAGAAATCAGCGGAGGCATGCTGAAGGATCTGGGCGTACAATACGTCATTATCGGCCACTCGGAGCGCCGCGCGTACTTTGCGGAAACCGATGAAGCGGTCAACAAAAAAACACACGCGGCCTTCAAGCACGGCTTGACGCCAATCGTGTGCGTCGGTGAGAAGCTGGAAGAGCGTGAAGCCGGCCAAACCGACGAAGTGAACAAGGTGCAAACGGTTGCCGCGTTCCAAGGCCTCAGCAAAGAGCAAGCGGGGCAAGTCGTTGTAGCCTATGAGCCAATCTGGGCTATCGGTACAGGCAAATCTTCAACCGCTGATGATGCGAACCAGGTTATCGGCCGCATTCGTGCAGTTATTGCAGAGCTGTTCGATGCTGAGACTGCTGCGAAAGTCCGGATTCAATACGGCGGCAGCGTAAAGCCGAACAATGTAAAAGAATTTATGTCCATGCCGGAAATTGACGGCGCACTGGTTGGCGGCGCAAGCCTCGAACCGGCATCTTACATCGGTCTCGTTGAGGGGGCCAAGTAAGATGGCTAGACCAAAACCTGTAGCGCTCATTATTTTGGACGGCTTCGGCCTTCGCGGGGAGCTGCACGGCAATGCCGTCGCGCAAGCCAAAAAGCCGAATTACGACCGTTATTGGGCAGAATATCCGAATACGACACTGACCGCTTGCGGGGAAGCCGTAGGCTTGCCTGAAGGACAGATGGGCAACTCCGAGGTAGGTCATCTGAATATCGGCGCAGGACGTATCGTGTATCAGGATTTGACCCGGATTACAAAATCCATTCGCGATGGAGACTTCTTCGATAACGAGACGCTGCTGGCAGCAGTGCGCCATGCGAAGCAGAACGGCAAGAAGCTGCATCTGTACGGCCTGCTGTCGGACGGCGGCGTTCACAGTCACATCGACCATCTGTTTGCTTTGCTCGATTTGGCTAAGCGTGAAGGCTTGGAGGATGTTTACATTCATTCCTTCCTGGACGGGCGCGACGTTGCCCCGGACAGCGCCAAAGGCTATATGCAGCGCCTTGTTGATTATATCGCCGAGGTTGGCGTAGGCAAGCTAGCCACAGTGCAAGGCCGCTATTATGCGATGGACCGCGACAAACGATGGGACCGCGTAGAGAAGTCGTACCGGGCTATGGTATACGGCGAAGGTCCAACTGCAACGGATCCGGTTCAAGCGATTGAAGCTTCCTATGCGCAATCGGTGTATGATGAATTCGTGCTTCCGACAGTAATGGTCGATGGGGAAGGCAAACCGGTCGGTCTTGTTGAATCCGAGGATTCGGTCATTTTCTTCAACTTCCGCCCGGACCGTGCCATTCAGTTGTCTCTGGTGTTCACCAACAGCGACTTCCGGGAGTTCGACCGCGGACCGAAACAGCCGCACAACCTGCATTATGTGTGCCTGACGCTGTTCAGCGAGACGGTAGGCGGCTTCGTTGCTTACTCGCCGAAAAACCTCGATAACACACTAGGCGAGGTTCTGGTTCAGAACAACCTGAAGCAGCTGCGTATCGCGGAAACCGAGAAGTATCCGCATGTGACCTTCTTCTTCAGCGGAGGACGCGATACGGAGCTTCCGGGGGAAACACGCATTTTGATTAACTCGCCGAAGGTGGCTACCTATGATCTCCAGCCGGAGATGAGCGCGCGCGAGGTAGCGGCCGCGGCTGTGGCCGAGATCGAAGCCGAGCGCCAGGATGTAATTATCCTGAACTTCGCCAATCCGGACATGGTCGGACATTCCGGCATGCTGGAGCCGACGATTAAAGCGGTGGAAGTAACCGACGAATGCCTTGGCAAAGTCGTTGATGCTGTGCTGGCCAAAGGCGGCGTGGCTTTGATTACAGCAGACCATGGCAATGCGGATATCGTTACAACCGATGATGAGCGCCCGCATACGGCCCATACAACCAACCCGGTACCTTTCATTGTGACCCGCAAAGGTGTTACACTAAGGAATGACGGCATTTTAGCGGATATTGCTCCGACGGTGCTTGATTTGCTGGGTGTGGCGAAACCGGCCGAGATGACCGGCAGCACCATGATGAACAACTAACTTGCCTAATCATTTATCCAAATAAAGAGGAGTGTTACTGAACAATGACCATTATTGCTGATGTGTATGCCCGCGAAGTGCTTGACTCCCGCGGCAACCCGACTGTGGAAGTGGAAGTTTATCTTGAAGGCGGCGCAGTAGGCCGTGCAATCGTACCTTCCGGTGCTTCCACTGGCGCGCATGAAGCTGTAGAGCTTCGCGACGGCGACAAATCCCGTTACCTGGGCAAAGGCGTTCTGAAAGCTGTTGAGAACGTCAACGAAATCATCGCTCCTGAAATTATCGGCCTGGACGCTCTGGACCAAGTCGGTATCGATAACAAAATGATCGAGCTGGACGGCACGCCAAACAAAGCCAAATTGGGCGCTAACGCTATTCTGGCTGTTTCCATGGCTGTAGCACGCGCAGCTGCAGAAGCGGTTGAAGTGCCATTGTACGCATACCTTGGCGGCTTCAACGCCAAAACATTGCCTGTACCGATGATGAACATCATCAACGGCGGCGCGCATGCGGATAACAACGTAGACGTGCAAGAGTTCATGGTTCTGCCTGTTGGCGCACCTAGCTTCAAAGAAGCACTCCGTTGGGGCGCAGAAATTTTCCACAGCTTGAAAGCAGTATTGAAAGATAAAGGCCTGAACACTGCAGTTGGCGACGAGGGCGGCTTTGCGCCAAACCTGAGCTCCAATGAGGATGCAATCAAAACCATCATTACTGCTATCGAGCGCGCAGGCTACAAGCCGGGCGAAGAAGTATTCCTGGGTATGGACGTTGCTTCCACCGAGTTCTTCAAGGACGGCAAATACCACCTGGAAGGCGAAGGCAAATCCTTCACATCTGCTGAGTGGGTTGACTTCCTGGCTGCATGGGTGGACAAATACCCAATCATCTCCATCGAAGACGGCTGCTCTGAAGACGACTGGGAAGGCTGGAAGCTGCTTACTGACAAGCTTGGCAGCAAAGTTCAACTCGTTGGCGACGACTTGTTCGTAACGAACACCACTCGTCTGGGCCAAGGTATCGAGCAAGGCATCGGAAACTCCATCCTTGTTAAAGTAAACCAAATCGGTACACTGACTGAAACCTTCGACGCAATCGAAATGGCCAAACGCGCAGGCTACACGGCTGTAATCTCCCACCGTTCCGGTGAGAGCGAAGACAGCACGATTGCTGACATCGCGGTTGCAACCAACGCAGGTCAAATTAAAACCGGTGCGCCGTCCCGTACGGACCGCGTAGCGAAATACAACCAATTGCTCCGCATCGAAGATGAGCTGGCTTATGTAGCTCAATACGGCGGCCGCAAAGCGTTCTACAACCTGAAAAGCCTGTAATTTTGTTTGTGCCGCAGTGTGGTCTCTGTTCTGATTAACGACAGCGGCAGGAGAAGTCATAATGACATTTTCCTGCCGCTGCCGGAACAGAAAAGAACCGCTTGCAGACAAAATCGGCCGTTGCTAACCAGCTTCCAAGGATACCTGTGCTCAGGAACTCCTCGGAAGCTTTTTTGTTATGAGCGCACCTTGTAGATGTTGTGGTGTTTCACAGTTTGTAGATACACCCGATTGGGAAGCTGGTCTGGAGTCCAGTTGACATGAGGACTGCATCAAGGCATAGTAGAGGCAAGATGACATTTGCAGGAAACGTCCCGGGCAGTGTAACTGCGGTGCGGGGGTTGTAACGATAAGGAGGGCGACTGGTGGGAAAATGGCTGCTGACGATCTTGTTTTTGTTCGCCTCATCCGTGCTGACACGCTGGCTTCCGTTTTCATCCTTTTTCCGTAATGTGGATACACTCATTCATGAGTTTGGCCATGCGGTTGTCACGCTGCTGTTCTCCGGGGAGGTCCAGTATATTGAACTGTTTGCCGACCATAGCGGGGTAACGATGTCGATGATCCGGCGCGGCTGGGCACAGCTTGGAGTAGGCCTCGCGGGCTATACAACCGCGGCTCTGTTTACTGTGCTCTGGTTTTATTTGTATGCCAAGGGCAGACAGCGGCAAGGGCTAATGCTGCTGCTGGTCATCAGCGTCGTGTCGCTTGCGCTATTTGTCCGCAACGGCTTCGGCATGCTGTGGCTTGGCGGCTTTATCGGCTTGACGCTGCTGGTGCTCATCATTCCGTGGCGTCCGGTGACGAATGTGTTTTATTTGTTCATTGCGTTCCTGTCGCTGGAGGAATCTGTGTTCGGACCGGTCACGCTGGTGATGGCATCCTTGCAGCGGCCGGGTTCCGCAGGGGATGCCTCGATGCTCGCTGAGGCGACGGGGGTGCCGCCGCTTATATGGTCCGGCGTCTTTGCAGTATTCTCGCTTTGGTGCGCGACCAAGTCGCTGTCGTACTTCTTCCGCCGCAAGCCGGCGCGCCGTACGGGCGCTGAGGGGATGAATGCAGCACCATCAGGCTATTCAACGCGGCTGCATGAGTAAGAATGGAATCCGGTTCATCATGCATTGTAATTAGAAGCAGAGTTGTTCCGATGTGCGATTCGGAATAGGCTCTGCTTTTTGATTGAGTTCAAGGACCCAAATGTATTATTTACGAAAAATTAAACCTGCCGCTGGGCTTCGATAGTGTCGTCATTTCCAATGCCAGCGGTTAGGATACGATATCGCTGGATGCCATCGATATTGACAGCACCGGATACCTGCTTTCCATTGCAGCACCGGCCAACCTGATTGCAGTACCGGGGGGGTGCCAAGGTCGATCTGCAATGGACTTCAGTGACAGGAATTGACCGGCTACAATGTGAAGCGCTCCATCATTGCCAGCAGTCCGTATGAAGTCATTGCGACGGTTACGGACGCTGTCTCCACCGACACAAACGTAGTGAACGGGACAACGTACTATTATGTGGTCCGAGACCAGGACGGCCTTCTCAAAATCTTACGTGCAGTGCAGGTAAGCCATGCCCAGATCCAGGAGGTATTTGATGAATTGCTGGCCAGCATTATTGCACAAGAATTTGCGAATAAGATGGGTACAAATACCACCGATCACTCAACAAGTCCGTTTAATATTCCAACGGGGATAACCAAATATTGGTAATACAATGGAAACTACACCGTAGACTCTAGTAATGATTACATTTGGAACTCGAGTTTTTTCCCAACGTTTGATTCGGAAATTCAGAGCCATCATCCAACAATCCTTCATCTAAAAGAAGATGATAAATATGAAAATCATGTAGTAACTGCTGTTGGTTATAGTGTTAAAAGTAATGGGGATAGATATGTTATAATTAGAGATGGATGGGACACGACACCGGCTGATTATAACGTAAAATGGAGTCTATTAAGTGTAAGCGGTTTAACTAAAGTCGTATCTTCAGGTTACTAAAAATTTCTTCAGCCACAGTCCGGGTTCGATGTCCTGTGGCTATTTTACATTTTGTAGAGTAAAATTTCCGCATGAAGGAGCATTAAAAATGAAAAACAGGAAAAAGATAATTATCCTACTTATTGTGTGTTTAATGCTCTTGTTTTCATATACTTCCTACGCTTCGGATACAATAAGCGTGGCCTTCGGATGAGCGGTTACCTGTAAGTAGTCGTTCCCCTTGACATGATTGTCCCGCATGTTGTTGCCGGAGCTCATCGTGTTCAAATCAACTGTACCTTCTCCGGTCATCTGGGTTGGGTTGGATAAATTGACAAGCCAGGAGCCCTGCACATCGTTCATCGAGTAATTCACTGTTTCCTTGGAGGTCGTGATGGAGAAATAAACATTGGACGGCTGGGCGATGGTCCAGGAACCGTTTAGCTGGTCTGATTTTATTTCTGCGCTGCTCGCGGATACTTGGCTGTTGGCGGCAATGACTTGCTCGATTTGCACGTGGTTGCCGGTGTAATAATTAAATGCGCTGTAGCCCCCCGCAACAATAATAATGGCTGCTGCAGCGGCGATCATGCCTTTTTTCTTGTTCATACTTCGTATGGCCTCCTCTATTTTGGCTATGTCTCGTCCGGTGCCAATCCTACTGATTGTACCTATGGACTTTAGCTGTCTATTATTTCCAAAGCCTGACCTTGTACTAGTCTAGCAAAGCCATAAGTCAGGAACGTGTCAGACGAAAAACTTTTGTGCTTGTATGGAAAAATGATTGTTATGTACAATGAAAGGAATAGCGCTTGACCGGAAAGGACGAAGTCACATGACGAAGACAATTCTCGTAGTGGAGGATGAGGAGGCCATCTCCCGGGTGCTCGCCGCGTATTTAAAAAAGGCCGGATTTGTGGTCGAACGGGCGATCAGCGGCAGCGAGGCGCTGGAGAGATTCGGTCGGCAGGCGCCGGATCTGGTGCTGCTGGATGTGATGATTCCGGCTCCGGACGGCTGGGAGGTGCTGAGGCGCATCCGGGCGATGAGCAGCTGCCCTGTCATTATGCTGACCGCCCGCGGACAGCTGCATGAACGGCTATCCGGCTTGAACGAAGGGGCCGATGACTATATGACCAAGCCATTCGTGCCGGAGGAGGTGGTTGCGCGGGTGCAGGCGGTACTGAGACGGCCGGGGCGTCTTCTGGAAGGAGACGGGAAACGGCGGTTTGGCAGCCTGCAGGTTGATTTTGCCGCCTACCGGGTTTGCTTGAACGGGGTGGAGCTGGAGTTGACGCCGCGGGATTTGCAGGTGCTGCTGTTTCTGGCGAACAACCCGAACCGGACGTTTACGCGGGAGCAGCTGATTGAACAGGTATGGGGGATGGACTATGAGGGCAGCGATCGCGCAGTGGATTTGTCCATCAAGCGGCTTCGTCAGGTACTGTCGCAATGGCCGGCCGGCGAAGGCGAAATTAAAACGCTGCGGGGAACGGGGTATCAGCTGTGGATCGCAGAATAAAACAAACCTCGATTTTATCCTATTGGACGCTCCGGTATTTGCTGATATTGTGCCTTGGCCTGCTGGTGGTCACGTCGATTTCCGTGTATTGGATTAACCGCAGTACGAAGGAGAATAAGCTGCAGATGACCGGTCTGCTGGGCCTGGAAATCGCGGACCGGATTGTAGATGAGAACGGCAGGCTGATGATCTCCCCGGCGATTGGGCAAATTGTCGATGACCGGAAGCATTATCTGAACCTGCCGATTGATTTTTGTCTGCTGATTATGGATGCGCAGGAAAATGTGCTGTATACAAGGCCGCGGCTGGGACCGGAGCAAATTGAGAAGAAGCTGGCCGATATCGCTTCAGGCCGGGAGACGACCGCGGTCACAACCCCGGTGATGGGCGGCGGCGGTGTAATTGGGTCGGTGATCTTAACTCAGCCGCAAAATTCGCTCACCTATTTCCTCCAGCCGAACGAACGGATTCTGCTTGTGACGATGCTGGCGGGGCTGACCGCCATGGGATGGCTGACGATTTACCTGCTGTCCCGCAAGCTGTCCCGGCCGATACGGGAGGTGGCGGCGGCAGCCCATTCCGTCAGTATGGGGCAGTATGACATCCACCTGGAGGATACAGCCAAGGAGCGGGAAATCTCAGAGCTCATCGTTTCCTTCAAAGGGATGGCGTCCCGGCTGAAGCAGCTGGAGGAATGGAGGACGATGATGCTGGCCGGCGTTACGCATGAGCTGAAAACCCCGGTTACCTCCATTAAAGGGCTGCTCCATGCGGTACGGGAAGGGGTTGTTGAGAAGGAAGAATCCGACGAATTTCTGGATATCGCCCTTAAGGAATCCCAGCGGCTGCAGGTGATGGTCGAGGATCTGATTGATTATAATGCGTTTACGACCGGATTCGTGGAGGTTCGGCACGATTTGCTGGACATTACGCGGCTGGTGGCCGAAATTTGCTACCAATGGCAGCTTGTCCATGAGGGGCAGGCTGCCATTACAAAAGATATACCGCCGGGGCCTATTATGGTGCTTGGCGATGCCTCCCGTATTCAGCAAATCGTGATGAACCTGCTGAATAACAGCTTGCAGGCAAGGAGAGATGAGCTGCCTGTCCGAATTGCCGTTCGTGTGTACCTGGACGGAGCGGACCGGGTAGCGGTTGAATTCGCGGACAATGGCGGCGGAATTCCCGCAGAGGAGCAGCCGCACATCTTCGAGCAATTTTACCGCGGGGAGAATAAGAAGCTTGCCACGCGGGGCTTGGGTCTGGGGCTTACCTTCAGCCGGATGCTGGCGGAGGCACAGGGAAGCACGCTTTGTTTAAAGGAAAGCTCGCCTGAGGGGACTGTGTTTGTGCTGCGTATCCCGCTTTCGAGGGAGGAGCAGCCCCGTATTTTTACATGATGCAGCCTAAAACCGTCATGACGTTCTGTCGCATCCCGGGTAGGAAAGCAGCTCTTTCACAGAAAAAAGTCTGCCCCGTTGATGAGGGGACGGACATGCCGCATTATCGAGGAAAATGACGGGTCCGATAAGCCGGTCTTATTTATGCGGTGACGAGGCAAAACCATGGCCCAATGACGAGGAGCGCTATGGAACGGCGGATATTCAGACGGAAGGCCCTTTGACGCCGGATGCCAAGGATACGCTGGAAACCTGCACGCAAGGGGTACGCGATGCCGACAGGAGTCTGCAGCTGTTAATCGATCATTTTGAGCAATCGGGCGATCCGACGGTTATTGTTTTCTTCGGGGATCACCTGCCGATGCTCGGACTCAATTCGGACGCGCTGCCGGGCTACAATGCTGATTTGAAAAGCGAAGGCAGCGGCGCTGACGAAGCACAAAGTTAAATGATGGAAGACAAATTGCTTTCCTGTGTATTGTGTGGTAAAATACTACTGCTTGTCATTGTATCGGATGCTTTCTGGCAGGAGGCGCCGACCATTCATGCAGGGGGTGGAAACATGGTCTTATTGTTCAAAATTTTGCTCATCATCGCGGCGGTTGGTTTGATTGTCGCAGTGTTGTTGCAGCAGGGCAAAAGCGCAGGCTTGTCTGGTGCCATCTCCGGTGGTGCGGAGCATCTGTTCGGAAAGCAGCGCGCCCGCGGACTGGAGCTAGTGCTTGAGCGGGTAACAATTGTTTGCGCGGCGGCGTTTTTCATTTTGACGTTTGTTGTTGCATATGTATTAAAAGCCTAGTGCATCGTAAGAACGAATGCAGGCAGCAGGTGGAGTCGGTTCCCCCTGCTGCTTTTTTTGCTATATGGAGCGCATGACGAACCATTGCCGTTACAGTTTTTATCCGGCTGCAAGACGGGGATTAGCCAGTTTTTCCTGAACGTCGCCCCGCGGGGCGGAACATCAAGCAGGGCAAGCGGGTGGACGGTTTGATATGGCGATGCCGTTCAGCGGCGGAGCCATGTTTTTGATACGGATAGGGTATACTTCACTTGACGGGGAACCGGTTCCGGTTTGAATTGCCGAAGCCGGTTTTACATAAGGGGTAACGCGAACACCGTGGCCGGATTGAAGGAGGTGTGCCAGAGATGGAACGAGTATACCGGAGTACGGAGCCGTTTGAACTGCCCGGATCGGGCGTAAACGGGGAAACCGCCGTGCTGCTGATTCACGGCTTTACGGGATCGCCGTCCGAGTTTCGTCGGTTGGGTTATTATTTGAACGATCTTGGCTACAGTATTCATGCGATCCGGCTGCCGGGCCACGGAACATCGCCGGAGGATATGCTGAAGACGCGCTGGCAGCACTGGTGGGGGCATGTGCGGGAAAGCTATGACCAGCTGCGAAGCTGCGGCTACCGTCATATTGTAGTGATCGGCCACTCCATGGGCGGCCTGCTGGCGATGAAGCTGGCGGCCGAGCAGCAGTTGGACGGGGTGGTCTCGCTGGCTGCGCCGATTTATTTAACGACGCGTAAATCGGTGCTGGCCTTCTGGCTTCAGCACTTCGTTAAATATAGTAAGAAAAAACCGTCCGTTTCTGACGATATATTATTTGAGGCGTATGCTTATACCAAAACGCCGGTGCCGTGTGTAGTCAGCCTGCGTAAGCTGATGCGTCACGTGAAGCGGCTGCTGAGCCGGGTTGAGGCGCCGCTGCTTATTGGGCAGGGAGAACATGACAGGACCGTGCAGCCCCGCAGCGCGCGGTACATTTATGAACGTGTGACGGCTTCCCTGCGCCGAATCCATTATTACCCGGAAACCTCCCACGCCATTTTGCTGGATCGGAGTCGGGAGCAAGTTTATCAGGACATTCATCAGTTTATACTGGAAGTAACGGGAATTGACGGCAAGGAAAAAGGAGAAGCGATATGATAACAAGCCAAGAGCTGCTTGAATTTATGAGGGAAACGGCCTATAAGCCGATGACCTACCAAGAATTGGAAAAGCATTTTCAGATAGAAGACGCCGAGGCGTTCAGAGACTTCCTTCGGCTGCTTAATGAGTTGGAGGAAAAAGGCGAAATTTTGCGGACGCGCACGGAGCGGTACGGGGTGCCGGAACGGATGAATCTGCTGCGCGGACGGCTGCAGGCCCACCCGAAGGGCTTCGGCTTTTTTATCCCGGAGGATAAGGAGCATCCGGATGTATACATTCACGCCAATGATCTGAACGGGGCGATGAACCGGGATACGATTCTGATTCGGATTACGAGCAAAAGCGCCGCCGGCGGCAAGCTGGAAGGGGAAGTTGTCCGTATCGTGCAGCGCGCGGTGACACAGATTGTGGGTGTTTTCCAAAGCTTCGATACGTACGCGTTCGTCATTCCGGACGATAAGCGGATTGTGCGGGATATTTTTGTGCCGCAGCCTGCATTCAACGGTGCTGTTACGGGGCAAAAGGTCGTCGTCAACATTGTTAATTACCCGGAAGGACGCGCGGCCGCAGAAGGGGAAGTGATTGAGATTCTCGGACACAAGGACGATCCGGGGGTCGATATTATTTCCATCATCCGCAAGCATCAGCTGCCGGAAGCATTCCCCGATGAGGTCACGGCCGAAGCCGATTCGGTGGCCGATCAGGTTCGGGAAGAGGATCTGGCGGGACGGCGCGACCTGCGGGGCAAACGTATCGTTACCATCGACGGTGAGGATGCCAAGGATCTCGACGATGCGGTTCAGGTGGAGCGCCTGCCGAACGGGAACTACCTGCTGGGCGTTCACATCGCGGATGTCAGTTATTATGTCCGGGAAGGCTCGGAGCTGGATAAAGAGGCGTACAATCGCGGCTGCAGCGTGTATTTGGTGGACCGCGTCATTCCGATGCTTCCGCACCGGCTCTCTAACGGCATCTGCAGCTTGAATCCGCAGGTGGATCGGCTGACCATGTCCTGTGAGATGGAGTTCGATGCGTCCACGCTGCAGATTGTCCGGCATGATGTATTCACCAGTGTTATTAAGACCGTCGAACGGATGACCTATACGAACGTGCGCAAAATTCTCGTGGATGAAGATCCGGAGCTGCTGGAGCGTTATGCCGGTTTGGTCGATGACTTCAAGCTTATGGAAGAGCTGGCGATGAAGCTCCGCGACCGCCGGATGCAGCGTGGAGCGATTGATTTTGATTTTACCGAATCGAAGGTTATTGTCGATGAGAACGGCAAGCCGATCGATATCGTGAAACGGGAGCGCTCGGTAGCCGAGCAAATTATTGAGGAGTTCATGCTGGCGGCTAACGAAACCGTCGCCGAGCATTTCCACTGGATGAAGGTTCCGTTCCTGTACCGGATTCACGAAGACCCGGACGGCGAGAAGCTGATGCATTTTATTGAATTTGTTGCCAATTTCGGCTATATGGTGCGCGGGAAGGGCAACCGGGTGCATCCGCGGGCGCTGCAAACCCTGCTGGAGGAAATTAAGGGGGCGAAGGAAGAGACTGTTATTAGCACGGTGCTGCTTCGTTCGATGAAGCAAGCTCGTTATGATGCCAACAGTCTGGGCCACTTCGGTCTGGCGGCGGAGTTCTACTCCCACTTCACGTCCCCGATCCGCCGTTATCCCGATCTCATTATTCACCGCGTCATGCGCGAGGTGATGGAGCAGGGCGACTTAAGCGAGGCGCGTCATGAGTATTTGACGGAGCGTATGGATGATTATGCCCGCCAGTCGTCGGAGCGGGAGCGTGTGGCCGTCGATGCCGAGCGGGATACCGAAGCGCTCAAAAAAGCCGAATTTATGCTGGATAAGGTCGGCGAGGAGTTCGAGGGCATTATTAGCAGTGTTACGAACTTCGGCATGTTCGTGGAGCTGGACAATACGGTCGAGGGGCTTATCCGCCTCAGCGATTTGACCGATGATTATTATCATTACCACGAGATGCAGCATTGTCTTATCGGCGAACGGACCTCACGCATTTACCGTATCGGCGATGAGGTGAAGGTGCGTGTCGCCCGCGTCAGCATGGAGGAGCATACGATCGATTTCGAGATGGTGGACATGAAGCCGCGCGGCGAGAAGATCAACCTGGTCGGCGGCGACCGCGGTGAGCGCGGGGCCGGCAAGCGCGGCGGCAAGGACATGTGGGGCTTCGGCACCCGCAGCGGCGGCAAGCGTGGCGGCGGTGCAGGCGGCCGTGGCGGCGCGCCGGGCAAACGCGGCGGTGACGCTGCAGGCCAGCGCGGCCCATCCGCAGGCTCCGGCGAGGGCCGCGGCAAGCCCGCGCGCAGCGGCAGCTCGTGGACCAGCGAGCCGGGCGGCGGCAAGCGCGGTTCCCGCGCCGGAAGCGGGAGCGGCGCGATCAGTCTCCCCCGCAGCGAAGCCGGGGGAGCGGGCGCAGGCCCCCGTAGCGAAGCCGGGGGCGGCGGCGCAGGCGGCGCTAGCCGCGAGGGCGGCAGCTCCTGGCTCGCAGGAGCGGGCGGCCGCAAAGGCGGCAAAGCCGCCGGAGGCAAGAGCCGCCGCAGCAAGGGCGGCGGCGGGTTTGGGGTTGGCCCCCGCAGCGAAGCCGGGGGCGGCTTCAGCGGCCCGGGCGCAGCAGGGCCGGGCGGCGCCGGCGGCGGACCGAAGAAACGGTCCGGCGGGAAGCGCAAGAAGAAGTAAGGCGTATACGTTATAAGGGATACGATCTGATCTGAACCCTTACCCGTCCCATGGATGAAGCTGCGTGGGGCGGGAATTTTTATTTTATAGCGTCAGGAAGCGCCGAGATATGATTAAAGCTGAATTTTCGGGAGGCCTTGGTCTGAAACGACGGTGTTTTCCCTTGATTTCGCAAATTGAAGTTGATACAATTAGCTCCTAGGGTGCTTGGGTGACAAGGTTGAACGGTTGGAAAGCGAGGTGGCGGATATGGCAGCCAAGAAGAATGATACGAATAAAGCTCTTGCGCAGAATAAGAAGGCGTCCCATGATTATTTTATCGAGGACACTTACGAGGCCGGGATGGTGTTGACGGGAACCGAAATTAAATCGATTCGGGCCGGACGCGCGAATCTCTCCGACGGCTTCTGCACCATTCGGAATGGCGAAGCTTTTGTTCACAACATGCACGTCACACCGTTTGAGCAGGGAAACCGCAACAATCCGTCCGATCCGACTCGTGCACGCAAGCTGCTTCTGAAGAAGCCGGAGATTAACAAGCTGCTCGGCCAAGTGAAGCAGGAAGGGTACACGCTTGTTCCGCTTAAGATTTATATCCGCAACGGCTATGCGAAGCTGCTGATTGGTCTTGCAAAAGGGAAGAAGCAATACGACAAACGGGATACAGCCGCCAAACGGGATGCCCAGCGTGACATTCAACGGGCCCTGCGCGAGAAGCAAAAGGTTGCTCGATGAAGCCAGCGAATTATTTTCAGCCTCAATGATTTATGTAATAAAAGTTGAAACAGGCAGGAGCTTGATCAGCGATTTCCAACGGGTTCTATAGTTCTCGATCGATTTTCAATCCAGTGGCGGTTCGAGATTTGATCGTTTATGATGCTAAATGGAAGAAATCCGAGAACAGAATTCTGGTTCAAGCTGTATTTCCTCCGCTTCCAACAACCAGTTGTAACATTGGCATGCTGAATGTGTTATACTCATTGTAGTCGGCACCGAGTGTGTCGAGACTGCTCAATGCTTGATTGATACGTTGTTTGTGTAAACAGCTCTCTGCCCAGCTTCGTGTGGCAGCCTAATTCGGGGGCGTTTATGGATTCGACGGGGATAGTTCGAGCATGGGTAGCGGGTAGTGGGGACGCGACCGCTTTATCAACGCTAACGCCTATTAAATGGCAAACAACAACAATCCTACGCTTTCGCAGCTTAATAACCTGTGAGCGTGCTTCTACCCTGCATCGCCCATGTGCCGGGATAGGGGCTCAACTCTAGTGGGATACGCTGTCTCATCTCCGCCTGGGGTGAGCTGAAGAAGACAATCAGGCTGACCCGAAGGGAATCCGGTGACGGGGAGTCTCTAGGGTGACATCAAATCTGTCACTACACCCGTAGAAGCTTATGTGGCGTTATCTTCGGACAGGGGTTCAAATCCCCTCGCCTCCACCATGTAAAACCACATCCTCATGAGGATGTGGTTTTTGCTTTTCCTCATCGTTCAGCTTCGGAATATGCTTTACATGCTCCTTATAACTCTACATAGCTACCGATGAACATATTAACTTCTACTTCTTCGCTTGCTTTACGAGAAGCAGAATGGCTTCATCTTTAAAAATCTTCTCTTGTTGCTGCGTCACCGACAATTCTCGATGTACTCGCGTCGAAGCCCGGTGATTTTACAAGTCTTACGGTCACATATTAAAATATGTTACGCATCTTGTTGAAGCTGATATTATATATTGATATAGTTAGTTTTATGGGAAAAGTTTGTGAAATCGGAGGAGTATCTAACATGAGTGTGGCGTTGCATCCATTAGGGTATTTATTATGTGGTCAACAAGACGATATTAATATTGAGATTTATAGTGTCCTCACTAGCGTTGCATAAAAAGTCGGCGGCATAGTTTTCGAATAATTCTGAACAAGGTTTTAGTTTTCATTACCAAAAAGTCGATTGCCCACCAGAAGGTAGCTCTCTGTCCATTTGGTAAATTTATGTAGTTTCCCCTGAGTGACGGAAATACTAGCTCACTGTTTCTTGCGCCTACCCGCTGATTTTCGACTAGGTTTACGGTGAATTCGTTCCATCCATTGATGCATCGGTTCCCATAATAGAATTTTAAGCCAACGATAAAGCTGAAGAATACTGTGATGTGTAGCGGTGTCCAGTTTCATAAGTACGAGCAGACAAAA
>NZ_JBBBNV010000031.1:0-47593 GCF_037137075.1 Paenibacillus sp. y28
CAATTCGCCCGCCCCTTGAGTAAAGAGGAGAAGCGCGTGTTGGCCAGTCTCGGTTTGGATGAATCGGTTTACCTCGGCTAACTGAATCGACTTGCCTCAGCGATGGTGTTGCTTCTGAAGCCATCGCTACACGCGTTTAACGGCTTGCTGACCCCCAAAAAAGCCATTCGCTACCACATGATCAGGGTGCGGAATGTGAGGCATAAACAAAAACCGCCGAAGCTGAACGAATGCTCGTCCAATTTCGGCAGTCCTTTTTCAGATTCATCGGCTTAACGCCGGGATAAGATCCTATGCAAGCTTAATTTTGACAAATTTCCGCTTCCCTACTTGAAGCACGTCCCCGTCCTGAGGTACAATCTCGCTCATCGGATCCGTCAGCTTCTCTTCGTTCAGCTTTACGGCACCTTGGGTAATGCTGCGGCGGGCTTCCCCGTTGGAGGCTTGAAGGTTTAGCGTCACCAGCAGCTTCACCAGACGAATGCTTCCATTCTCCAGCTCTGCAGCAGGCAGCACGGCTTCTTCAATATCTTCAGGCAGCGCGCGCTGCTGGAAGACGGTTACGAAATGGTTTTGCGCCTCATCAGCGGCGGCTTGCCCATGGTACATCCGCACCAGCGTGTACGCCAGCTTCATTTTTGCATCACGAGGGTGGGCCGTGCCGTCCTGCAAGCCTTGGCGCAGCTGCTCCAGCTCCTCGCCGCCAATGTCTGTGGCCAGCTCATAGTACTTGGTCATCAGCTCATCCGGAATCGACATGGCTTTTCCGTAGATTTGATTCGGCTCCTCATCGATACCGATGTAGTTGCCAAGGCTTTTGCTCATTTTGTTAACGCCATCCAGACCCTCGATCAACGGCATCATAATGGCCACTTGGGTAGGCTGCCCGTATTCCTTTTGCAGTGTCCGCCCCATTAACAGGTTGAACTTCTGGTCGGTTCCGCCCAGCTCCACATCGCTTTGCAGTGCCACGGAATCATATCCCTGCATCAACGGGTAGAAAAATTCATGAATATGAATCGGCAGGCCGGAGCTGTACCGTTTGCTGAAATCATCCCGCTCCAGCATCCGCGCTACCGTAACCTTCGCGGCCAGCTCCACCACATCGGCAAACTTCAGCGGACTTAACCATTCCGCGTTATACACCACTCGGGTTTTCTCCGGATCGAGCAGCTTGAAAATTTGCTTCTTGTAGGTTTCGGCGTTGCGTTTGACATCTTCTTCCGTCAGCTGCTTGCGGGTTTCCGACTTGCCGGTCGGATCTCCGATTCGCCCTGTGAAATCACCGATAAGCAGGAGCACTTGATGTCCGAATTCCTGGAACTGGCGCAGCTTGTGCAGCACCACCGTATGGCCGACATGGATATCCGGCGCGGACGGATCGAGCCCGAGCTTGATTTTTAAAGGCTCGCCTGTGACGACAGATTTCGCCAGCTTCAGCTTTAATTCCTCTTCCGGTACAATCTCCACCGCCCCACGGCGAATGACGGCAAGCTGGTGCTCCACCTCTTGCTGCTGGGCTGCAGTCAGCTGTTCCCATTTCAGTTCTTTTGCTGCTTCACTCATGTGTATACCTCCTCCAGAAAATAAAAAAAGCCCCCGTCCCAAAAAGGGACGAGAAGCTGTTCTCGCGATACCACCCTTATTGAAACCGGAGCCTGCTGTATAAACAGCCGCATACATGTCCATGACAGACGTCTTGGATCTAAAACCGGTTTCCACCTCAGAAGCTGTAACGGTGCCACCGTAATAAAAGCTACTGACGGTACTAAAACCAGGCTCGCCTGTCTTGATACCGTGTTCCCCTTTTCTGCTCCGGATTGTATTTGGAAATCAGGCATGTACCGGTTTGCACCCCCACCGGCTCTCTGAAAGCAATGCATTTGATTTCTACTTGTATCCTTCGTTGCATTTCCTTGTGATTCAGTTTACACCATTTTATATCATAAACCGACATATGAAGTCAAACCTGTTTTTACCGTTCCGCGTCTTTTATGGTATAATTGTGCTTGTTCATTAAGGAGGACGATTCATGAAAAAAGGAACTATGCGCAGCATCGGCCGCGGCCTGTGGTTCACGATTAAATGGGCGGTTGTGTTCGCGATTGTATTCGGTTTTCTCGGAGCCGGCATCGCCTTTGGCTACGTCAGCGCCCTCGTGAAAGACGATCCTGTCCGAAGCCGGGATGAAATCATGCAAAAAATGGAGGAAAATTCTTATACCGGCTTCGCCTATTTTCGCGACGATACGGTCATCGGACAGCTGCGTTCCGAAGAAGACCGGCGCGTTCTGACACTGGAGGAAATTCCCCCTCAGGTCAAGGATGCGTTTCTGGCTATTGAGGACAATGATTTTTATGAGCATCCGGGGGTAGATGTAGCTGGCTTGTTCCGGGCCGTGAAGCAGCGTCTGCTGCATGAGAACGTGCAGACCGGGGGAAGCACAATTACCCAGCAGCTCGCCCGCCGTGTATTTTTAAGCCTCGACCGGACAGACAGCCGGAAATTCAAAGAAATTTTCTTGTCGCTGCGTCTGGAACGGGTGATGACCAAGAATGAAATTTTTCTGCACTACTTGACCAAGATCCCTTTTGGCAATGGATCCAGCGGCTATAATTTATACGGAGTTAAAGCTGCGGCAAAAGGTATTTTTAATATCGATGATCTAAGCCAGCTGAATATTGCCCAATCCGCCTACTTGGCCGGGCTTCCGCAGCAGCCGAGCACTTATTCCGCTTATACGAGCAAGGGTGAATTTGACGAAACGGCCATTAAGAAGGCCATTACCCGTCAGCAGCTGGTGCTGAAGCGGATGCAGGAGATTGGAACGCTCACGCCTGCGCAGTATCAGGAAGCGCTCGCCTTCGACATCCGTTCTGCCATGGCGGCTCCAAGCCGGAAGGCATACAGCACGTACCCGTTCCTGATGCTGGAAACGGAGCGGCAAGCCGCCGATATTTTACTCCGCCAGCAAAACGAGAACACGGCCAGCATGAAAGCATCCGAATACAACGAGGCCATGAAGGATGCGCGGGACCAGCTTCTTCGGGGCGGATACAAGGTATACACCACCATTGACAAAACCATTTACGACGAAATGAAGGCCATCGGGGAAAATAAAGCGAATTTCGCGCCCGATGACGCGACCAAAGGAATGGAGCAGCTCGGCGCCATCATGATTGAGAACAAGACCGGCGCTATTCTCGGCATGATTGAAGGCCGGGATTTCTATACGGAGCAGATGAACCATGCCACACAAATGCAGCGGCAGCCAGGTTCAACCATGAAGCCGATTGCGGCCTATTTGCCAGCCATCGAGAAAGGCACAGTCCAGCCGGCTACAATTATTGATGACGTGCCCATCGTGCTGAAGGACGGGGCAAAGGGTGTCCATTTGCCGGAGAACTGGGACTACAAGTATCATGGTCTCGTAACGGCCCGGACAGCACTGGAGCAGTCCTACAACATTCCGGCCATTAAGGTTTTCCTTCAGGATGTCGGCATCAAGGAAGGATGGGACTTTACCCGCAAGCTCGGCATCACGTCCATTACCGACGATGATTATAAATATGCCCAAACCGGGGTTATCGGCGGACTGACGTATGGGGTTTCGGTGCAGGAACTAACCGGCGCCTATACCTCCATTCCGAACAAGGGCGTTTTCAACCCGCCGTACATGATTCGCAAAATCGTCGATGCTGCCGGCAAAACCGTGTATGAACAGGATCACAAACCGGTTACCGCCTTCTCCGAGGAGACAGCGTACATTATGTATGACATGCTTCGTTCTGTGGTCACCTCTGGAACAGCTGCAGACCTGCCGAAAACGTTTAAGCACTACAGCAAGGTGTATACAGCCGGTAAAACAGGGTCAACCCAGGATGATGCCGATGCCTGGTACATGGGCTTTACCAATGACGTCACCCTGGGCGTCTGGGTCGGCTATGAGCAAATGAAATACACCCTCTCCAAAAAAAGCTGCCCATGGGCCGTAGGCTGCGGCACGCAGCGGGCCAAGCAGATTTGGGCGAAGGTTATGGATGCTGCCATCGATAAAGCTCCGAAAGTCTTTGCCAACCAGCGAAAAACGCCTCGCCCAAGCGGCGTCATTGACGTGACCGTATCTTCGTATTCGGGCAAGCTTCCGAACGAAAATACCTCTCAGGCGGGCAAGGTACAAACGGACATATTCAACAAGAAATTCGCGCCGACCGAGGAAGACAATGTACTCGTAAAAGCCAAATATGTGACCTACAACGGGATTCATTACCTGGCTAATCCTGCAACTCCGGATGACATGGTTCAGGAGAAAGTCATGATTAAACGGGACCCGCCGTTATCTGTGCTGATGAAAGAGGTCGAGGCTGCGCTGCAAAAAGTTCCGGCCAGCAGCAGAAAACCGCTCAGCCACTATTATCCGACCGATATGGAGCAGGATGCCCCTGTATCGGATGACCCGCGCAGCGATGACGGCAGCCCGCCGCCGCCGCCAACGGATCTGAGTTTGACGCATACCGGCGACAAATTCAACATCACCTTCAAGCCGATCGAAACAGCCGATGTTGTCGGATACCGGTTATATCGCTCGGATAATATGGGCCCGCTGAAGAAAGAGAATGGCAAAGTGATTTTCACCGGCGGAACGCCGACCTTTGAGGATACAGCAGCGGCCGGGACAGTTGCGGCTTACAGCGTCACCGCCGTAGACATCGCAGGAAACGAATCGGCCAAAAGCAAAGTCATCTACAGCGATAACCGGGCCAGCGGCGATGCGCCGCTCCTTCCGCCGCTTGATACAGGCGGCCCAGGAAGCCTGGGACTGCCGGACAACGAAGCAGGGCAGCCTCAAGGCCAGAACACCGGAGGTACAGGAAGCAATCCGGGTACTGGAGGAAAAACCAAAACAGCCCCGAGTTCTCCTGGCGGACTTACGATTGCGCCTAAGGGTGCAGCCGTCGTCGTGAGCTGGAAAGCAAATGCATCTGCAGAAGGGGTTACCCGTTACGAGCTATACTTCAGCGAAACCGAAAACGGAACCTACCGTAAGCTTCATTCTTCAAGCACAACCAGCATTACATATTATGCCGCTGTTGCTAACGGCTGGTACCGGCTCGTCGCAATCAATGACAACGGCACCTCTCAGCCATCTTCGTCCATTTATTACACATCAAGCCAATAGACAGATGGCGTGAAGCCAGCCAACAACTGAAGTTGCCTCTGTAACAGCTAAAATCCCCCTTTGCAGCCATGGCTGCAAAGGGGGATTTTGTATAAGTAAGCATCAATTACCCGATCGATGGATAACCTTAATCTTCCAGTGTCGACAGATCACCTACAGGCAGGTTTAGCTCCCACGCCTTGAGGACACGCCGCATAATTTTTCCGCTGCGTGTTTTGGGCAGCTTATCCTTAAATTCGATTTCCCGGGGAGCGGCATGAGCCGAGAGCCCTTCTTTCACGAATTTGGAGATTTCGGCCTTCAGCTCATCGGAGGCGGTAAAGCCCTGCCGGAGGGAAATAAATGCTTTAATAATCTCACCGCGCATAGTATCAGGCTTGCCGATTACACCCGCTTCAGCAACGGCCGGATGCTCAACTAGCTTGCTTTCGACCTCGAACGGCCCGATGCGTTCCCCGGATGTATTGATTACATCGTCTACCCGGCCCTGGAACCAGAAATAACCGTCCTCGTCCATGTAAGCGGAATCTCCGGATACATACCACCCCGGCATCCGGAAGTATTCCTCGTATTTGGCCGGATTATTCCATATCCGCCGCATCATGGAAGGCCATGGTGTTTGAATCGCCAGGTTGCCCATTTGGTAAGGCGGCAGCTTATTGCCCTGATCATCAAGTATTGCAGCTTCCACCCCCGGAATCGGCCGGCCCATTGAACCGGGCTTAATCGCCATTTCCGGGTAATTGCAGATCAGGTGCGCCCCGGTCTCCGTCATCCACCACGTATCGTGAATACGCTGTGCGTACACCTTCAAGCCCCAACGGACAACCTCCGGATTCAGCGGCTCGCCGACACTGAGCACATGGCGGAGGGACGACAGGTCGAATTGTTTGACAACGTCGTCCCCCGCTCCCATCAGCATTCGGAAGGCCGTCGGCGCGCTGTACCATACCGTAACGCGGTATTTTGCAATCGTCTGGTACCAATCCTGCGGACTGAATCGTCCTCCCCGTACGACATTGGTTGCACCGTTCAGCCAAGGGGCGAAAATCCCGTACGAAGTACCGGTCACCCAGCCTGGATCCGCAGTACACCAGTACACGTCGTCCTCCCGCAAATCAAGCACGGTCTTACCGGTATAATACTGCTGAATCATGGCATTGTGAACATGAAACACGCCCTTCGGCTTCCCTGTGGAACCGGACGTGTAGTGAATGATTAAGCCGTCCTCCCGGTCGACCCATTCGATCTCAAGCTCATCCGCAGCCGCAGCCATTTCCGCGTGAAAATCAACCTGGCCGTCCTGCAAATCGATATTTTCCCCGACCAAAATAATATGCTTCAGCGCAGGCAAATCCGACGCAGGAATACGCGGCAGCAGCGCCGGGGTCGTAACGATTGCAACGGCTTCGCTGTCCTCCAGGCGGTCACGCACCGCAGTTTCCATAAAGGCTTCAAATAAAGGGCCTACGACCGCGCCAATCTTAATCGTTCCCAGCAGCGAGAAATATAGCTCAGGTGAACGAGGCATAAAGATAAAGACACGGTCGCCCTTACAGACGCCGAGCTTGCGCAGCACGTTGCCGAATTGGTTCGATTTGCGCTTCATCTCATCAAAGGTATACTGCTCCTGACGCTGCTGATCGCTGTAGTAAAGGGCGACTTTGTGCTGTCTTGCTCCTTCTGTATGGCGGTCAATCGCCTCATAGGCTAAATTGACTTTGTTGGTATGGTGCCAAGTGAATTCGCTTTCAATATCCTCAAAGCGAAAACCTTCTCGAGCTTCTTCATACTTCCCCAGGTTCGATTGTTGTGCCGTTGCGGGTATTACTTGTTCCTCCATCATCCTGCTTGCCTCCACCTTCAATAATATGGAATAAAAACGTTTACATTTCAGGCAAAAAGAAAAGGCCATAGCACACATTATACCATAGCCTTTTCTATGTTCCTATCCTAAGCCTTTATAATTTATTCAATATTTTGTAAAATTTGTTCGATAATCTGATGTGAATTTGCAGAAGCACGCACTGTAAACTCCGCGAAGTTCACATGCGCAGACCCATCCGCTTTATCTGACATCGAACGAATAATAACAAACGGCACCTTGTTCATCACACAAACCTGCGCTACAGCGGCCCCTTCCATCTCCGTGCATGCGCCGCCGAGCTCTTCATACAGCTGCTTCACGGTTTCCCGGCTGGCAATGAACTGGTCTCCGGACAATATCCGTCCTTCCAGTGTGCGTCCTTCAAATACCTTACGGCTGCAATCCGCCGCCAGCTTTACCAGCTCAGGCTCAGCCTCGAACACGGACACCTCCGCAAAAGGGATCGTGCCACGCGGGAAGCCCAGCACGCTTGCATCCATATCATGCTGAATGCAGTCGGTAGAGATGACAATATCTCCGATATCCAAGGACGGGTCGAGCGCGCCGGCCACCCCTGTAAACAACACAACATCGACTTGAAAGTGGTCCACCAGAAGCTGTGTGCAAACGGCCGCATTTACTTTGCCTACCCCGCAGCGGCACAAAATTACGTTTTTTCCGGCATATTGTCCCTTGATAAAGGAAATACCCGCTTTTTGTACCGACTCCTGCTGCTCCAGCACCTGCTGCATAAGCTCGATTTCTTCCTGCATCGCGCCAATTAAACCAATCGTATTCCATTTCATTGCGAACACCTTCCCCTTTCCACAAAAAAAGGCTCAACTTAACGCTGAGCCACTGATTTACGCTGAATAATCTCGTGAGGCAAAATCACCCGCGACATGTCGACCTTTTCTTTATTCATAAGCTTGGTCAATAGCCGCATCGAAACTGCGCCAATATCATACATCGGCTGGGCGACGGTGGTCAGCTGCGGACGCACCATGGAAGCCATACGAATATTGTCGATACTCATAATCGAGAAGTCATCCGGCACCTTCAGACCAGAATCCTGAATCGCATGGATTGCCCCAATCGCCATTTCGTCTGTGGCCGAGAATATTGCGGTCGGACGATCCGACAGCTCCAGAAAATATTTCATCACTTCAATACCGGATTCATACCGGTAATTGCCGATCCGCACATACTCATCCCGAAGCGGAATACCCGCTTCCTCCAGCGCACGCTTATAGCCCTGGTACCGTAGATACCCGTTGGCTCTGTCTTGAAGCGTACCGCTAATCATCCCGATATCGCGGTGGCCCTGTTCAATCAGAAGCTTCACCGCATCGAAGGCCGCTGCTTCATGATCGATATCCACATACGGAATCGATTCGTCTTCCGTTGTTGTGTTACAAAGCACCACCGGCACAGAGGACGTGCGGAACGCCTGAACGTGCTCTTCCGTAACAGCGCCGCCCAGGAACAGCAGCCCGTCGACCTGCTTCTCCAGAAGCGTATTGATGACGCGGATTTCCTTCTCTTTTTTCTTATCAGCGTTGCTCAAAATGATATTATAATGGTACATGTTGGCAATGTCTTCAATGCCCCGTGCCACTTCCGAAAAAATAGAATTAGAAATATCGGGAATAACCACACCGACAGTTGTCGTTTTCTTACTTGCCAATCCCCGGGCTACAGCATTTGGCCGATATCCCAAGCGCTCAATGGCCTCAAAAACCTTTTTGCGGGTTTGAGGCTTCACGTTCGGATTGTTGTTCACAACCCTGGAAACCGTCGCCATCGAAACTCCAGCTTCCCTAGCAACATCATAAATGGTTACGGTCACGTTCATTCGCTCCAATATGTATAAATTTAATAGAACCTCACTATTTTCATAACGGTTTTCATAAAGTTATCATACGACAAAATGAACGTTTTCGCAAATACACGAGCGGAAAAAAAGCTTACATCCTGCCGATTAAGCTCCGTTTTGGGCATCTGTTAGCGATCGATCGCCGTTCGCAAATAGCGGGGTATGCCAAGCGTCCTTCCATTCCGTACTGGCAGAGCCTCCGGAGATTGAGGCCTACTCTCCCAGGCTTGCTGCAGCAATGTGAATATATGGGCGGACTCCTGTTTCATACCCCCATGCCTGGCACTCATTAATTGTGAAAATCGTACGCTGTGCTCATATGCTCGGTGATTTGCGCCAGCCGGTGGCGGGTGTCATCGATCCATTCCACATCGCCCAGCGACTGACAAAGCAGCAGCATGTCCAGCAGCTCGTTAATACGATCCTGAATAATGACTTCAATCGGCATATCGATATACCGCTTATCCGATGCTTTGCACATCAGGAAAGAAAGCTCATTCGCCTCATTAAAGAACACCTGCTGCTTATCAGGCTTGTCCCCGAACGATTGAATCAACCGACTCAAGTCCGGCTTAACCGGTGGAAATACACTGGAACGGTTACAGGACGGACAAGTAAAAATCGGTACATTCTCTATCTCCACCCGGCTTTGAAAAATGACGGTGCGCAATTTCAGCGCCATTTTCTCGCCACATTTGCAATCTTTCTCCAACCAAACCCACTCCTTCACTCGCGCAAGACATTCCTTTTCGAGGGTATATATTCGACCCCTCCCGTTGAATATCCTGCCGAAAAAAGGTGGTATTTTATGTCTGGCGCGAGAAAATGCGACACATTTTGACATAAACCCGATCTACAGCCGGTATGCTCAGCAGCAGCATGGCAAGGGCTGCCCCGATGGTGTCATTCCTCAGGTCAAGCCAGTCCGCCATCCGGCCGGGAACCCACAGCTGATGAATTTCATCCGTTCCCCCGTAAACTGCACAAAGCGCCACCGAAAGCAGCTTCGCCCGCCAGCTACGGCTTCCTAACGCAAAATAGAAGCAGATGGAAAGGATAAAATAAGTGACATAATGCCCCCAGTTAAACCCCTCCATAGCAGGAAACCAGCGCTGAAAAAAAGGCAGCATCGTATCAAGCTGCTCGCCGCTTTGTGCAGAGGCCGCAAAAATAAGCGCCATCATGATTACAGCGGGTATCCACCGGATAAAACGCCATGAAGATGACTTGCTTCTACCTTTGGGACGTCCCCCGTTATTGTTCAGCCTGTTATCCGGCTGCATCGCTGTCATCACCGTTCAGCCAGCACACGAATAAACTCCCGCATCATAGCAGGCAAATCCGGGGGTCTGCGTCCCGATACAATGTGTCGGTCAACAACCGCTTCTTCATCCACCCAGATAGCACCCGCATTTTCCAAGTCATCCTTGATGCCCGGTGTCGAAGTCATGGTATAGCCTTGGCATATCTTGGCAGATGCAAGCACCCAGCCCGCATGACAAATATGAGCAATCGGCTTCTCCGCTTCGTGAAATTCGCGGGTCAGTCGCAGGACCGAAGCATAGCGGCGCAGCTTGTCCGGCGCCCATCCGCCGGGAACGTACAGGCCGTCGTAATCCGCAGACGATACGTGATCAAGCGCTACTTCGGCTTTTAACGGAACACCATACTTACCGATGTACACATGCCCTGCTACCGGACCGGCCACATCTACAACGGCACCGGCTTCACGAAGCCGCAGCACCGGGTACCACATTTCCAAATCTTCAAATTCTTCTTCTACAAAAGCGAGAATTTTTTTGTTTTTCAATTCCATGTGCGTTTCTCCTCCATTGGTCTAGTTTGCTGTGCTTGCATCGTTTATTGTGCTTGCAGCACCAGTTTAATTTCCTCGCTGGTTGCACAAGTCAATATTTGCTCCACAAGCGCCCGGCTCTCCGCCTCACTGCTTGCAAGGAGCCGGCTCTTCACCTGAAGCAAAGACTGGGCGGACATGCTGAGAACGCGGACGCCCAGTCCTAGCCACAGAGGCAGGGTTTGGGCATCCCCGGCCATCTCGCCGCAGACAGAAACCGGGATTCCCCGGGTGCGGGCCGCATCGATTGTTTGCTTTAACAAACGGATAATAGCTGGATGATAGGGGTCATACAGATGCGCAATTTTCTCGTTCATGCGGTCTACAGCTAGCACGTACTGCACCAGGTCATTTGTACCGATACTAAAAAACTGCACTTCCCGGGCCAGCAAGTCAGCAATAGCTACTGCGGCTGGCACCTCAATCATAATGCCCACTTCCACATCCGGCTTAAACGGCTTTTCTTCCGAAAGCAGCTCCCGTTTAGCCTGCTCCAGCACCTCATTGGCTTTTCGAACCTCTTCTACGGAGGAAATCATTGGATACATGATTTTGACATTTCCGTACATGCTGGCCCGCAGAATAGCCTTCAGCTGCGTTTTGAACAAATCCCGCCGATCCAGCAGAATGCGGACCGCCCGGTAGCCCAGACAAGGATTATCCTCTTCCGGCAAAGCCAGATAATCCAGCTGCTTGTCTCCGCCAATATCAAGCGTGCGGATGACAATCGGCTGCCCGCCGTTTTTTTGGGCGACCTCCCGGTACACCTCGAATTGCTCTTCTTCCTTCGGCAGCGTGTCCCGATCCATATACAAAAATTCGGTACGGAACAGCCCCACGCCCGTCGCCCCGTTCTTAAGGGCCATTTCCAGCTCCTTGATCGAGCTGATATTAGCAGCCAGCACCATCTCCGTTCCGTCCATCGTCTGCGCGGGCTCGTGGACAATGCGCTGCAGGCTTTCCCGGTGACGCTGCCACTCCTCCTTGCGCTGAACATAAAGCTCAATAACCATCGGGTTCGGATTAATATACATCAGCCCTTCATCCCCATCCAGCACGACGAGGTCCCCATTTTGTATCGGCAAATCCATGCCCTGATCCGGTCCGATGACCAGCGGGATGCCCATTGCGCGGGCCATTATCGCCGTATGGGAGGTTCTTCCCCCAACCATCGTCACAATCCCCAGCACGCGTGACGGGTCCAGGTGGGCCAGCTGAGACGGAGACAGCTCCTGCGCCACTAAAATATAAGGATGATCCTGCGGCGGCAAATTATCCTCGTACATTCCGAGCAGGTGCTTGAGGAGCCGGTTGCCGACATCCTTGATATCGAGCGCCCGTTCCTTCATGTATTCGTCATCCAGCAGCTCGAACATGCTTACGAATTTGTCCACAACCTCTTTTACAGCTACCTCGGCAGCTTTGTACTGCCGCTGAATAAGCCCCTGCACCTCATTCATGAATATCGGATCTTCCAATATGGCCAGATGGGCGTCAAAGATGTTCGTTTCTTCTTTGCCCAGCACATCCGACAGCTCCTGCTTCATCGTGACAATCTCATCCTTGGATGTTCTGATGCCCTCATAAAACCGTTCAAATTCCAGAGCCAGATCCTGTACATCAACCATCGTTTCGGGGAAATCCCACTCGAAGGAAGGAAGGATGAACGCTTTGCCTATGGCTATGCCGGAAGAAGCGCCTGTTCCCTTATGCACCTGTTGTTCCTCCCCCCAGATTGTTATCCTTTGTTAATTCCTTGAGCACGACGGACATGACCGATTTTTGCCCTTTTTTGACATGGTTAAACGGCGCGAAGCTCCATGACCTCACCCGTTCCGAGTTGGTAATGACCATCGGTGTCGCCAAGGATTTGGCGTGCTGCTTGATTTTGGCATGGTTAAACCGGATTAACAGCTGTCCCGGCTCGACGACATCTCCAACCTGAACCGCGGCATGAAACCACTTGCCCGGCAAGTCAGAAGTATTGATGCCGATATGGAGCAGCACTTCAAGCCCTTCCTCGGTTTGCAGTCCAATCGCATGCATCGCCGGATGCAAATGGACAATCGTTCCGGCCACCGGAGACAGCAATTCACCGCGTTCCGGCAAAAAGGCAACCCCGCCGCCGACGATTTTCCCTGCGAAGATCGGGTCCGGCACTTCCGCAAGCGGAATCATGCGTCCCTGCATCGGCGACTGGAACAGCACCTGAACGACGTCCTTACGCAGGACGTTAATCATTTCCTCGCGAATCAGCTCCGAGAAGGTGCCGAAGACAACCTGAACGTTGCCACCGCCAAGCCGTATCGTTCCTGCTGCGCCGAGCCCCTTCAGCGCATTAATGTCCATCATGCGGTCGTTGGCCAGCGTCAAACGCAGCCGGGTAATGCAGGCCTCGATCTTGACGATATTCTGCTTTCCGCCCAGCGCCTGCACAATTAACGGGGCACGGTAAGGAATATCATCGGCGAACTCCTCCAGCTGCGAGCCTTCCTCCCTGCCCGGCGTCGGAATCTGAAACCGCCGGATAGCCCAGCGGAACAAAACATAATACACCGCCCCGTAGGCCAGACCAATCGGCAGAAGCAATAACGCATTATTCGACAGATGATAGTTGATTAAGTAATCAATAGCCCCGGCCGAATAAGCGAACCCATGGTGGATATCCAGCTCGTACGCAATCCACATCGCTGCGCCGGACAAAAAGGCATGAATAACAAATAAGTAAGGGGCTGCAAACAAAAAGGCAAACTCAATCGGCTCCGATACCCCTGTCAAAATAGACGCAAGCGCGGCACTAAAAAAAGTAATGCGGATTTTGGGCTTTAAATCCTCACGCGCCTCCTGCACGATAGCCAGCGCAATTGCCGGTAGAGCGAACATCATAATCGGATAAAGCCCGGCCATATACACCCCGGCTGTCGGATCCCCCGCGAAAAAGCGCGGTAAATCCCCGAATACAATCCCCTCGTCTCCCCCTCGCTCATAGGAGCCGAGCTGAAACCAGAAGAAATTGTTCAGGATATGGTGCAGGCCCGAAGGAACGAGCAGACGGTACAGCACGCCATAAATAAACGTCCCGAACCCGCCTGTTCCGAGCAGAAACTGACCGAAATATTCCAAGCCCTTCTGCAATGTCGGTCCAATCATGATGAACAGCATGGACAAGGCCAAGGTGACCAGCGCTGTAAACAGCGGTACAAAACGCGGCCCGCCAAAAAATTGAATGTACTCGGGCAGCCGGATGTTTTTGAAGCGATTATACGATAGCGCGGCGACCAGCCCGATCATAATACCGCCGGATACCCCTAATTCAAAGCCGCTGCCCAAAAAACTGCGGGTGAGCGACGTAAAGATATAGTAGCCGACTAAGGCAGCCATGGCAGCGATACTCGCGCTTTCAGTCAGACCTAGAGCTACGCCTATGGCAAATATGAAGGGCAGGTATGTAAAAATCGCTTGACCGGCAAGGATTAAAATTTCACCCATTCGCGGCAAGCCGATCTGATCCCAAGGCAAATCACCAATCCGCAGCAAAATAGCCGCGACCGGCAATGTGATAGTCGGAAGCATTAACGAGCGCCCAAATTGCTGTAAATTGCCCATCAAATTCAAAGCATCCTCTCCTTTCTATTTAAGATGGTAAAGCCTGCAGCCCGGTTTGTCAAAAAAAACCTTGACCTTGAAGCCGGTGCTTACACCGCCCCAATCAGGTCAAGGTTTCGACAATCATCGGCCTGGATTAGAATCCCCGGTTCATCCCGCCCTGAAACTGGGAAGCATAACCGCCAGAGGCTTGGAATTGATTTTGATTATTTTCGCGCAGGTATTGATCATGGCCCTGAATGTTACCGCGGTAATTGGCCAGATGATAAGATTGCGCCGAAGCCTGCTGCCCATAGCCCATTGCATTTTGAATCGGCTGATAGGACGCCCCGGAGCTAAAGCCTGCATTCGTTTGCCCTGCGCCATAGGAGGACATCCCGTATTGCTGGCTTGGCATTTGGGAATCCGAACGCAAATAGCTGTCATGGCCCTGGATGTTGCCACGATAATTTGCTGTGTGGTATGCGTTTGGATTTACAAACGATGGTTGGTTTAACGCGTTATAGGACAATTGGCCAGCCTGGCTGAACCCCGCTCCTGCTTGACCGGCGCCGAACTGCATCGGAGCGTGATTTTGCTGGTATTGATCGTAGTAGGATTGAACAAAGCCGGTTGGCTGATAACGCTGATTATTCACCACGCTGCCAGTCATAGAATACGACGGATTTTGAAACTGCTGTGTTTGCTGGAAGGGTTGAAATTGATTGTACACGGGATTTCCTCCTTGGCGTTTTTCACAGTCTTCTTGGTGCTCAAGAAGCCTTTACTATTGTTGACTTTGACGGCCTCTTTTTATTTGTGCGAAAAACTGGAATACCGCCAGGACGAATACTGTCGGCCGGCCGCCCTTGTACGCCACTGTAGCGAAATATTGCGCCGCAGGGAGCCGGGTGAAGCGCCCTCTACTGAATCCTTTGGCCTAATCCGTGTGTTTCATCCTTCACTCTGGCAAATGTAGAAAAAGCCCCTGCGTGTTAGCGCAGGAGCATCGTATGAACGATAGAACGAAGCTTGGATGCCGCTTGTCCGGGATCGCCGGCTGCGGTAATCGCAGAGACCACTGCAACGCCATCCGCTCCCGCTGTAATGACCTCGCCCGCATTTCCAGCCGTAATACCGCCAATACCGACCATAGGAAGTGAGGCTTGCTTTTGGCTCCATTCCAGAAGCCTCGTACCGATCGGAGCGCCGGCATCGCCCTTTGTCGCCGTGGCGTATATCGGGCCGATACCCAAATAATCAGGGTTCTCCTGCAGAGCAATGTGCACCTCTTCTTCGGTACCGGCAGACATTCCGATAATGGCTTGCGGTCCAAGCAAGCTTCGGGCCTCTGAGGCGGGAATATCATCCTGCCCCACATGAACCCCATCGGCCTCCAGCAGCATCGCTACATCAATCCGATCATTCACAAGAAAAGGAACGTTATAGCTCCGGCACAGCTCACGGATTGCACGGCCTTCACGGAGAACCTGACGGAGCGGCGCGTGCTTCTCCCGAAGCTGCAGCATCGTAATTCCGCCCTCCAGCGCTTCCTTCGCTACTCCCAATGCTGTCTTGCCGTTTACACTTTGAAGCCCCATTACCAGGTATACGGCTAAAGCGCCGCGCAGCTGTGTTTGTTCGTTTGTCATTGCTTCCACCACCGCTAGTTGACTAGTTTACGGAAAGCTTCGGCTGCAGTACCGCATCTTCTACCTTAATGCAGCGGTCCATGATGACCTCTAGACCTGCAGCCTGGCAAATCTGCGCCGCTTCTTCATTGACGATTCCCTGCTGCAGCCAGAAGACGTTGGCTTTAATCTTCACTGCCTCTTCAGCGACCGGGACAACCGTTTCCGGCCTGCGGAACACATTCACGATATGTACCGGCTCCGGAATATCCGAAAGCGATGCATAGCTTTTTTCGCCAAGTATCGTATCCGCGTTGGGATTTACCGGAATAATCCGATAACCGCGGGTCTGCATCGCGGCAGCAACCATATGGGATACTTTGTCCGGATTATCGGACAATCCGACAACCGCTATATTGCCGGGCTGCTCCAGCAGCTCCTTGATTCGTTCTCTCGTCGGATTCTCAAATGCCATGATTTCAGCCTCCTATGAATTGGTGTAGGAAATGGCCTGCTTCCCCATTACCGTCCAGCTTTGGATAAATTGCTGCTTGTCTACTTTTACTTTGCCTTTACCCGTCCACGGGTCATTAGCATACACAAAATCGCTGTCGTATCCGACCAGCAGAACCGCATGCTCCATAAACGTTGTTTCAATCGGTCCGATAGGAGTATCCCAAGTGACCCATTTGCCCGGATCGGTAAAATTAATCGTCGTCCAAGCAACCACCGGCACGCCGTCGGAAATCTGCTTCTCCAGTGCCGAGAAGTCGCTCCGGGTTAAATCAACGGCCGTTGGTACATAGCTTTGCAGCAATTCAAACAATGCAGTATGGTAAATTCCGAAACCTTTGCTCTTTCCGTACACATCACCGACAAAGCCTGTGTTCGGATTTCCCCATGATTTAATCGTTCCGTTAGGACCCCAAACAATCGGTGTGGTGTCCTTTTTCATTTCATATGCCATTTCCATCTTGGACTTTTGAACGCCGTAAAACTGCAGAAGCATGGTTAAGCTTGTAATTTCACAGCCCGAAGGAAGCTCCGGGAATTGATGAATGACCGGCGCGTCAATCATCGCGGATGCTTTGACAGGCTGCTCCTCTACCGTCTCCTTCACCGGCTCCGCCGCCTGGGGCGGATTCGGCTGAGGCGTGGAGAGAGGAGTCTCATAATCAGCAAAAACGGGACCGCTGCTGGAGAAGATCACTTCCCTGCCTGATACCTTCGCATACAGAAGGACACTGAATACAGCGCTCAGCAGCAGAAGCGCTCCAATGGTCAGCACCGTAAACGCGAGTCTTATTCCTCTGAATATCAGCATAGCACCACTCTCGTTTTTGGAGTAATAAGAACTATTCTACAAGCTCAACCTTTGCGCCGAGGGCTCTCAGATGATCGAAGTAGTTCGGATACGATTTTGCGACATGATGCGCGTCCTTAATCGTCAGTCCTTTGCGCGAGCGAAGCCCAACCACCGTCAGGGCCATAATTACGCGGTGATCGTAATGAGCGTCGATCTCCACACCGCCCTCTACGCCTTCCGGCTTCCCGTGCACAATAATTTCACTCTGGCGCTCTTCGACATCAGCGCCTGCTTTTCTCAGCTCGTTCAGAAAATCGGTGATGCGGTCACACTCTTTGTAGCGGAGGTTCTCCACGTTGTAAAAACGCGAGGTGCCTTCGGCAAATACGCTAGCCGCAACCATGGCCAACACCGCATCTGTAAAATGATCGCCATCAAACTCGCCGGCTTTGAGTCGGCCGTTTCCTTGAACGTGCACCACGCCGTTCTCATGCGTTAACGGCACGCCCATCGCGCGAAGCACATCGACTACAGCCCGTTCGCCCTGACGGCTTTCTTCTTCCAGACGCAGCACCCTTACATCCGATTCCGTTACGGCTGCAGCAGCCAGAATGGCCGCCGATCCCGGATAATCGCCTTGCACTACGTATTCTTTGGCCGCATAAGACTGCCTGCCCGGTACGTTATAATGCATCAGGTCCGCGCTCGCTTCGATTCGAATACCCGCCTGCTGGATGACCTCCAGCGTTTGGCCGACGATAACCTTCGATTTCAGATCATGGAGCACTTCAATTTCACTGTCTTCCTCAAGCAGCGGTGTAACAAATAGCAGGGAGCTGAGGAATTGCGAGCTCACATTGCCCGAAACTTGGATTTTGCCGCCCTTCGGCTGCCCGCCGCGAATCGTAATCGGCAGCTTGCCGTCGTTATGATCGACCTCTACGTTCATTTGACCCAGCGCGTCGATCAGGTCATTATGAGGACGTTTGCCAAGCGAATTCGGATACACATTAATGAACGTAACTTCCGGGCAAAATGCAGCGACGGACATTAAAAATCGCAGCACAGCTCCTGCGTTGCCGACGTTCAGCTCGCTGACATGCTTCGGATGTTTGCCGAAGCCGGTAATAACAATTTTCTCTTCATCTTCTTCCAGAACCGCTCCCAAATCGCGGATGCAGCGGCGGATCGCATCGCTGTCATCACTGTGAGCCGGATAATAAATGGTGCTTGTCCCTTCTGCAAGGGCTGCGATAAGCAAATAACGAGTCGTATAGTTTTTGGACGATAGTGCGTTGATTTCTCCTGTCAGACGAGGAGTCGGTGTAACGATTGCCTTCATGTATACTCTCCTTATGATCCATAATAACGGCTTAACGGCCGGAAGCCGCGGTATACCCCGCCCAGACCAGCAATAGGCCAGGAACGTATGTAAGTAAAAAATAAACGGCAAATGACCCCCATTTGCGCTGTTGTGCCAGACGAAGCAGCTCCAGCTTCAAGGTGGAAAATGTCGTCAACGCTCCGCAAAAACCCGTAGCGACAAAATTCCGCAGTAAAAGCGGCGCATTCGACCCCATCACCCAACCTATGACAAAAGAACCAATTAGGTTTACAGTCAGTGTACCATATGGAACAGGAGATGAAAACGCCCGGTTTAGCACACCCGCCAGCTTAAACCGAAGCCATGTTCCAAGGATGCCGCCGGCCGCCACAACTACAATGACAGACAAATAACTCATGATGGCAGGCCTCCCCCAATCTTTGCTCCGCACCAAACCGCCGCAAGGCCCGCCAAAACGCTAAACGCCACATAGACAGCCGCTGTTTGCGATGCATTTGCAGCCAGCAAGCGTACCGTTTCCAGGCCAAGAGCGGAGAAGGTGGTAAATGCGCCAACAAAGCCGGTCGTTACCGCAGCCCGCGCTTCGGCGCCCATATAACGCGCCAACAGGCCGCTTTGGGCCGTAAGCCAGCCCAGCAAAAGACAGCCCAGCAGGTTCGCCGTCAAGGTACCCCAGGGAAAAGCCGCCGGGTTTTGAGGATTCAGCACGGCCCCTATTCCGTATCGCAGCAGTGAACCAGCGATTCCCGCCGCCGCCATGTATCCCCATATACGTGGACGCATCTGTATTCCCATCCCTTCCGCACATTGACTTTCTGTTCGGCCCGACCTATGATTAGGGCATAATAGCACACAGCTTCACCTATTTCAGCGACGTACATAGGAGGACAAACCATGAATACCATTTCACCTGCAGACATTAAGCGCCGCCTGGATGCCGGCGAAACGCTTAACATTATCGATGTACGTGAAGACGACGAAGTCGCCCAAGGCATGATTTCAGGGGCCCAGCATATTCGCCTGGGGGATTTGCCTGACAGAAGCCGTGAGATTCAGCGTACAGAGGAAATTATTCTGGTCTGCCGCAGCGGCAACCGAAGCGGCAGAGCCTATGAATATCTCGAATCGCTTGGCTTCACAGGCCTGAAAAATATGACGGGCGGCATGCTCGAATGGGATACGCTCGGCTGACAACCGACTTCTCATGCTTCATTTTTTATTTAGCCGCCGGCTTCTCCGCAGTGTACGAGGCAAGAACGGATTCATTCCGCTGCTGCGGAGCCCGAAGGCTAGTTCATCAGAGGTCCATGCGGCTTACAGCTATATTCCCCCAGTAATCCTGTCCCATTCCGAAACGATCCGATCGACTATTTCCTCGACCGAATATGGGGTAGTGTCGATGATTACGTCAGCGAAATCATAAGCTGCGCTGCGCTGCTGCAGCAGCTGCTCCACCCGTTCTTCCAGGTTTCCTTGCAGCAAGGGACGTGATGCATCGTTCTGGACTCTCGCAATAATTGTGGCTTTGTCCGCCTTCAAGGTGACGACCAGGCCTTTATCCAGCATAGCCTGGCGGTTGGCTTCAGCCAGCACCGCACCGCCTCCGGTCGAAATGACCTGCTGCTGTCCCTGCATCGTTTCTTCAATAATCGAGCTTTCAATCGCCCGAAACGCAGCTTCACCCCGCTCTGCAAACAAGCTTGAGATCGAGATGCCTTCACGTTGTACGACAAGCTCATCGATGTCTGTATGCGTCCAAGCTAATTTGGCCGCAAGCGCCTTGCCCACACTCGTCTTGCCGCAACCCATAAAACCTACCAGCACAATATTTTGTTTTTGCATCGCTCATCCATCCAACGTGTTATTTTTTTCGAACCTATTTATTTTAGCGCATAAACCGCAGGAAGAATAGTAAAGATGGTACTAATCCCTAAAATATAACACGGTCAGGAGCTGAACCCTTATGTTCTTCCCCACCATCCTCGAGCAAGAGAAGCAAAAGCTGGAACAACTGCTGAAGCCTTCCCACACCTTGTGCCGGGAGGATTTAATTTGGATTTTGGAGTATGTGAAAAAAAAGGTGGCTGAAAAAGACCCCTTAGTGCTTGGTCTTCCCCAGCCACGCTTATTAATGAATTTTCATTATTTCTCCGAAATTGCCATGCTGCTCATTCACCGGCGCTACACCTGCGGACCTGAGGTCGAAACCGTGCGGGCTTGGGTCAAAGAGACGCTCGATGGCTTAACTGCGGAAGACGAAGGCATTAGCCGATCCAGTTGAAGTGGAACGAGCCTTCTTTGTCCGTACGCTGGAACGTATGCGCACCGAAATAGTCGCGCTGCGCTTGAAGCAGGTTGGCCGGCAGACGCTCTGTACGATAGCTGTCGAAGTAAGCCAGTGCTTGCGAGAAGCCTGGGGCCGGTACGCCGTGAGTAACTGCTGTCGCGACAACGGTTCTCCAAGCATCCTGGTACCCTTCAACGATTTCCTTGAAGTACGGATCAAGCAGCAGGTTTTTCAGCTCCGGATTGCGATCGTAGGCATCCTTGATGTTTTGCAGGAAGCCGGCGCGAATGATGCAGCCGCCGCGGAAAATCATCGCCAGGTTGCCGTATTTCAGGTTCCAGCCGTACTCGTCGGAAGCAGCGCGCATTTGGGCAAAGCCTTGTGCGTAAGAGCAAATTTTACTTGCGTACAACGCTTTGCGCACCGCCTCGATGAATGCTTTTTTGTCGCCGGTGAAGGCTGCTGCTTTCGGTCCTTGCAGCTCTTTGCTTGCTACTACGCGCTCGTCCTTCAGAGCGGACAAGAAGCGGGAGAATACCGACTCCGTGATAACGGAAAGCGGCACGCCGAGATCAAGCGCATTTTGGCTTGTCCATTTACCGGTGCCTTTTTGGCCGGCTTTGTCGAGAATTACATCGACCATATGCTTGCCGGTCTCTGGGTCCTTCTTAGTGAAGATGTCTGCTGTAATTTCAATCAGGAAGCTGTCCAGCTCGCCTTTGTTCCACTCGGCGAAAATATCCGCGAGCTCTTCATTGCTAAGGCCGAGCACGCGTTTCAGCAGGTCGTACGCTTCGCAGATCAGCTGCATGTCGCCGTACTCAATGCCGTTGTGCACCATTTTTACATAGTGGCCTGCGCCGTCCGGTCCGATATAGGTGCAGCAAGGATCGCCGCCGACTTTAGCGGAGATGCCTGTCAGAATTGGCTCAACCAGTTTGTAGGCTTCTTCTTGACCGCCTGGCATAATTGCCGGGCCTTTCAGTGCGCCTTCTTCACCGCCGGAAACGCCGGCGCCGATGAAGTTGATTCCGCGAGCGCTCAGATCTTTGTTGCGGCGCTGGGTGTCAGGGAAGTATGCGTTGCCCCCGTCGATCAGGATATCGCCTTTTTCCAGGTAAGGAAGCAGCTGCTCGATAGTGTCGTCAGTCGGCTTGCCTGCCATAACCATAACCAGAATTTTGCGAGGCACTTCCAGCGCGTTTACAAACTCTTCAATGCTGTATGTAGCCTGCAGGTTTTTATCCGGGTTTTCTTTAATCATATCTTGCGTCCGCTCCGGGGAACGGTTGTATACCGCTACAGAAAAGCCGCGGCTCTCGATGTTGAGCGCCAGATTTTTACCCATTACGGCCAAACCGATGACGCCAATTTGTTGTTTCGACATATGGTTTTCTCCATTCTTTTCTAAATTTAATCCTAATCCACTATTTACTATACATGATTCCGATTAAATTGTCATGGCTCCAAATCCGCCGTCAACACGGAGGGTTGTACCGGTAACAAAGCCGGAAGCCTTCTCTGCCGCCAAATAAACCGCCGCTCCTTGAAGCTCGGATGGCTCGCCGAAACGGTTCATTGGTGTGTGGCCCATGATGGAAGCGACACGCTCTGGCGACAAAATTTTGCGGTTTTGCTCTGCAGGGAAAAAGCCCGGAATAATGGCATTTACGCGAATGTTTGCCGGCGCAAATTCCTTCGCCAAAAATTTGGTCATGTTGGTTACCGCGGCTTTGGACGCGGAATAAGTGAACACCTTGGACAACGGCGGATCCGAGGATACGGAAGAAATATTGATGATGCTGCCGCCCAGGCCCGCATCCACCATTTGCTTACCGAATACTTGGCAAGCCAGCACAACGCTTTTCAGGTTGACTTCCATGATAGAATCATATTCTTCCATTGTGATTTCGAAGAACGGCGTCGGGCTGTTTTTGCCCGGGCAGTTCATCAAAATATCAACACGGCCTGTCCATGCAAGCACATCGGCAAGCAGCGTCTTCAAATCTTCTACTTTGGTTGCGTCTGCAGCAAAGCTTTTGGCTTTTCCGCCTTCCGCTTCCACCAGCTTGCGGACTTCCTCGCATTTCTCCTGGTTCCGGCCGACAATGGCTACATTCGCACCGTATGCGCCCAGCGCAACTGCCATCGAACCGCCAAGCGTACTGTTTCCGCCAATGATGACAGCGGTTTTTCCTGTGAGGTCAAACAAATTCATCGCTTAGTTCCTCCCCTGATTTTGCTGCTGGAATGCGCTGATATCATCGAACGACCCGCGCAGCGATTTATATACGTTCATATAAATTTCGGATAGACGCTCGTAGATGACGCCGTTTTCCTTGTTCGGCTCATGACGGACACCTTCGCGGATCCAGTCATATATGGACGAGAAGTCGCGTGTCTCGCCCAGTGCAAGCAGACCAAGCTGAGCGGCGCCAAGGCCCGAGCTTTCAATCGTATTCGGTACGGTCAATTCCGTGCCCAGCACATCTGCCATCAGCTGGCGCCAGAAGGTGGAACGGGCAAAGCCGCCGGATGCGCGAAGCTCCTGTGTCGGACCGCCCAAAGCCTCAAGCGGCCGAAGCACCGAATGAATCCGGTACATAACGCCCTCCATGACCGCGCGAACCATATGCTTCTTCTCATGCTGCATGGAAAGGCCAAAGAATACTCCGCGGGAATTCGCATTCCAATACGGCGCACGCTCTCCTGTCAGGAACGGCAGGAACAGCAGCCCGTCGGAGCCCGGAGCGACACTCGCCGCGATTTCCGTCAGCCTGTCGTAAGGATCGATGCCTTGACGACGCGCTTCCTCCGCCTCCAGCGTAGCCAGCTGATCCCGCGCCCAACGCAGCATAATCCCCCCGTTGTTAATCGGTCCGCCGATAACCCAGAAGTCATCCTTCAGGTTGTAGCAGAACAAGCGGCCTTCCGGATCGGTCAAAGGCTGGCGCACTACACCGCGTACCGCTCCGCTTGTCCCGATTGTGACCGCATATTTGCCCGGCTCGAACGCGCCTACACCAAGGTTGGCCAGAACGCCGTCGGAAGCCCCCGCAATGAACGGTGTCGACGGGTCTAGTCCCATCTCAGCCGCATAAGCGGAGTTTAGGCCTTCCAGGATATACGTTGTCGGTACCGGCTTCGGAAGCTGCTCCTGGCGTACCCCGGTCACTTCCAGAGCTTGCTTGTCCCAATCCAGCTCACGCAAATTAAACATGCCTGTAGCGCTTGCCAAGGAATGATCAATAATGACCTGGCCGAACAGCTTCGCGAACACATATTCTTTAATCCCGACAAATTTATAGGTTTTGTCGTGAAGCTCCGGCTCGTTGTCCTTCATCCACATCAGCTTCAGCAGCGGTGACATCGGATGAATCGGCGTACCGGTGTTCAAATAGATTTGGTGCCCGTTCAAATCCCGTTTCAAGGGCTCCACATAACCGGCGCTCCGGTTATCCGCCCATGTAATGCAGCGGGTGAGCGGATTTAAATCCCGGTCCAGCGCAATCAGGCTGTGCATGGCCGAGCTGAACGAAACGAACAGCACCTGCTGCGCGGAAATCCCCGCTTTGCGGATGACTTCGGCGATGCCGGTCCGGACCGCGGCAAATATTTCATCCGGGTCCTGCTCGGCAATATCGGCGCGCGGTGTGAACAGCGGGTATTCAATCGAATGAGAGCCAAGTACGACGCCATTGCGATCGATAACGAGCGTTTTTGCGCTGGTTGTACCAATATCGGCAGCAATCATATATGGTTTGCTAGCTAGTGCACCGCTCATTTCTGCAAATTCCCCTCACTGTCGAACGCCCAATCATATGGCTCGGACAAAATCTCGATATCCGGATGCTGCTTCGCTTCCTCCAGCAAATTCACGGAAATTTCGATTTCGCCCAGATGCAGCGTATCCTTGATGCGCACCAGACGGCACGTGTTGTAATCCAAAATGTTGCAAGTTTTAACCGCCGCTTTAATCGCGAGCAGATCATTTTCCAAATAAGTGGACAGCTTCGTCGGCGCGCACACCGTTGAAGTCAGACCGTTCATAAATGTGCCCGGCTTATCCATTTTGTCGATCAGACGCTGGGTTGTGAAATCAGCAGTACCGACGCCGTTAGCGTTTCCTTTGGACTCCTTGGTTACGTCCAGAACGACCATCTTGGACACATCCGGACCGCCGGTCGCATATGGTGTCGGATAACGGCCTGTAATGTTCGGGTCCATGCCGTCGCCGCTAATATTTTTACCGATGTAATCAATGACAAGCACATCGATTTGATTGAACAAAATTTTGGGCAGACGTGCCTTGGCGATTTCGAGCAGCTCCATTTCGCGCTCTTCTACCTGTGCTGTCGGCAAAACCTCGACAATGCATGTTTCATCAAAAGCATTCTCGACCACGGCGACACCGAAAACGATAGGCAGCTTCGCCATCATTTTGTTGGCCATAGCCGGCACGTTCTCCGCCATGTATTTGAATCCGAGCTGATGGGTTACTTCAGCGCCGCGCTGTTTACCGAGACCGATTGCAATCATTTTCATGATTCCGCTCTCGATGCGGCCGCGGAAGGCGGTATGCGGCTTAACGCGGTTAATGACAACAATCGCATCCGCTGTAGAAGCGATTTTGTCAACATAAACCGGCAGGCCGTTCGGAAGCTCGTCGATTTGAACGACCTCCATGGAAGAGCGAATCGGGCATCCCATCGATTGCTCGTGTACGCCCAGATGATGAAGCACTTCGGCCTGGCCTTCCGCAGTTGCGCTTCCGTGGCTGCCCATGGAAGGAACGATATACGGATGTGCGCCGGCTGCCTTGATTGCGTCAACCGTTGCTTTGGTCAGTTCGGCCAGATTGGCCACGCCGCGGCTTCCCACGGCGATGGCGACCTGCTGGCCGGGCTTGATTTGATCAATCGCGCCCGGCTTTTGCAGTTCTTTGTTCAATTCTGCGATAGGGTCCTCCAGCTTGGTGCCGTCAAATTTTTGACGGATGCGCACCATTTTGGGAACCGGAATCTCTTTTAGCACTTCCCGGATGACTTCACTCATCGCAAGTTCTCCTTTGCGGTAAACTTATTTACCGAGCAGCTCGAGGTGTTTGCCGATATGGCTAGCCAGCGATTGCTCGTAAGCTGTTTCTTGATCGCTAAGTGTACGGTAGAATTCATCTTTAAACAAGGAGTTGCCGGAAGCGTCTTTTGCTTGCAGCAGCAAACCGTACGTGATGTGAATCAGCTGGCGGGCATTGTTTTCGTTCATGTATTCGTGCAGGTCCGCGTCAGCGACTTCAGCCAGCGGCTTGATTGCATTGAAATCGGCAGTTACATGGTAGTATGCCAAAGCTTCACCCACGTGCTCAGCGGCAAAAGCATGCATGCGGCGGTACAGGTCCGGATTTACTTTGGCAACTGTACGGACAGCCTCAAGCCAGTTAGTTCCTGCAGTTTTGGCATGGAAACGGCCTTTGGTGTACTTCGCGATAATCGGGAATACGCTGAATTTGTCCGAACCGGAGTGGATGCTAAGCTTATAGCCGAAATGATCTGCGATTTCAGCATGCACCTTCAGTTCTTTTTCAAATTGCTCGATGTTGCCGATGTAGTCGATTCCTTTTTGGAATTCGCCGCAGAAGCGTGGCGCCATGCTGAAGATGTCGACATTTTTGCCGTACAGCTCATTGGCTACAAAGAAATGGGACTCTGGATCAGTCGATGTTTCGGTCTCGTCGATCGAGATTTCGAAGTCAACTGCGCGAGGCGCATTTTTGATATACGTTTCGTATACATGAAGCATGAAATTGATGGCTTCGCCATAAATCAGAACGTTCTTGATGACGCTTGCTTTGTCAAAGCTGATGGTGATGTCGCCCACTTGGAACGATTTGTCCAGGTAACGGCTCTCATAGTGGCTGCGAATATCTGCAGGCAGCGCGTTGTATTTCGCCTCCAGCTCAGCTTCGCTCAGCTTCGGAATGTTATTGTCGATTTTCTCGGAGCAGTCCAGCGTCAGCATGGTGAAGCCCAGATCCAGGGACATTTGAATGTCGGATTCCACTTTCAGGTGGTCGCCGTCAGCGCCGAAGCCGTCCTTGTAGCCTTCTTGGAAAACAGCGAAGCAAGCAGCGTCAACCACTTGTTTGTAGTCACGGCCGGTCAGGTTCAGCTCGCGGATGGACTGTTGAGCCAGAATCGGACGGATGTCGCGGCCGCGGATCGTTTGGATATGACCCGGGGAAGCAAGACCAAGACGGTCGCCCAGACCAAAGGTAGAAATTTGTTTGCCGAATGCACGTGGTACAGTATATTCCAGATATTTATTCAAAACAAGGCGGTTTTCGTGCGTTTGCGGAGCCAGCTTCGCGCCGTCCTTTACTTCGCCCTGCAGTTCATTATACAGTGCGCCTTCGCCGACAGCCACAATGAACTTGTCATAGCCGTCTTTAATCAAAAGCAAGCGTGAGCCGCCTTCTTCAACCAGCGATTGCGGATACGTTTTGATGCTGCCGTATGTAGCGGAGATTGCTTTGCCTTGCTTCAAATCATCAACTAATTGTACGAAACTCATGAGTAAAAATCCTCCCTAAAAATAATTTTAAAAAATGTAATATAGTGTCAGGCGGTGAAAGCGCCTTACAGCGATCTCACTGATTGCCGAACGACCAACTCAGATTGAATGTACAGCTTTTCCTCCAGCCGGACTTTATTCTCAATAATATCCAGCAGCCGTGCCGCGCCTTCTTTGCTTATCCGTTCAATCGGACGGCGCACCGTCGTAAGCGCGGGCGTCATAAAGCGGGCGAACAAATTGTCGTCAAAGCCTGCGAGCGAAATGTGGTCCGGCACCTGCAAGCCGGCTTCTTCAATCGCTTTTTTGGCGCCGACAGCCATATCATCGTTGGAGCAAAAAACAGCCGTTGGCCGGTCATCGGCCGCCAGCAGCTTCTCCATAGCCGCAAAGCCGCTTTCTACATCGTATTCCCCTTTAACCTGATGCTCCGGCTTCACCTCAATGCCATGCCTGCGCAGGGCGTCAATAAAGCCGTCTCGGCGGACCTGTGTCGATTGAAACCCGTCCGGCCCGGAAATAATGGCGATTCTGCGATGACCAAGCCGTATTAAGTGTTCCCCCAGCCTGTCCGCCCCAATCCGGTCATCGGATAAAATGTTCACAATGTCCTTTTCCTTCACATCTCGGTTTAGTACAATAAGAGGAATGCCCTTTTGCTTCAAATCCTGAATCAGTGCGTTGTCATTCCGGCTTTGACTCATAATGATAATGCCGTCAAAGCTTTTTTTTGTGATGGAGATGAAGTCTTTGTAATCGTCAATGCCTTTGACTATCAGATTATACCGGTCCTTGATGACACTGTTGACGCCGCGGACCACATCATAGAAAAAACCTGCGGAGGTTCCCGTGTTCAGCGTCGTAAAAAACAAACCGATATGATAAGACCGGTCAAGCACCAGGCTTTTGGCGTTAAAATTGGGCGTATAGTTCATGCTGCGCGCCAGCTCCTGAATGCGCCATTTCGTCTCCTGATTGATCAAAGGACTGTCATTAAGCGCCCGCGACACGGTCGTATGCGATACGCCGGCCAGCTTGGCGATATCTTTGATCGTTACACTCATCAAACCACCCCGCAAACATCTTATCATAAATTGCACACGTGAACAATAACCTCATAAAAATACCGTCAGCCGCTTGCAGCTTGACGGTATTTATTCTGTATTCAGCGTATCTTCTGCCAGCCATTACATTTCCAAAAGCAGCATTTCCTGCCGCATTTCCCTGAGCCGCTCCTTGCTCGCTTCCATCGCCGGTGCATCCTTAGCTTGCATGGCGTCATGCAGCACCGCCAGCTCGTAATCCAGCTCCAGCCGAAGCACCGGAACCCGTTTTTCAGCCCGCTTCGACTTGAACGCCTGCATCATTTCCTCAGAGGTGACCATCGGTTCCTTCTGATACAGCACCTTATGCTCCATTCCGCTGATTTCAACCATGCGGATAATCTCCCCGAACATGATGCTCTCAATCAAAATTTGCTGCTCCCGGAAGCGTTTGACAACGGCATGACCGCGTGTATCCCCAATCATGCGCTCCATCACCTCCGACAGCTTCTCGTCCTTAAAGGAGTAATCTCCTATCATTTTGTACCGTTCCCCCAGACGCTGAAACTTGAGCTTCACCAGCCGGCGGCCTGTTCGGATTGAGATAACGAATTGCTGCTCGCTTTCGTTCCAATACAGGGAATATCCTTCTTGAATCAATGCCTTGATGAAGTTGCGGATTTGCCGGCGGTCAAAACGCAGCTCCAGGTTGCAGTATTCAACTTCATGACTCTTATTCACGGCAATCCCTCCCTAGGTAATGAATCGTTTGAATGTTCAGACAATTGTTCCCTTTACTTTATCTTATTACGATTCTTATGTTTGCGCAACTTGGTTTATTGACTATTTTTTTCGGGAGCTTGTCACAAAATTAACCCGTGTCCTATTGTGATCCGGAGTCAAACTAAAAACGCCCGGGCAGAGCCCAGGCGTTAAGCGGACATCGTATTATTACGCGTCTTCTTCCTCAAGATTGTAGGAGCACGATGACAAATCGTCACATAATGGCTGCAGGTCCTTCGAGGTGTATTCAACGATGCGCCACATGGTCACCCGGCGGATCGCCCCGTCAATAATTTTATCCTCCCAGTAGCTTTCCAGCTTCACATGATAACTGAAATATTTGTGGTGCAGCATCAGCACATCGTACTCATTCGGCTTATCGGAAGCGTCAATTACAATCGCCGTACCCTTGAGGAATTTGACCTTCTTGGTGCTTCCCTTTTCATAGCTGGCCGCCTCCGGGCTAAAATCGTTCAGCGCTTCGAGCTTGTACTCGTCCGTCTCGCCTGTGACAAGCGTTTCATAGGCATTTTCCATCACCGGCTTCTGCTTCCATAATGAATCAGCCTCTTCCTTGCGCACATACAGCCAGCCAGTAATTTTTTCTTTTGCTTTTTTGAGCCCGTCCGTATCCAGTCCCATCTTCTGCAGATCGCTAAGACGGTAGTAATCCGTATTCTTATTGTAATTTTTATCGACAACCAGCGGATATTCCTTTCCTAAATATTTCACCTTCATCACTTCGGGATATTCCATCGTAAACGTCTCGACTGTGTTTTCATACTCCGGATTGATCGGATTTTTCACATACACGCTGTGGGTCAGATTGATGGTCTTCGAGGCCGCGTCCCAGTTTACATTCGCGCCGAGCAATTCGCCGATTTTCTTCAGGGGAAGATAGCTGCTGCCCTCATAAATAAGCGGTGCCGTCGTGCTTAAATCCACCTTGACTCCATCCAGCTTCACCACATAATCCGGGCGTAAATAAGCCTCCACCCTCTGCAATATTTCCGTGTCCGCCGCCACGGCGCCCGCCGCGAAGCTGGAGCCGATAATCATGGATAACAAGGCGGCTTTATGCCATTTTCGTGCCTTCACGCTCTCACACCTTTCTGTATATGCGTCATTGCGCAGCATGCGAATGGCGCATTGTCGGTTGTTGTCGTTTTTTACCATGGGTAAATCTTGCATTCGCCATCATAATACCGATTTCCTGCCGGGATAAAAAAATCAGGAGAGAAGTCCCGTATGATAGCCTTGCGGCAGCCGCTCGAGGTATAATAGTGCCTACACGGCTACAAGAAGGGAGAACCCTATATGACATTTATCGGTTTTACACGTCAAGATTTTGAAACCTTCCATATCGAAGGGCTCGATCCCCGCATGAAGGCAATCCAGGAGCGGATTCAGCCGAAATTCAAAAGCATCGGCCAAGCCTTGTGCGATGATCTGTCCCTATTGGCCGGCAGTGAGCTTCATGTACATATAGCCAAGCACGCCCGCCGGAAAACGAACGCGCCCAAGGATACCTGGATGGCCTTTTGCCATAACAAACGCGGCTACAAGCAGCATCCGCATTTTCAGATCGGCCTGTTCGACGATCGCCTGTTCCTCTGGTTCGCCTTGATTTACGAGCTGCCGAACAAGCAATCGATTGCCCAGAAATTTATCGATCACGCGGATGACATGAAGGATCTCATTCCGTCCGATTATGTGCTTTCCTTTGATCACATGAAAAAGGATGCCGTACCCGCAGCGGAGCTGGACCAAACCAGGCTGGCCCACGAATTGATCCGCTTCCGTGATGTCAAAAAAGCGGAGCTGCTCGTCGGCCGGCACATCCGCTTCGACGATCCTCTCTTGCTGGATGGCCCCGAGCTGCTGCGTAAGGCTGTGGAAACATTCGAAACCTTAATGCCGCTGTATAAGCTTAGTACGGTTAGTTAAATCACCTGCAGCTGTGAACGATCATTTCATTTATCCTTCGCATGTGTCGCGGAACTGCGGCCAGGCTGCACCCTTCCCCGGTAAAAACGAAGAAAGCCGTGCCGCCATAGTAACATGGCACACGGCTTCTTACAGCTCACGGCTAATTCTCAGTTTATCTTACGTAAGGGTAAACAGTGCTTTGGAATGAAAGCGCGATATCCAGCTTGCGTTCCGATGGGGTAATAAGGCCCAAGTCCTTCTTCCCGTTTCCGTCAAAATCGGAAATAATTAATTGTGCGTTCGGCGAGCCCCACGGCCCATATTCAGCCAAGTACCGGAATTCTCCGTCCTCCACCTGCTCAAAAATGCTGTATTTCCCATGGGCGGCATCCCACACGATGACATCCAGCTTCCCGTCCCCATTCGTATCGGCGATACGCCATTGTCCCGCCGGTGTGACCGGCAGCTCATAGGTAACGGTTGAGGTGCGCCACTCTCCCCCGCCGCTCTCCGCCCACATTTTCGTAAAGCGACCTCTCTTGCGCGTTGAAACAAGCAAATCATCAAGACCTTTAGCGTCTGTATCAACAACCTGCAGCAAAGAATCCGTTTTTTTCGGCCAAGCCTTTGCTTCCAGCGGCTTAAGCTGATTCCCGGTAACGGCCACACCCTCGATGCGGGTCTCGGAGCCTGTTCCTGCAACCCCTGCAAGAACAACGGTGTCTCCTTCCCTTCGGAGCGCGTACAGTTCCGACCAATTTTTCATTCCTGTCAACCACGAACGCACCGGAGTAAACTGCCCGTTGAGATTGCGGTATTCCTCCAGCTTGCCGGATGCCCTCATAATCCACAGGTCAGAGCGGCCGTTCCGGCCTTTGTCGCAAAGCACCATCTGATCTCCCGCTCCATACGAAATTCTGGACCACACCTTTGCCTCCGGCAGCGAATCGCTGCGCAGCCCATCGTATTTGCCCGGCTGGACGGTCACTTCACCGTCCGAACGGTTCCATTCTACAATGTCCACAACCCCGTCGCCTGTCACATCCCCGGTTCTCCACTGATTTCCCGGCAGCAGAGAAACGCTTTGCGAAGGCGTGAACGGGACAAGGTCCGTAATGGATACGAAGTTGTAGCCTTTATTCTCGATTTCAGACAAAAGCTTCTGCAGGTTGCTCTTCGACTTTGCAGGATAATGGTACACCGGCAAGCCATCCTTCATAACAGGCTGCCCTTCTTCATCAAAAGCCTGCACCAGATGCTTGAATTCCAGGAAAGGATGATAAAAAAAAGACGGCAGCCTTTCCGTTTTGCCGAGCTGCTTCAGTATAAGATCCGCATCACGGTTATAAGGGATAAATGAGTAAGGGGTCGGTACATAGACTGAACCAAGCGGGCTTGCCGCTACTGCGGTTTGCCTGCCCTCCACATAAAGCGGATGGACCGCTCCAGGCAGCAAATTCACATTATCCTGATATTGAATCCCGAACATGCCGCGGAACACTTCATCCTGGACCGCGGTCGTATGATAATGCGGAGCCTCCCAGAAGCGCGGCTCGAACCCGGCGCGATGCATAATGTCGTAGCCCTGCTTCACACGTTCAGCTGCGAACGCTTCTGTCTGCGTTTCCGGCACATCCGGCACATTAAACTCATTGCCGATAGCGGATTCATGATGCCCGTCCGCACGGCGCACACTGCCAACCTGGTGGGTATAGCCGTGCATTCCGATGACACCGCCATGCTGCTGGGCATAGGTAAGCAATTGATCGAAAGCTTCAATATATGGGTCTTCCCGCCCGTCCAGCCGCCGGTCATAAACGGTGCCGTCCGCAGGGTAATCCAGCCATCGCGGAATGACCGCCAGCTGGTAAGCCGTCTGATGCTCGGCTAACAGCTCAAGCACAGCGCGGAGCTTGCCCAGATTGTCCATACCGCTGTACTGTCCGCCGGGGCCGATATCCTCCAGCCGGATCAGAATGGACTTCGGATACAGATCGCCGCCTTCTGCTGGCAGCAGCTGATAGGACACAAACAAGCCGATTGTTAAACATAATGCCGCGATATAACGCAGTTTCCCCTGATGTAACCACCGTTTCAAAGCAGAACGGCCTCCCCCGACTGATGTCAATACTAATCATAATATAACGTGTTTTTACTGTCATCCTATTTTCTGAAATTATGAATCAGATAACCCGCTTCTGTCTACAACAAAATTTTCCGATCAGACCCTCTTGAAAAGCAACGAAAAAGCTTCTCCGCCGGTATTGTGGCTGAAGAAGCTTTTTCGTTGCTTGCTCGTTGAATGCCCGCCTATGAAACAGCCGTTTTGAGCGTGACGGCCTTGCGGTCCAGAACGATGAAGCGCTGGAGCAAAATGATCGCTGCGATACAGAGCACGCCGCCAATAAGATACGGCAGGCTGTCCTGGACGTTAAACAGCAGCGTCCCAAGCAGCGGCCCCGTTATCCGGCCCAGACTGTCCATCGATGAACTGAGACCGGAGGCGACACCTTGCCGAACCGTCGTTTTTTGCGTAATGAGCGAGGTAACACAGGGCCTTATCAGCGCATTCCCAACAGAGAATACCGATAAATAAATCGCCGTGGTCAGCATACTGTCAGCCAGCATAAGCAGGAAAAATCCAACCGCTGAAGCGAGCAGGCCAAACAGCACATAACGGTTTTCTGTCCCCGGCTTCACCCTCCGGACGACCCCGCCTTGAATCAGGGCGCCGACAATGCCGCTAATCAGAAACAAATAACCTATTCCCTGCGGAGTAATGTCAAAGCGCCGCATGGCAAATACCTGCAGGGTGCTCTCCAGTCCGGCGAGGGTAAACGAGACGAAGAAGGACAGCACATACAAATATTTGAGCTTTCCAGAAAAGGCGCTCCAGCGGGATACGCGAGGCTCGCCCGTTCCACGGCGCTGCTCGGGCGTCAAGGATTCCTGCAAATATATGCCGGCAAACAGCAGCGTCAGCAGACTGAGCACGCCAGCCGCAAAAAAAGGCACCGCCGTGCCGAAGCCGCTAAGCAAGCCGCCGATGGCGGGCCCGAATATAAAGCCCATCCCGATCGACATGCCGACCAGGCCCATTCCTTTCGTACGATTCTCCTCCGTCGTAATGTCAGCAACATAAGCCACAGCACAGGCTGTGGCCGCGCCCGAAGCAAGCCCTCCGAGTATTCTGGATAAATACATCAGTACAAGATTGTCTCCAGCGATCCCAAATAGAAAAAAGCTGAGAGCAAATCCGATTAATCCGGTCATGATGACGGGTCTGCGCCCAATGCGATCGGACAAACCGCCCCAAAGCGGGGAGAAAATAAATGAAAACAACGAATATACGGACAGCAGCAGCCCCAGGTGCAGCGGATTGTTTTCCGCGTTCGGAATCGCAATCGGCATGACCGGTATAATGATACCGAAGCCCAAAAATAACGTCATTAACAGCACCATAATAACAGCAATCCGTTTGTTCATATGAAGCACATCCTCTCATTCCGGCAAACACAGCTAAGCTTGAACACAATTTCATCGTACCATAATTCGATTTCAGGAAAAAATGAACATTTCGAGAACATGCCCGCCATCGTTCGGCCTTCCCTGAAGCTCACACCTCATCTTATGTTCTTACATCTATATAGCTGCAAAATCAGGTCTCTCTTTTCTGCACGGCACTCCCGCATCCTATTTGGATATCCTTCCCAATACACCCGATTTTATGCCATCTTTTCTACACGGAAAAATCACTTGCATCCTAGGTCCAATTTGATATACTTGGGCTTGTTTACTATTCGCAGCAGTTTATTATTGGAAGGAAGTGGGAGTTCCATAATGAATCATCAGCTTACCCCTTTGTTTACCCGACTAAAAGAACACGCAGCGCGTAACCCGCTGCAATTTCATATTCCCGGCCACAAAAAAGGCGCCGGCATGGACGATGAATTTCGCGCGTTTATCGGTGACAATGCGTTGTCCATTGACCTCATTAATATTGCCCCGCTGGATGACCTGCACCGTCCCGGCGGAGTCATTAAAGAAGCGCAGGAGCTGGCCGCCGACGCTTTTGGCGCAGACCATACCTTCTTCTCTGTTCAGGGGACAAGCGGCGCAATTATGACCATGATTATGTCTGTCTGTGAGCCGGGGGATAAAATAATTGTGCCCCGCAACGTGCATAAATCGGTCATGACGGCCATTATTTATGCCGGAGCCAAGCCGGTGTTTATTTCCCCTGCCACCGATGACAACCTGGGCATCTCCCACGGCATCACCACATCGTCGGTCCGGCGCGCGCTGCAGCGGCATCCGGATGCTAATGCAGTGCTTGTCATTAATCCGACGTATTTTGGAGTAAGCGCCAATCTGAAAGAAATTGTTGATCTTGTGCACAGCTACGATATTCCGGTGCTTGTAGATGAAGCGCACGGCGTGCATATTCATTTTCATGACAAGCTGCCTCTCTCCGCAATGCAGGCGGGCGCCGACATGGCTGCCACCAGCGTGCACAAGCTGGGCGGCTCGCTGACCCAGAGCTCGGTACTCAATATTCAAGGCACCCGTGTTAACGCCAAGCGTGTGCAGTCCATCATCAGTATGATGACGACCACCTCCACGTCTTATATTTTGCTGGCTTCCCTGGATACAGCGCGGCGTCAGCTTGCCCTGAAAGGACGAGAGCTGGCACAGCAGGCTATCGAACTGGCGGACTACACGCGCAGCGCCATTAATGAAATTGAAGGCCTGTATTGCTTCGGGCGGGAAATCCTCGGTCAGGAAGCTACGTTTGATATGGATCCGACCAAGCTGACGATTCACGTCCGCAAGCTCGGCATCACAGGCTATGAGGCCGAAAACTGGCTTCGTCAGGAGCATAACATCGAGGTTGAGCTTAGTGACATGTACAACATACTGTGTCTGGTCACACCCGGCGACGATCATTCCACCCTCGACAAATTGATTATCGCCTTACGTGAGCTTGCTTCACTCCATGGCACGGAGAAAGAAACCAAAGAAGTCGTTGTCAAAAATCCGGTCATTCCGGTATTGTCCATCTCCCCCCGGGATGCCTTCTATGCCGATACCGAGCTTGTGCCGCTCCGTGAAGCAGCCGACCGGATTATTGCGGAATTTATTTTCGTTTATCCGCCGGGCATTCCGATTCTGCTGCCGGGCGAGGTCATCTCCCAGGAGAACATTGATTATATTATCGAGCATATTGATGTCGGGCTGCCGGTTCAAGGGCCTGAGGATAAAACACTTGAGATGATTAAGGTCATCGTAGAAACCAAACCAATCTTCTGATATGATGGACTTGAAAGGGGTGGGCCGATGAGCCAAAGCGCATTTTTGTATTTCGTGGAGGGTTCCGAAGTCGCTTCATTAAGCCTTGATGAACTGAAACAGAAGCTGGGCCATTACAAGGAACAGACCGGCCGGACAGGACAGCAGCTCGGCTGGGATTATGCCGACGCCGCCTTTCCTTATACAGTTGAAACAAAGCCTGAGGCGGAAGGCAAATGGTTTTATCTCAAAGGAACTAACCAGCAGTACAATTATATCGTTTTTGGCTGCGGCAGCCGCCCGGACGAAGAGACAAAGCGTGAAGCCGCGTATGTCCAGGTCGTTCTTCCTGACGACAGCACACACGGCGATAAAGCGAAAGCAAGTGAGCTGTGCAAATATTTGGCTAAGCAGCTAAAAGCCGAGCTTCACCTGTTTAACGGCCGGATTATGTATTTCAATCCAAGAAAATAACCCTTCGCGAGCCCGCGAAGGGTTATTTTCTTGATCGTCGGCGCTTAGGCGTTGTTTGCTTCACGCTCGGCGATTTCATTATAAATGGCCACTACGTGGTTCCATTCTTCATCGTCTTCAATCGCAACCAGATAGGCTTCATCGTTCTCTTCCTCAATACGGAAAATAACGCCGTCGGCTTCCGGATCGTTACGGTCTAGCAGCACCGCATAACCCCGGTCTTGATATTCGAACGTATACACCATGACCATTTCATGCTCTTTGCCTTCGGCATCGGTGACAATGAACACGTCCTCGTCATGCTCTCCGCCGCATCCGCAATTCTCATCATGGTCGTGATTGTGCTCGCTCATGGAAAAACCTCATTTCGTGAAAGGATCATTTACGTTAGTATCGTATCACTTTCAAAATGAAGGGTCAATCGCTTCGGGACCCATTACTGCGATTTTATTTCTTTTTGCGCGACGACGGTGTAATCGTCACCTTCCGCAATTTTCATCGACAATTGCACATGATAGGAGCCGTACTCAGTAAACTTCACTTCAAACGGCCAAGGATACCAGAAGCTGTTGCCCGCATTTTCCAAATCCGTCTCATGGGAATCAACAACCTCTCCCGACGGGCTCACAATATCAATTTTCAGGGAGCTAATCGAAGTTTCCAGACTGTCTACCTGTGCAAAAACAACAAAGTACTGGGTTTTGCCCTTTTGCACCAGACCGAAGCTGTTCTGAATCCCGTTGATTTCAGCATTTTTACCATCCTTCAGCAGCTTCTCGCCAACAAATAAATGGACATTCGGCTTATAAATATCCACTGTATTTGTAGCGCTATCCCACTTCACCAGCGCTTGCAGCAGCTCCGCCAGCTTCCGCAAAGGGAGAACGACGCTGCCGTCAATCATAAAGCCTGGAACATTACCTAGACTGGCCTCGTTGTTATTGACCTTCACATTGACTTTTGCAAAACCGTGGTACTCCCCCCAAGGCGAAGCTGCCGCGACCGTGCCCGTACCCAGTACAGTACAAACTAACGCCATTGCCAGCAGTTTTCTTCCTTTCATCATCAAGCAACCTCCATCACGTTGAAAAGCTCATTTGCATGATTATACTCCGCTCCGATACAAGAGTTGCGTATAAGACCGGGAATTTTTTGTTGTTCACACCAAGGTCGTAAAAAAATGGTATTTTATCATACTTTGAATCTGGTGTAAACAATAAAAGAATCGAATGGAATACAATACCATTTTACCCTTTTTTCCTGTACACTAGAGCTAGAGCCTAATTGAGGGGAACATAACAATCATGAATGCAACTCAACAGCTGCAAATGGAAATTGATAGACTTAAGCTGCATCTGGAAGTGGCCGCCATGCAGTACAATTACGATTTCGGTCATCCGGATGTCATTGAGCTAAGTCAGAGATTGGACAAGCTCATTGTTCAATTTATGGAAATACAAACAGCAATGTAAGATATGACCGGGAATATCCCGGTTTTTTATTTTTTCCTGCAATTCTACTATCGCATGAAGGGGTACTCATGATATAGTCTTCATGTATTGACATTCATTGTCAGTCTCAAAGGAGGCCGCTTTGCTTGCTCAACATCCAAATGCTTGGCACAGGCAGTGCTTTTGCCAAAAAATATTTTAATAATAATGCTCTCGTTTCCTATAACGGATTTAGGCTGCTGATTGATCTTGGCGTTACGGGCTCGCTGTCCCTGCATCAATTAGGGATTGGAATGGACAAGATCGACGCCGTGCTCATTACACATCTGCACGCTGATCATATCGGAGGCCTGGAGGAATATGCGTACCAGATGAAATTCGTATACGGCCGCAAGCCGCGGCTGTATGTACCGGATGTTTTGATTCGGCCGCTGTGGGAGAATTCCTTGCGCGGCGGGCTTGAGCACGATACGGAAGGCCCGCAAACGATGAGTGATTATTTCGAAGTGATTCCGGTCTATCCGGGTACGCCCGTCGCGTTCAGGGGCGGACTGACGGTTGAAGCAGTGCGTACCACGCATGTGCCGGGAAAACCGAGCTTTTCGTTATTTTTGAACGGTAGTATCTTCTATAGCTGTGATATCATCTTCGATCGCAGCCTGCTCCAGCACGTGCATCAGGAACGAGCCTGCCATACGATTCTGCATGACTGCCAGCTCAGCTCGCCAGGGGTTGTCCATGCATCACTTGATGAGCTGCTCACACTGCCGGACGAGCTGCAAGAGAAAATTTGGCTTATGCATTACGGTGACACGATGGAAGCCTTTATCGGAAAAACAGGAAAAATGAGGTTTCTCCGCCAGCATGAAGCTTACACCTTCCCATAACAAAACCCTCCGGTATCCACCGGAGGGTTTTGTTCTTTTTTACATCATATGCAAGGACATTCTTTCAAATCCTGGCCGTTTAAATTAAAACAGAGGCAGATTGTCGAGATTGTTGCTCGGATCACCGTCAGCGTCTCCGCGGATGTACAGCTCTCCATCCCTGCCCTTGAAAGCATTCACACCTTGAATCGCTCCCTGCTGTACCTCCTGCAGTGCTTGCGCATAGTCCAATGTACGGCCGGACGACGTGCGGAAGGCCGTTATATCACCATCGCTGTTTTTTTGTACGGCTACAAATGAATCGCGCTCTCCTGGCATCTGGGCCACCTCCTAGGGAAATAAAATTACGTACTTCCTTAGTATGGCTTGTTTGCCATGAATCATACGCCCGGGATTCCTTACTCTAGTCCAAGTACACCGTTGCATTACATAACGCCGAAATCAAGCTGAATGCTCCTCGTGCAGATGGCTTATACAGTTGTACAGACTGCATTCCCACGCGTCTGCGGAACGGTGAACAACAGTAAGCGACGTATTCTGAAGCATCTCCAGCGGCTGGTTATTCAATAGGACCCGAAGCGTTTCACTGATAAATGCGCCATGGCTCACCAGCAAAATGCGCCGGCCCGGATATTGGTGCGATAATTCCTCTACCAAGGATATCCCCCTGGCTTGTACTTCCTCCAGCGGCTCTGAGCCGTGATCCTGGGCCTCCCAAGCGTCTCCCCATTTTTGCACCCGATCTTCAACGGTCGTACCCTCCAAGCGCCCATGGCTCCGCTCCCGCAGGCGCATGTCATAGCGGTGTACCGGGAGCCCAATAGCTTCTGCAATCGTATCGGCCGTGCAGCTTGCCCGCTGCAAGTCGCTGCTTATGATCATATCCCAGCCGTGGTTATCTGCCGCCAAGCGCTTAGCCAGCATCGACGCCTGACGCCTTCCTTCTTCATTAAGCGGAATATCCACCTGACCCTGCGCTCTTCGCTCCCGATTCCAATCTGTAACCCCATGCCGGACAAAACCTATCATCGTCAATGAATACTCCCTCCTTCGTGATTTATTAAGTATAAAGCAGGAAGAAGCCGCCGCCAAGATATCCTTACATTGACCAACTGAGCCTTTTTCACCACACTTCTTACTATAGTGTTTTAAACACAGCATAAATAAAATGCCAAAAAAGCACCGCAGGACCTGTGAGTCCTGTGGTGCAATAGGCAAGCTATCCCTATGCAGGCGAAGCAATGCTCTCGGGACGGTCACCGCCAAGCTCGTGAAAAAATTGAACAAGCTTGCCGTGCTTGCGCAGCGATTTCTCATGGATCAGGTTCAGCTTGCCGTTCTGCAGTGTGCCGAACCGCTCAATAAGCTCTGTGTTGCCGTGCGACCAATCAAAGCCATCCAGCACCTTCATACAATCCGTCCAATTCGGATTATAGCTTCCACCGGCAAAAGCGAAATCATGGGCAAACAAAGCTAAGCTTTCCTGCATCACCCTGCTGGAGGAGGTAAATTGAGCCAGGCCTGGCTGCTCCGGCATAATCGGCAGAATCGCATGGAAAAACTGATGCATCACCTCAATGTAAGTTGTCATGTCCGCCCGAATTTTCCGAGCCAGCTCGTAAGAAGGCTGCATTTTTCCCGAGAACAGCATCGTTGCCGTAGAGTAGAGCCAGCTATAGCAGGTAAAGTTTTTATTAAACGACGTCAAGTTGTTGCGTGTCTCCACTCCGGCCGCTTTCAGCAGCATATTGTTCTCAGCCGCCTGCTGAATCACGACATTCAGCACATCCGTGGAATCAAAAGAATGGCCGAGTTCCTTGCTTACCAGCTGCACCTTGGAATTAATATCTCCGAACAGCTGGCGCTCTTCCTCCTCGCCGAGGCCAATGTACACTTGAGCGGCCAGCTCCGTGTCCAGCAGCTCTAGCCGGCGGGATTCCAGCTCCGAAAGCATGCCTTCCGTTTGCTCCAGCTCTTCGATCATCTCCGCATCCTGCGGGGCTTCACGAAGCTTAATTTTAATGCTGGCTATTTTCTTCTCTAGCCGTTTCACTTCCTTCTGAAGCTGCTCATTCACATAACCGAGCGCCAAAATCCGATGCTGGCCGTCCAAAATGCTGAGCTTGGCCCCATGCTGCAAATACAGCTCCCCGTCAGACTGGCGGTCCAGCAGCTCCGCTTCCCTGAGCGATAGGGTCACCGGTCCAAAAAACACATGATCCAGCTCCCGCTCCTGCAAATATTTTGATATTTTACGCCGCTGGCTGCTGCTCAGCTTGCGCTGCACCATTGGATCTATGGCCGTATAATTTAACAAATCCTGAACGCGCAGCGATAATGTCGCCATCCCGAATTGCTCGCAGAACGGGTGAATCGCCATGCTCAGGCGAAGTCCGCTTTTCCTCGTATTCATCCCGCATCCTCCTCATCAAGCATGATCAACAGCTGGTTATTATCATAAAATTCACGGAAATATTGATACGCCTTCATAATCCGGCTGCGGCGGGGCAGCCTGTCCTTCTCGTCCCCCTGGTAAATCTCGTCCCAGCGGACATGCGCCAGCATTTTAATTGCGTGCTCCAGCGCATAGCGGTTGAAGACGCCACTTTTGGTTGCTTCCTCATGAAAGAAGAGCGCCATCGCAATTTGGATGTTCTCGCTCCAGCACATGTGACGGGACTCCGGCCTTGGCAAAACCGCCAGCAGGCTTTGGAAATAAGTCGATGCCAGCAAGTCCTGCTCATCCAGCTCTCGCTCCGTGTACTGATATCCATTGTTCCGGGCTCCCGATTTCAAGCGGCCTTCAAACAGCGCCGCCAAAATTTCAATCAGCAGGTGATATGAGAATAGATGCTGTTCGCTTTTTCCGCGCTCGGTATACATATCAACAGAAATTTGACGGACTGCCTCGTCCTGCAGAGCCAGCCGGGTAGCCAGCACATGGTAGAAACGCCGTTGATCGCGGAGCACCGCAAGATTGCCGCCGATTTTGCGGGGAAGCTTATTAATATCGGAGAACAGCTGCCGCTCCTGACGCGGATTTATGTCCAGGTACACCATGACCGACATCGGAAACTCATACAGCCTCCGAAGCTTGTCCGTCAGCTCTTCCATCCGGTCCGTTTCTCTGCGGTCCTTGGCCCGGGCCAGCGCCCCCTGCAAGGACTCCGTCAAACGGCGGAAAGCCGCCAGACGGTGCTGCCCATCGACAACATATAATTTCTCAACCGGCTTCAAACGGTATGCTTCCTGCTCAGTGTCATATTCTCCCGCTCCGCGTGCAGACAAAATAATGCCCGGGAAATAAATCGGCTGATGATGATCGAGATACAAGGTGATGTAATCCATCAGCTTGGACAAATTCCGCGGAATAATCGCCCGCTGCACCTCCAAATCAACCTCGTAAATCGTAAACAGCTTACTCATTGGCAGAGTTGCCGACAACGTCATCTGGCCGAAGGTCCGGCTAATTTGTCCGGGGATTTCCACATCCGAGGCGGATTTTTGCCCAGTAAACAGCTCGGATAAAGAAGCTTTCATCATCTCTAATTCACCCTTTACTCTAATAGGTTACTCCTAGCTTTCCACCATTTTCCCAAAAATATAAGCATGAAGAACCAGCACAAAAAAAGAAGAGGGCATCCAGATGGCATCCAGACCCTCTTCTCCAGCTATTTATCATGTGGCGGAGTTCCTGGCGGCTCTTCTCTCTCCTTCAATACTTCAATAATCCGTTTGATTTGTTTTGGCAGCGGCAAGCCCATCCGTCCGTAATTTTCCATCACCGAGATTAATTCATTCGACAAATAAAAGTAAATGGCGCCATACATGACAATATTGATATCCAGCAGCAAATCTGCCCGGTGACCGAGCATGATGACCATCAGCATAAGTCCTTTTTTCCATAAGCCCCAAAACCCGACTTCGCTACTAAGACCTTTATTTTCCTTTAACGAGGCCGCCAAACCCGAAATATAGTCGATAGCCATAACAAGCAATAGCAGTCCAAACAATTCGTTCCACGCTCCGAACGCATACGTAAAAGCTGCGCCAAACACTCCTGCCAAACTGTTTACGATGGTTTGATTCATTATTTCCAACGACCTCCTTTGCCGTCCATCAATCCCCCTCTTATTACTATATGTACAGCATAAATCGCTCGGCCCTGCGCCAGTCTACCAAAATTGAATTTGCTAGCGGAGACTTTGCCTCGTGGGGTTGACATCGTTTCCATGTGCTGCTAATATTGTTTTTGTGGTAAATACATCCTATTTGACCTCATAGCTCAGCTGGGAGAGCACCATCTTGACAGGGTGGGGGTCACAGGTTCGAGCCCTGTTGAGGTCATAATGAAAGAGCCCTTGTATATCAAGGGCTCTTCTTCATTTCTCTATTATAGATTTTGCGCCGAATTACACCCCATCAGTACTCACTAAACTCAATGTCATTGAAATTCTCCACAAAACAAAGCTCGCTCCGGCTCAAGACCGATGTGCTGAATAACTCGTTGTACGGAGTTTCAGTCATGGCAATGCGCTTGTCCCGCTGCTTCCACTGCTTCAAGGCTTCCTCCGAAATCTGGAACGGCAGAAGCGGCTTCACGGTCCGCTTGCTGTGTACAACCACATAGTTATCCCGGTCCATAGCAACAACCACATTATTTTGGTACAGCAGCTTCAAATGCTTCTCTTTCTCCACTTTTGTTACGCTCATACGTTCCCCTCCTGTTCTATCATTATAGCTGATTTTGCCATAAATGAGCAATCGCTATAAAGTACGATGCACGCTGCGAACATATACCCGGAATAAACCAGCCTTTTTGCAAATTCGCGCCGCGCGCAGCTCCCAGCGCGCGGTGCTTTGCTGCATGACGGCGGTCGGGTCTAACCACTGTCGGTGCTTTCCCCGAAAAAGCGCAAGCCAAAACCTCCAATCCCGCACACAGCGTCTTGGAGGTTCGCCATTCCTTATTGTTATCCCCGGCACAGCTTCCGGGACCGGAGTATTCGATGGCGCCGTGCTGTTTAAGCTAGCGTGACACAGCGCTTATTTTTTGTTCTGCTTGGCGTAAGCGGCTTTGTATTCATCCATAATTTGCTGACCGCCGGCTTTTTTCCACTTCTCAATTTCGGCCATGTAGCCGGCCTCGTCGATTTTGCCCATGATGAACTTGGTTTGGGCATCCCAAATTTGCTGCTCCAGCTCTTTGCCCCGTTCGCTGTAGGTTGCTGAAATCAGGGTTTGGGCCGGGTTCGGAATCGAATAGTTCATATTATCGCGTGTAATTTGAGTGCCCTTGATGCCGATAGGCACGTCCTTCAGCGGCAGATTGTTGTAGCCGTCCATTTGCAGCAGGTTATCCCGATACGGCTTCACTTCACGCTGGAACAAGGTGAAGTCCTTGAATTCGGACTGATTGTCGGTTGTTTTCACATAATGCTTGTTCTCAATTCCGCGTGTCAGCAGCGTCGCCGTATCCGGCTCCATCAAGGTGTCCAGGAATGTCAGAAGCCGTTTTACCTCCGCTTCGGTTTTTACAATCGATTTTGGAATGACATAAATACCGGAGTTTCCGGTTTGTCCCGCCACGCGAATCCCCTTGGGCCCATTGAATTGGGCGACATCGACGATGGCATTAGGATCTATCTTGGAGAGGCGGTCCTGCTGGCTTTTGGCTGTACCGGCCACCGCAATCTTAATACCCACCCGGCCCGCATCGAACAGCTTGTCCGCCTCGGTGGAATCGAAGGCTGCAAAGTCCTGGTTCAGCAGCTTTTCGTCATACAAACGTTTGTACAGCTTCAAGACATCGATATATTCTTTCGTTTCGAATTCCGGCGTGAAGCTGCCGTCGGGATTGACTCCCCATTTGTTCGGGGCGCCCATAGCTACAGCAAAACGAGTAGTCAAAGAAGCCTGGCCTTCATTATATCTCTTGAACAGCAGCGTGCCGAACGTATCCTTTTTGCCATTGTTGTCGGGATCGTTCAGGGTCATCGCCTTGATGACATTGTACCAATCCTCCATCGTCTGCGGCACCTTTAGCCCCAAGTTATCCAGCCAGTCCTTCCGGTAAACAATTCCCGCACGGGCAATATCCGAGAAAACCGGTATGCCGTACAGCTTGCCATCTACCAAAATATTATTGAAGAACTGTTGATTTTGAGCGGAGATATTTTTATAGTCCTTTAAGTAAGGGCCAACCTCCCAGAACAAGCCCGACTGCATGGCATTAATCGTATTCGGAACGTACTGCACCTTAAGCAGCTGCGGCATCTCGCCTGAGGCGATCATCAGATTGACCTTTTCATCATAGGCTGCATTCGGGATCCATTGAATGCTCAGCTTCGTATTGGTATTTTTTTCGATGGCCTGCTGTACCTCGTTGCCCTTTTCCGGGACATCCCCAACCTGAGCCAGACCGATACTAATCTCGAAGGGCGTGCTGCTGTCCGGGGTTGCAGAACCTTGGGCCGAAGGCGATTCGCCGCTCCCCCCGCTGCACCCTGCCAGAATGGAGCCGGCCAGCGCCGCCACACAAAATACGGAGACCCACTTTGTTTTTCTCAATGTCTTCATTTGTTTGATTACCCTCCCTGCAAATTTCTTCCGCACAATCTTTGTCTACTTGCTGCCCCGGGCCTGACGGCCTCTGAAAACTAATTAATCACAGTTCCCAGGAATATGACAGACATTGAATTTAACCTCATTGCAATTTAAGGGCAGGGTGCGGTAAAGTGGAAAAAGCGTATCCTCCATATAACTTGAATCATGCCGTAAATAACCCTAACTGTGCCGCAAGCAACCGGGACTGTGCTTTACATAACTTGCCATTTTAGCTGCACAAAGCATGGCGCTGCCCCGCCTCCACCATGTCATAACACCGTTTATAGCAGGTTACTGTACATGAACACCCGGACTTGAATTTGCATGAAAGCCCCTGGTGCGTGAGGAGCAGGACACCCGTTGTCAAAAAAGCACATCTAGGTACGCTTCCCCATGAGATGAAGGAGTGAAGCACGCCTGCGTGGGTCAAATTGAACGGCAATCGCTGCCCATGGCTTCGCTATCCGAACGGAGGTAACCGAGATGACGATACGACCGGCAACAAAGCAAGATGCAGACAGTGCAGCCCTACTGCTGTACGAGGCCATGCATGATATTGCGCATCAGCTGACAGGACAATCAGACCCGGATGATGTGCTGCGTGTTTTGGCCGATTATTTTAGACAAGAAGATAATCGCTTAAGCTTCCGGCAGGCGTTGGTTAAGGAACTCGACCGGCAGGTGGCCGGTATTATGGTCTGCTATCACGGCCGTGATGCAGAGCGGCTCGATCAGCCGATTCTGGATCACCTGCGGGCAGCAGCCAACGATCCGTCCATCCGGCTCGATCAAGAGGCTGACCTGGACGAATTTTATATCGATACCCTGTCCGTTTCCCCCGCCTTCGGCAGACGCGGCATAGGCAGAGAGCTGCTTCAGGCTGCAGAACTGCAAGCCAAGCGCTCGGGCAGCAGCCGGATTGCACTCGTTGTCGATCAAGATAATGAAGCTGCGTATTCACTCTATGTAAAGCTGGGCTATGAGAAGGATAAAATGATCCATATTAACTGTAAGCCTTACCGGCATATGATCAAGCTTCTTTGAAGCGATCTGCCGCCCAGCCATTGAAGGCTCCGGCGTTCCAGCGGAAAAGCCGCCTTCCAGCTCCGTATCAAACGGCGGCGGAACGGCGGCGATTTGCTGTGCCTGTGCCCTGCGTATTATCTGCCCCGCCGGATCTTGACAATGCCTACATCAACAGCATTAATCGATATGGAATTGCCGCCCTGATGAATGGAGGCATTTGCCGACTGCCGTGTTTTGGCGATATGATTGCTCTTTTTCCAAGTATGGCGTTTCTTTGCTTTGTTTCGCATAAAAAGCTCCCCCCTTCCAAGGGAGGCTACAGGCCTGCATATGAACTACTTACGGCGCATTGCCTTTTTCAAAATTTTTACATTAACAGCATTACTGGCAAGCGCATTGCCTTCTCTTGATTTGGCGACGGCGGATTGAACGATTATGACAACGATAACGTTTTTTTACCGACGTTGTATTTGTAGGTCCGGACCCGGTTGCGGTTCATAGTCATCCTCCTAGCTTGGAAGTTTCTACTAGTGCTTAAAATCTCAAATACCTCAACGTTAACAGGTTAATCTTACCAAGCGATGTGATACACTGAAAGCACGAA
>NZ_JBBBNV010000032.1:0-44751 GCF_037137075.1 Paenibacillus sp. y28
TATGTTCATCAAGTGTAACATAACCCTTGGTAAGATTGCCCTATTACCGTTGGAACTTTTGCGGAATCAAGCACTAGTAAAATATAACAGGAACATGCGTTCTTGTTCATCGAGGCCGGACAGCAAGTCCACGCTTGCGGCATAAGGGGGCATCCGCCCTCAGAACCGGCCGATTCATTTTACCAGTGAAGGTGATTTCATGCGTAAACACAGCAAGAAGCAGCTCAGGCTTTTGTTTTATTTGGTGGCCGTTGCAATAGCGGTTTATATTTTCCCGCAGCTTCATTTAGATGGTGTACGGAATTCCGATGCTTCAAGTGACTACACGCTGATTATGCCTGCCGACCGCTACCCGGAGACGGCGAGGCATATCAAGGAAGCCATCGAGGCGGGAGAGTCCCCGGTCTGTACGATTGACCGCGCAAAGGCCGATGAACGGCGGGGAGAATCGCTGAAGGGCTACCCCACGAGGCAGGGGTACGACCGGGATGAATGGCCGATGGCGATGTGCAAGGAAGGCGGAGCCGGAGCGGATATCCGCTACATCAGCCCTTCCGATAACCGGGGAGCCGGGTCATGGGTTAGCCACCAGCTGGAGAAGTATCCCGACGGCACCCGGGTGAAATTTATCATGGAGTAATTGAAATTGAGTAACAAAACGAAGGTATCTTGCCATTTTTAATTTCATTTTAATGCAGAAGCTTCCTGAAAACCGTTATAATGAAAGGAAGTCTAGTTCGGCGTGAAGTGAGGTGATATCTGTGTTAGGTGATATGTTAGCCCCTACCCATGTGATTACGATTTTGCTTGTTATTCTGCTTTTATTCGGGCCAAGCAAGCTGCCTGAATTGGGACGTGCGGCCGGCATTACGCTGCGCGAATTCAAAAGCGGCATGAAGGGCAAGGAGACGGAAGAAGCCCGCCAGCCCATCAGCCAGCCCTCCGAAGCTGTGGCAGCAGACCAGGAGCACCGTAATTCCATACGCTGATATCGGTCCACAGAAAGAACGGCCATGAATATCCCCGCTGACCTGATCAGTCGGGGATATTTGGCATGGGGCCGCACATTTTGCGCATGACGCAAGACCGTGTGGTTCGACCGACCGCCGTCGTGCAGCAAAGCACCGGGTCGACCGACCGCCGTCATGCAGCGAAACACCGCGCGCTGGGAGCTGCGCGCGGTGCGGAAAAGCGCGCTGCGAAAACAATTCATCTGGGGATTGAACATCCCGCTCCGCTTTTGTACACTGTCATCAATAGCGGGAGGGGCATGAGCTGGAATCGGGCAGCTATTTTCCGTATAGGAGAGAAGCTGGAAGGGGGTAAAAGCTCTTCGAACAAAGCTGTCTGCCTCTCATGCGGCCGAATCGAAAGGGGGCTGACTGCAGATGTCGACTTGGCTAAACATGGTGAGGCGCGCCCGGTTTCGCGGATTGCAGGCGCGAATTGTCATTTTGTTCTCTCTGGTGCTGCTGGTGGCGATTTCTTCGACCGGCTTGCTGTATTATTGGAGCACGATCCGGGAGATTAAATCGCAGACGCTGTCGCTCAGCGAGAACACGGTAGACCAGATGAAGCTGAACATCGGGTTCTTTCTGGAAAATGCGGACCGGCTGTCGATGTCCGTATTCGGGGATTACAGTGTGCAGCGGGTGCTGCGGACGCGGGAATACGCATCGGAGGCTGAGCGGCAGCAGGATGTGAGCGAGATGAATTTCCGCCTGTTGAGCTATTCTTCCCCCTGGAATCAGGTGCAGGGCATGTATGTGTTCTCTACGGACGGGCGGCTGTATTATTCCGTGAAGGGGAAAAGCCCGAGGCTGGATTACCGGATGGAGGATGAGCCCTGGTATCCCGCAATCGCAGCGGGCAGCACGAAAGCGCTTTTATACTGGCCGTCGGGTCCGGAGACGACGGTATACGGGCAGGCTGAGCATGTATTCTCGCTTATTCGACCGATTATTGATTTTCCGGTGGCTAATGTATTGGGGTACATGAAAATTGATATCAAGCTCAAGGGGCTGGAGTATGTGCTCGGACAGGACGAGAACGGGCCGACATCGTTCTCCAGCCTGTACATTGTACGGGAGGACGGCCATGTCATCTATGATCAGCGCGGGGAGCGGAGCGGGATAGACCGCGGGCTGGAGCAGTTCGCCAAGGCGGGCTCCAGCTCGGGAGAGGCCGAATGGGACGGGAGCCGGACCTTGTACGTAACCCGCCCCCTGAAGGGTGTGGATTGGACGCTGGTGGCGTTTGTCCCTTACGACGGCATTGTGCAAAAGATGAACGAGACGGGCAAGGCCACCTTTCTCATCGGAGTGGCGGCGATTGTGGTGGTGGTTCTTATCGCCTATTTTATCTCGGCTGGCATTACCCGGCCGCTGCGGCTGCTGATGCGCAATATGCAGAAGGTGGAGATGGGCAATTTCAAGGTGCGGCTCGATTCGAGCGATAATGATGAGGTCGGGCGGCTGAACCGGATGTTTAACGATATGGTGCAAAATGTGGAGCTGTTGATCAAAGAAGTGTATGAATCCAAAATTCGGGAGAAGGATGCCCGTCTGCTGGCGCTGCAAACCCAGGTTAACCCGCATTTTCTGTTCAATACGTTGAATGTGATTCGGGCCATCAGCCGCAGGCGCGGCGCGCCGGAGGTCGGCGAGGTTATCGACTCCTTGGCGGAGATGTTCCGCTACAGCATGAAGGAATGGGACCGGACGGTGCCGCTGTCCGTAGAGCTGAAATATTTGAATCATTATTTCCGTATTCAGCAGGTCCGGTTTCATTCCAGGATTACGTTCACGGTACACATCCCGCCGGAGTGTATGGACGGTCACGTTGTGAAGCTGTCCCTGCAGCCGATTGTGGAAAATGCGTTTAAGCACGGCGTTGAAATGCTGGAAAGCGGGGCCTGCATTCGGGTGTTCGCCGAGGTACGGGAGGGGCTGCTGCTGATCGGCATTGCCGATAACGGGGAGGGGATTGCCCCGGAACGGCTGGAGCTAATCCAGCGGCGGCTCGCTGCTCCTTCGGGGCTATTGTCCGTCTCCGCCGAAGAAGCGGACGAGACGAGCGGGAACGGCATTGGGCTATTTAATATTGACCGGAGGATGAAGCTGTTTTTCGGGGACGAATACGGAATTCAGCTGGCCAGCGGACCGGAAGGAACGATTGTGACCATGCGGCAGCCATACCTGCCGGGAGGGAGAGAAGCCGGGTGAACGTATTTCTGATTGAGGATGAGGATTGGGTCCGGGCGGACATGGAGCAGCTGCTTGACCGGTATACGGGGCGCCACCGCATTTACGCGTTCGCTACCGGGCTGGAGGCTGTCGATTATGCGGAACATACCGCGCCTGACATGGTGATTACCGATATCCGAATGCCCGGCATCGACGGTCTGGAGACGATCGAACGGCTGCAGGCGCTGGCTCCGCAGCTTTGCTGTATCATTTTGAGCGGCTATGACGATTTCCAGTACGCCCAGAGGGGGCTGAGGCTGGGGGTCAAGGATTTCCTGCTGAAGCCGGTGCCGACGGAGGAGCTGTACCACACGCTGGACCGTCTTCTCAAGGAGCAGGAGGGTACGAGGGAGACGCAGCTTCGCACCCTCAAATATGAGCTGGGCCACATGCTGCGCGGAACCGGCACGGGGCGCGAACCAGGACTGCTGCCTGCGGGCGGGCGCTGGGCGGCAGCGGTCATGCTGCTGGTCAATTGGGAGGCCGCCGTCCCGGCCGCCATGCTTGAAGCGGTTCAATGGACAGCGGCAGCGGGCGATTCGCCGGCCTGCGGGTTAATCCCGGAGCGAGGGCTTGTGCTGGAGGCGGATCACAATGTGTACGTTCGGCTGTGGCCGCTCCTTGCGGAATCAGACGCGGACCTGCGGCAGCAGGCTTACGAATGGCACCGGCAGTGCAGTCGGCTCGGGACCGCGCATACCGTCTTTATCTGTGCTCCGGGCGAGGGGCTGGCGCTGGATAATCTGTACAAGAAGGCGCTAACGAGGCTGGAGGACGGCTTTGTGCCGGGCCGGCCGGCTTTTGCGGACGGCCTGCTGCCGAAGCAGGCGGAGTTCGGCGGATTCTGGGACATGGCCAAAATTATCGAGGTGCACCTGCGCAGCGGAAGCTATACCGAGCTGCGCAAAAGCATCGGGCAGCTTCTATTGTGGCTGCATGAACGGAGGGTGCCGGCGCGGGAGGCGGAGCGCCAGCTGACGAATTTATTGTATGCGCTCAGATTTACAATGCGTGAGCAAGCCGCTCCCTTGGCGGATTTGCCTGAGATCGAGGGGCTGGGCCAGCTGCTGAGGCGGGTGGAGGCGTATAGCGAGCTGGCGCCTTGGCTGGAGGAGCGCTTGACTGCATTAACGGAGCGGGAAGGCGACGGAGTAGACAGCCCGAAGGGCCTCGTTCAGCGGCTAAAAAAGGAGGTCGCCTCCGGCTATGGCGGGAGCGTATCCCTGCAGCTGTTCGCCCAGCGCCATCATATCAGCGTGGGCTACATGTCCCGCCTGTTCAAGAGCGAGACAGGGGTGAATTTCTCCGAGTATTTGACCTCGTACCGTCTGGACAAGGCGCTTGCTCTGCTGCGGGATGAAGCGCTTAGTCTGGGGGATATCAGCGCCCTGGTCGGCTACGAGGACCCGAAATATTTCAGCCACATGTTCAAAAAACGGTTCGGATCGCCGCCGAATCAATACCGGGATAGGAAAAATAGTCCCCCCAATTCCGAAAAATAATCGGCATTCAGCAGCGGATGTAAGCGCTTATACTGAAGGCGGGTTACTTTTACAACGAAAAGGGAGGCGCACTATGCCAGGAAAACAAAAGCAGTGGATCGTTAGCTTGACGGCCCTGATGATCGTCCTAGCCATGCTCGTGACAGGCTGCGGATCGACAAGCGGAGGGAACGGAGCTGCAGGGGGAAGCGAAGGAGCTAAACCGGCCGCAGGCTCCGGAACGGATAAGAACAGCGGATCGGCCGTTGTTCTAAAGGCGTATACGACATCCGGCAGCGAGAAGGAAGCGCTGGATCAGCTGAACCGCAAATTCCATGAGGAGAACCCGGGTATCACGATCGATTTGGAGGTCGCCCCGGAGGATCAATATTCTACCGTCATCAAAACGCGTCTTGCTTCAGGCGATGCGCCGGATTTGTTCACCGTATGGCCGGGCAAGAAGAAGGACCCGTTTGCCAGCGCCGGTTATTTGCTGGATTTGTCCGATCAGCCGTGGGTGTCCCGTCTCCCGGCCGCAGCGAAATCGGTGGCTGAATACAAAGGCAAGGTGTACGGTATGCCTGCGGATCAGCATGTCATTGGCGTCATCTATAACAAGGCGCTGTTTCAGGAGCTGAAGCTGGACATTCCGACAACGTGGGAACAATTTCTGGGCACCGCCCAAAAAATCAAGGATGCCGGCAAAACCCCGCTGGCCGTAGGGTTCAAGGATTTATGGATCACCCAGCTCATCGCCTATCCGATGGCGGCGAACGCGGTTCACCGCGACAATCCTTCCTTTGATCAGCAAATGGCGGAAGGGAAGGCCGATTTCGCCGGTTCGGCCTGGAAGAAGGTCATGGAGGATTATGTAGACCTGAATAAAAAAGGCTATTTCAACCCGGGACTGCTGGGGACGACCTACGATCAGACTGCGCAGATGATCGCCTCCGGTCAGGCCGCCATGGTTGTCAACGGCACGTGGATGATTCCGAATCTCCGTGCGCTCAAGCCGGATTTGAACCTCGGCATGTTCCCGTTGCCGTATACGGATAGCGGCAAGCCGGCCTGGATTTCGGTCGGTCCCGGCGCCTTCTGGGCAGCCAGCGCCAAGACAGCCCATCCGGCGGAGGTCAAGAAGTATCTGGAGTTCATGTCTAAGCCGGAGAACAACAAGGTGTGGCTGAACGGCAAAAAAGCGTTCCCGGTCTTTACAGATGCTTCTGCGGATTTGGACCCGGCGCTGAAGGATATGGAAGGCTACATGAAAGGCGGCGTTTACCCGTTCCTGGATATTAACTGGCCTGCCGGTGTACAGGATACGCTGTTTATGGAAATTCAAAGCGTCTTTAGCGGCGGAGACAGTATTGATACGATGCTGAAGAAAATGGATGAAGCCTACAAACGGGGCAACAAATAACTGACGGGGGCTATTCCATGAACGAAGTCAAAACGGATGCCCGGTCGGTGCCTGTACTCGCTTCCGCCTGGCGATGGCGGAGGCAGATACAGCTGGAGGATGCCGTGTTCCTGCTGCCGGGTGTCCTCATCTATACGCTATTTCTGTGCTATCCCGCGCTCAGCAGCTTCTATTACAGCTTGACTGACTGGGACGGGCTGAGCCCGAACAGCTCTTTTATCGGACTGGATAACTTCACTAGGCTGTGGGAGGATGGCCAATTTTGGCGGACGCTGCGCAATACACTGATTTTTGCGGGCGGACTCGTTATTTTCCTCAATTTGATTGCATTTGCCGTGGCGCTTGCGCTGGATGGGAAAGGACGCCTCCGCCAGTGGCTGCGAGTGCTGTTTCTGGTGCCGACGCTGCTTAGCGGGCTGTCTATCGGGTACATCTGGAGCTACATGTACTCCCCGAACTTCGGCGTCATCAATACCCTGCTGGACAAAGCCGGGCTTGGCTCCTGGAAGCAGGATTGGCTCGGCGATGCGATGCTTGCGCTGCCGAGTGTTATTTTTACTCACCTGTGGCAGTGGACCGGCTTTCATATGATTATTTTTTTGGCTGCCCTGCAGGGCGTGGCCAAGGAGCTGCTGGAGGCGGCGGAAATGGACGGATCCGGACCCTGGCAGCGGCTGTGGCATATTATTATCCCGCAGGTGCGGCCCGCATTTACGATTAGTGTTATTTTGGCGACGATTGGCGGCTTGAAGGTGTTCGACACGATTATGATTATGACGCAGGGTGGTCCGGGCGGAGCGACGGATTCGCTCAGCACGCTAATTTACAGAACGGCCTTTAATTTCAACGATATGGGGTATGCTTCGGCAATCGGCCTGGTAATGCTGCTGTTTATTATGCTCATTTCCATCATCCAGCTGAAGCTGCTTCGCCGGGGAGGGGAAGCATGATGACCGATATGCTCTGGATACGGCTTCCCCGGTGGCTGCTGCTGCTCGTATGGACCGCCATTGTCGTCATCCCGCTGTGGCTGCTGATGGTGATTTCGTTCAAAACACCGGAAGAATTTGCGGCCAGCCCCTTCGGACTCCCGGACCAGTTCCGGTCGGATAATTTCCTGATGTCCTGGAAGCACGCCAATTTGGGACTTGCGCTAAGCAACAGCCTGATTGTCACCGGCGCTTCAATTGCGGCGCTTGTCCTGTTCGGATCGGCCGCTGCTTACGCATTGGCCCGAGGCAGACGGGCGTATCACCGCGTGCTGTATGTTTACTTTTTGCTTGGCTTGATGGTGCCGTTCCAAATAGCCATGATCCCGCTGTACAAGGTATTCCGTTATTTCGACCTCATCAATACGCTGTACGGAGGGACGCTGGCGTATGTGGCGGTGGCTCTTCCGTTTGTCGTGCTGCTGTATTATGAGTTCATCCGCACGCTAACGCCGGATTTGGAGGAGGCGGCCCGAATTGACGGGTGCGGCCGGTACCGATCCTTCGCTCTTATCGTGTTTCCGCTGCTAAAGCCGATTACGGCCACGGTCATTATTACGAACTGCATCAGCATTTGGAACGATTTCATGGTGCCGCTGCTGTTTATGCAGAAATCCTCCGTCCGCACGGTACCCATTGCGATTTACTCCTTTACGGGCGAGTACAATAATCAATGGCCGCTTATTTTCGCGGGTGTTGTTATATCGTCCGTGCCGCTGGTGCTGATCTTTTTGCTGCTGCAAAAGCAATTTATCAAGGGCATGGTGAGCGGGGCTGTCAAAGGCTAGCGTCCCGCGGTCATCCGTTTGGCCCGCTTCGTCCGGCGGACGGCTTGAATACGGGCCGTGAGCCGAGGGCTTCTGTCAGGCTCTCAGGCCGGGCTTCCCCAGGTTGATTGTTTCGCAAGCGATGCTTGGCAAGCCCTGCTTCGGCCGTTGTGTGCCGGGCAGGGCTTTGTTGCTATGCAGGCATGGAATGTTAAAATCATTGCGCTGAAAATGAGAGGCCGCAAGCTGCAGGGGTTATCCCCGTTTTAGCTTCAGTGTAGGCAGCGACGTGCCGTAAATCCGGTTGACTTCCTCATGGAAGTCCTTCAGGGCGTTGTCGTGGCGGGCCAGAAACCAGCGCTTATGATTTTCCAGGTAGGCGTTGCGGTATTCTTCGTCGCTTAAATCAAGCGGAATCCGCTTCATCCGGGGATCGATGCTGTCGAAGCCCGGGAAGGGCTCGGCCAGGCGTTCCTTCATAATCTGCACGTATTCCGGGTTCAGCTCGAAGCCGATGGAATGCCGTCCGAGCTGCTGGCACACCCGAAGCGTTGTTCCGCTTCCCGCAAACGGGTCCAGGATCGTATCGCCCGGGTTGCTGGATGCCAGCACCATCCGCTCCACGAGCCCCTCCGGCTTTTGGGTCGGATGGTTTTTTCTGTTTTTGTTGGAGTAATGAATATGGGAAAATTCCCACACGTTGCCGGGGTTCGCGCCCCGCATGTTGTTCCGGTCCCGGTAAAACTTCTGAGGCACCCGGATATCATCGAGATTGAACGTAAAGTTGTCATTTTTGGTAAACATCAGAATGTCCTCATGGCGTGGGGAAAAGCCTCTCGTCTTGCCCATGCCCTGTGTGTAGAACCATGTAATCCAGCTGTTGAAATACATGCCGAGCTTCTGATCCAGAATGTCGTACAAATACGAAATAAATCGCACGCCCATAAATACGTAAATGGTCCCGCCGGGTTTTAGTACGCGATGGGCCTCCTTCAGCCATTTGTTGGAGAAGCGCACGTATTCGTGAAAGCCGACCAAATCATGATTGTTTCCATAGTCCTTGCCCAAATTATAAGGCGGGTCGGCAATAATTAAATCGATGGAATGATCGGCGATCCGCTTGAACAGCTTCAGGGCATCCCCTTTATAAATAGTTTCCGTCATTTGAGATCCTTTCTCAATAAGAGTGTCCATCAACATAGTAGCATAAATATTGCCAAAAAGTGTATCCCGTTTTTAAACTGTTTGCGGACGGGTCATCCGCCGGTCATCATCGGATTGTCCACCGCCGCTCGCGCCCCCTTGAAACGCCAAAACGCGCGCCAGGGATTGGCGCGCGTTGGAATGGGGGGAAGAGAGAGGGAGCAGCGTCTACCGCTATCAGACAGGCACCTGGCGGCTTCCCCGCTCCATCGGAGACTTGCACAGCGGGCATTGCTTCAAGGCCTGCCGCGCCTCCTTTGCCGTCATGATGCGCGACCAAGCGCTGCATGGCTTGCTTGTACAGATCCAGGCAGGCACGGTTTTGGTCTGCTGTGCCTTGCCTCCTCCTGCATTTCCAGGCGCAGCGGCATCATTCGGCTGCCCTGTACGATTGCCCCCGCTTCCGCTTCCGCTTCCTCCGGAAGCCTTGCCCGCTCCTGCCGCCGAGGGGAAGGCCGACAAAATAAAGCGGGAAATCTCCGCTTTTTTGCCTCTGAATTGAGCGGGAGAGCTGATAATAAGCTCCTCCCGGGCGCGGGTAATGGCCACGTAGGCCAGCCTTCGCTCTTCCTCGACAGCCGTAGCTGCCCTGGTGCCGCGCGGCTGTTTTTTCTCCAAATCGTTCATCCGGTCGGCCTCCAGCGCGGAGCTGTGCGGCAAACTGCCTTCACAGGCGCCGATCACGAAAACAACCGGAAATTCCAGCCCTTTGGACCGGTGGATCGTCATCAGAGCGATCCGGTTCCCTTGCTCCTGATTTAACTGTCCGCCGGAGGCTCCGCTTTTGGCTGTCAGCTCATCGATGTACGCCAAAAAGCTGGTCACTGTGGCAAACCGGCCGGCGGAGGCTTCCAGCTCGTCCAGCGTTTCCTTCAGCTGTTCCTTATGCCGGGTAAGCGGATGCTTGTCCCCCGTCTCAATGTAGGCGTCGTAGAATTCCTTTCGCATCCGGATAATGGCCTCCAGCGGCTTCAGCTGGGGCAGCAGCCGGATGAGCTCCAGTCTTGCTTTTATTTTGGCCAGCTGAAATTCCTTGAGGCCCGGGTAGGCCAGCAGGTGTACGAGCGGGCCTTTTTTTGGCTGCTGCTGCTCCATACGGCGAATGTGCTGCATTCCCTGCTCCCGGTTCATGTACAAGGTCGGCAGCACGCTTTCCATTGCTGCGAAGTCGCGCCGATCCAGCGACAGCCGGAGGTGATCGATGACGGGTTTAACAGCCCAGTGATCATAGAGCAGCTGTCCGTCCCCGTAATCGATATGGGGGATGTCCTGAAGCAGCAGCTGCTCTATGAAGGCGCGGTTGTTGCTGGCCGAACGGTACAGAATGGCGAAGTCCCCATAGTCGCGCCGTCCTTCCTGAATCTCCTGCTCGATGAACTGGAGAATGGCAGCTGCCTCATCATCCGCGTTGCGGGGCCGCATGTATAGCGGCCGCTTCTCCCCGATTTGCGTTGCTTGCAGCGTCTTATGGCGCCGGGCCTGATTATGCCGGATAACCTGATTGCCGAGGCCGACAATGCCGGAGAAGGACCGGTAATTGACGTCCAGCGTTACGACACGGGCGGCGGGAAAGGTCCGCTCGAAGTGTAGAATGAATTCGCTGTGCGCCCCGTTAAAGGAATAAATCGTCTGATCGTCATCTCCGACGACCATCAGGTTGTTCTGCGGGGCGGCGATCATTTTGACAAGCTCATATTGCAGCGTGTTGGTATCCTGGAACTCGTCGACCATCACGTAACGAAACCGGTTTTGCAGCGTTTGCAGCAGATCCGGGCTTTGCTGCAGCAGCCGGTAGGCCTGGAGCAGCACATCGTCAAAATCGATTTTGTCATTTGTGTGCTTCCATGCTTCATAATGGAGAAATATTTGTTTTAGCTGCTGCTCATGGTCCGTTTTGTCCGGCAGCTCCGACACCTCCTGCAGATTCATCTTGTAGGAGGACAGCAGCGACAGCAGGGATTCCGGCTGATATGCGGAATCCTGGATGTTCAGCTCGCGCATCATTTGCTTGAGCAGGATGTGCTGCCTGCGGGTCTCGCTAAAGATGGCTTGCTGATAGCCTTGGCTGCGCAGCAGGTACAGGAAAAAAGCATGAAATGTGCGGGCCTGTACCCGGCCTGCGGAGCGGGCGTTTATTACGGGCAGCTGGACAATCCGCTCCCGCATTTCGGCCGCCGCCTTGCTGGAGAAGGTCAGCAGCAGCATATGGCCCGGATCGGCGCTGCGCACCGAGATAAGGTATCCCGCCCGGCTGATTAGCACCGACGTTTTGCCCGATCCGGCGCCGGCCAGCGTCAGCAGCGGCCCTTCGCCGTGCCGAACGGCCTCGATTTGGGCTTGGTTCAGGTAAAGCCCCTGCTGCTCCAGGGCACGGAAAAAATAAGCGTCCTCCTCGCCGGGACCGACGAGCTGCGCGCTGGTCTGCAGTGAAGCGATGCTGGCCAGGGGAATGGGGCTGCCGGCGGTGCCGAGGGGCCGGGAGTATAAAAACCTAGGTTCCACGATCGATTCACCTTCGATTTGGTAGTATTCTCTTCTAACACTATACCACGGTTCTGTGCTGTCCGCTGAAGCCCCGCCGTGACAGCGGAGCAATTCGATTGGGAATTGGGTGCAATTCTCTTCAGCTTGCTCCCCCGATGATGTTCAGCCTTCCTTCAAAACCCGTTTTTGCCGTTGCAGCGTGCCGCTGCATGACGGCGGCACACCGCATGGCGCGGCTTGTCCACAATCCCGGCTGTATTTGATAGCCTTAATCCTTTATAATTTTAATGTTTCACATCATCCATAAATTGGGTGAAAACCATAGCCGGAGAATATGCTGGGTCGGAGCAGCGCTACCGGTTGCCGTTTCAAACGAATTTTACAATAAGTTATGAAGCTTGACATGTAAAACATGGACGTTGGCGGCGACCGAAGCCCCAATAGCCTGACCTGAATTCGTCCGACTTGACACGGGGCTACCGGGCGGCGTATTCAACGGGTTCCCTTATACCACGTTCTTGCAAAATGTCAGACGGGTGCAAAGGTCCGGCGTAAAAGCCGAAATGTCTTCATTGTCGCCGGCGGCTAGCTGGTTGTGCTTGGCCTGCTTCCTGAATTTGCGGCACTGGCGCCGCCGATTCCGAATCCGGCGCTGGTTTACATGCCAAATATTTCTTGAAGCGCCGCCCTGTTGAACGTATGATGGAGATGTCACCGGCTGCGGGCCGTAGGAGAGCATGAGGACTCGGGCACTCAGCGATAGCGGAGACAACCACTTTTGAGGGAGAGGGGCAGTGTTATGTTTGGAAAGGTAGCGGCGGATATATTCGGTTTGAGCGATCTCGGGTCAGTCATTAAAGCGGAGCATTACGATAAAGTGGATTCCGATGATTACGTTTTGCATGAGGATGGAGAGAAAATCTTTTTCCTGATTAAATCCAAGGCCGACGAATATTGCTTTACCAATCTGGCCTTAATCCATCTGGACGGCACCAGCGCCATCAGCAAGAAGCGTGTGCTGCACCGGTACAGCTATAGCGCGCATAAGCTGTCCGACGTATACTTGGAAACTGCGGGTACGGTAGACCTGGACGTGGAAATAAAATTTACGCTGGGAACGATTTCATTCTCAATCGATGTTCACAAGAAGCATATCGAGGAGCTGAAGGATTTATACAAAGCCCTGATGAAAATTTCGGAAATTACACATGAAAATGACGTATCGCTCGATTATGCGAAGGAAAGCCTGCAGCTTGCCTTCTCCGCACTGGGCAGCATACACCGGCATGAGGGGAATTTAACCGAGCAGTTCGTCGGGCTTAATCAAGCGGCGTTTTCCTGGCTGGTGGATACGCGGAAGCAGTATAAGGTGAAGGATTTCGGAGCTATTTTTGAACGTTATATGAATCAATAGCTTGTGTTGGTGTGGAATGTAAAAGTAAGGCCCTGATCCGGTTCATGGATGCAGGGCCTTTGCTGTATGCGGGCAGGGGCGGCCAGGATTTAAGGCAGGTCCGGCCTTAATAGTATTTGCCCATCTCGGCCGGTACGCCATGTCGCTGCAAATAACGCTCCAGCGTCTCATCTTCCTCCAGCCTGGACCCCGCCAGCAGCAGATGGGTCGCAAACTGGTTTGCCTGCCGCTCATAGCGTCCGATTTCAAAAAACGTATGCTCTTCAATAAAAAAACGGCTGATGCCCTTATGCAGCCGGTCGTGTCCCAGCTCATGAGCGCAGACGAACCGCTGCCATTCCTCCGACAAATCCTCGTGAATGACGATGAACCGGCGGCGCAGCTTGCGGAAATAGATGCCCCGGGTCGTATCCCCCAAATTTGAATAACGGATATGTATTCCTAAACCTTCGGCGATTTCAAAGGGACAATTCGTCTTGAAACGGCGCACGAGTTTATGAATGATTTCTTTCACTGGCAGACCCCCGATTTATACACATTCCCGTAAAGCATATAAGAAAAAACAGACAGCCTGAAGCTGCAAAGCGGGCTCTAGCTGTCGATCATTGCGGTTTTTTTCGTTTGTTCATCTGTTTGGCTTCCCAGAACAAGCCGGTCAATACATCTTGAATACGCTGTTTATCCTCGGAAGAGAGCGGCATGCCGTCAAACATAATTTCATCTTCCTCCAGCATCTTGCGCAAATCTCGCTTGTCCTTGGTCGTAGCCCATGAAGGAACGTCGGGTTCTGCTGTTCCGGGCGCATCCATATAACCGGCAGCGTGCATAAAATCCTCGACCTTCACTCCGTTTTGCGCGGAGTCGGCAAGCTTCCGAATAATCGCCGCGCTCGGCGCGGAATCAATCAGCCCTCTGGACAGCCTCGAAATATATCCCGCATCTACGCCGGAATCCATGCTGTACTTGTTCATGGTTCTGCTGCCTCGGGCGGCAAGTAATAGCTCGGCAAATTGTTCCTTGTTAAAAACCATTGCCCATCATCCCTTCTTTACTAACCTATTATAACATATATCGTTGCGGACAGACAACAAAAACGTATTGTTTAAAAACAAAAAAAGACGTTGACTGTTGTCTATAAACATGATACATTATTAATTGTCCACGAACAATAGAAATGTTTGCCAGCATTTGAAGCGTTGGGCCCTTCGTTTCTAAGATGCAAAGCTGCTTGCAGGCTGAAGCAGCACGAGGGCTGCCCGAGCGAGGATCTATATATCCTGTTTCAATCATAAGGCTCCTTGATCTGCACAAGCCTACATACAGGGAAATGGCTGTTTAATCAGGATTTTATAAATAAAAGTGCTGGATGGGGCAGGAGGCTGCTTGCTTATTTCCATGCTTGCCGCGGATGGCTTGAAGTGCGGAAGCGTTGGGGAAAAGTGCGGAAACGAGTCTGGATTTCATCACTTAAGGGAGCAAAGGCAACCTGCTTGCGGGTTTGTCCCGGCTGGTTTTCTTGATTCGTTAAGCAGGGGATGTTGTCTGGTAACAACGATATTGTATGTCATAGGTAGTCGGCTTTTTTTATCACATTATATTGTCTACAAACAATAAACGAATGGAGGAATGAGGATGGCAGGATCGCGTAATGAGAAGGAGCAATATGCCATTGAACTGTTGAAACGCTACAAATGGTTAGCCGGCCGTATCAAGCTGCTGGAGAAGCAGCCGAACGGCGGCGGCCTTCCGATCGTTCTTGATTCCGGAGAGGACAAGCAGCAGGATCTCCATAACCAACCGCAGAGCCTGCCAGCTTCCTCTTATTTATCCCTGCGTGAGCTGCAGGAGCTTCAGTGGCGCAAGGAACTGCTGGATCGGGCGCTGGAGCTGCTGAGCGAGATTCGGCCGGAGCTGGTGAAGCTTCTGCGGCTTCGGTATATCGAGGGCCGGCTGGTGGACGATGTGGCTACCGAGCTGTGCATCTCCCGCAAAACCTTCGACCGCTGGCGGGTTCGGGCAATCGCTGAATTTGCGCATCTGATTTCCAGCTAGGCGCGCTTTAGAGTCAGGTTCATTTCCCTCAAGCGAGCGCTGGCAGTAAGTCGGCTGTCCAGGTGCTCAGGTACACAGCGAAGCCCGCGTGGTCGACCGACCGCCGTCATGCAGCGAAACACCGCGCGCTGGGAGCTGCGCGCGTGGCGGAACCCGCTGACTCATTGTCCCAAGCAAGGAGGGCAGCAAGGGCAAGCAGGCTGTTCTGCCTTTAATAATCGATTTGCAACCTGCCGGTGGAATGAGCACCTGTTTATGGGAGGAATCATAACGTCTCCGAGTGGCAGTGCTATCACGGAGCAGTGAAAAATAAGGCTGCTAGGCCATGTCATTTGAAGCATCTATAAGAAACGAATCAAATCTAACATATACATGACCTTTTAGTGACGCAAACATGTCGCAAATAGCTAAAAATACTGTGTTAATATGGATCTATAAACAATATATTACAAAAAAATGGTGATGGCGGGACAAGCCGCACAAGCGTGCAGCCGCCAGGGTGAAGCATCCCAAGGAAGGCCAGGGAGGGGGCCGGGATGATGAAAGAGGTGATGCAGGTTGATGCTGAAAGCAGGATGTTGGTAAATACAGCCGGCCGGCGGCCGGCAGAAGGAGTAAACAGGCATGAGTGTTACCGTTCAAGACGTGATTGACGGTGTAGTTGCGGCCCTTGCGGCAGCATACCCGGAAGCCCGCATCTATGCAGCTCCCGCTGATGTGCTGGTTGCCCCTTACTACTTGGTAGGCATTCTCGAATGCGGTCAAACCCGGGAGACGGGACGGCGCTATTTGCGCACGCACAAGCTGGATGTCCAGGTGACGGCGGGAACCGCATCCGAGCTGCTTGCAGCGGCGGAAGGACTGTACACGGTGCTAAGCTATGTCACCATCGGCGGCTTGCCCTGCCGGGGGAAGGGGATGAAGCATCAAGTGACAGAGGGTGTGCTTCATTTTACCGTCGAGTTTGATTTTCACGTGCTTCAGGCAGCGGAAGCGCTGCCCAAAATGCAGGAATATACCCATAAAGGAGCGATTAAGCAATGAAACGCAAAGTTGAAACGGCTGCCGCTGCGGTGAACACATCCGGCGCCGGAAATCCGGCTGGTTCCGAGGCGGCTTACAGTAAGCAGCAGCTGCTGCAGTCCAAGCTGTTCCCGCAAGGCCACAAGGATGTTATGAACGCGCTGCTGGCGGACGAACAGGCTTATACCATTAATGAAGTAAAATCCTCAATCGAACAATTTCTGAAAAAGGCGGTGCTGTAGTATGGCGGGTGGAACATGGAATACAACGAACAAGGTGCGTCCGGGTGTTTATATTAATTTTGTCAGTGAGGCGAAGGCGGTTGGCTCGGTGAGCGACCGGGGTATTGTGTCGCTTGCGCTTCCGCTCAGCTGGGGTCCTGCGAAGCAGGTCATTACCGCGGAGGCGGGCGCAGATACCACAAGCCTGCTCGGCTACAGCGTGACCGATGCCAGGCTGCTGCTTGTCCGTGAAGCGCTGAAACGCGCTAAAACGCTGCTGCTGTACCGGCTCAACAGCGGGGTCAAGGCTGCTGCCACAATGGGCGACCTGACGGTAACGGCAAAGCACGGCGGCGTGCGCGGGAACGATATTACGCTGGTGGTGCAGGTAAATGTGGATGATGCAGATTTGTTCGATGTCAAAACATTCGTCTCCGGCGAAGAGAAGGATGCGCAGACTGTAGCGGGGATCGCCGATCTGCAGGCGAACGACTGGGTCGTCTTCGGCGGGACAGGGGACTTGTCGGCATCGGCGGGTACTCCGCTCACCGGCGGCGCGGACGGCACGGTATCCAACCAGGATTATGTCGATTATTTGGCTGCGGTGGAGCTGCATGATTTCCAAACCGTGGCGCTTCCTTCGACAGACAGCTCGCTTAAGGCGCTGTACGCTTCGTTTGTCCGCCGTCTGCGTGAGGAGGAAGGCAAGAAGGTGCAGGCAGTGCTGGAAAATTACCCGTTGGCGGACTATGAGGGCATTATTAGCGTGAAGAACGGCGTTGTGCTGAATGACGGCACGGTCCTGAGCGCAGCGCAAGCCACCGCATGGGTAGCCGGTGCTACTGCGGGCGCAGGCCTCAATGAATCGCTCACCTACCAGGTATATGACGATGCTTCCGATGTAGGAACACGTTATACCAACAGCCAAATCGAGGCGGCGCTGCGCGGCGGGGAATTCGTATTCACTCCGGGCAAGGACGGTCCGGTGGTAGAGCAGGACATCAACACCTTGACCAGCATCAGCCCGAATAAGAACAAAGCGTTCTCCAAAAACCGCGTCATCCGCGTGCTGGACGGTCTGGCGGCTGATTTCAAACGGATCTTCGAATCGTACTATATCGGACAGGTGGATAACAACGCGGACGGCCGCAACCTGTTCCGCAACGAGTGCATCTCGTATTTGACCACGCTGCAAAACATGAATGCCATTCAAGCCTTCAACGCGCAAACCGATGTCATCGTCTCCGAGGGCGGCGATACGGACAGCATTATTATTGAAACGGCAGTACAGCCGGTAGATTCCGTTGAAAAAATTTATACGAAAGTGACGGTGAAGTAAGATGTCATACTTACGCGCAGGAGATACCATTTCTGGACAAGAGGGCCGGGCATTCGCCACCATTAACGGCAAAGTGGAGGATATGTTCTATATCAAGAAGCTGGAGGCCAAGGTCGAGAAGAAAAAAGCCGAGGTCAAAACGCTGGGTCACCGCGGTACGCAGCACAAGGCTGCGGGCTGGAGCGGAACCGGCAGCATGTCCATCTACTACGTCACCTCGCTGTTCCGCCAAATGATGCTCAAATACATTGAGGAAGGCAAAGATACGTACTTCGATGTATTCATCGTCAATGAGGACCCGCAAAGCACCGTCGGCCGCCAAACCGTCGTTATCGGTGGCGTCAACCTCAACAGCATCATTATGTCCACGCTTGACAGCGAGAGCGACACGCTGGCTGAGGATATCGAATTTACGTTCGAATCCGTGCGTATTCTGGAGAGCTTCAAGAGCCCTTCGCTCGCGGAATAGCCTTGCATGTCATTCCTGCTTGGTTCAGGCCGCTTCGGCAGCCGGTCCGCGTGGTCCGGCAAGACATGGGGCGGGGCAGTGCGCACCGGGGTGGGCGCGTGCTGTCCGGTATGCGGGCGGCCCCAGCCGTAATCGGCGGGGCCTGTCCCTCCGGCCGGGAAGCGCAGTGCACGGGGAGCGTCCGGTCGCCCTGAGGCTCTGCAACACGCGCGGGGACTCGCGCGCACCGGGACTGCCAATCCGCGGCCTCATCCCGCAGGAACGTTGTGAGCACGGCTGTAGCCGAGCATTCATCATCCTGAATCATTCATGTCAGCAGGCATTCATGTCACCAAGCATTCATGTAATGAAGCATTAAGGAAATGAAGCATTAAGGAAATGAAGCATTAAGGAAATGAAGCATATCCATTATCCATGAGGGGGAACTCAGAGTGAGTGATTTAAGCGTATTTTTTGCCCAAAATGCTGCATCGGAAGTTATCGAGGAATTTGCCGTGTCCGATCGGTTTAAAAACAAAAACGGTGAGCCGGTGCTGTGGCAGGTGCGCAGCATGACCGAGGGCGAGAACGAGGAGTGCCGGAAATCGGCAACCAAACGAATCAAAGGGAAGAATGGCTCCTACACGACGGAGACCAATCCGGATGAATATTTGGCCAAGCTGGTCGTCTCCTCCGTTGTATTCCCGAACCTGAAGGACGCCGAGCTTCAGAAATCGTACGGCATTATGGGCGCCGAAGCGCTGCTGCGCAAAATGCTCCGGCCTGGCGAATATGCGGCGCTGGTACAAAAGGTCCAAGCCCTGAACGGCTTCGACCGGAATATGGACGAGCTGGTGGAAGAGGTAAAAAACTAATCCACGAGGGCGATGGGGAGGCTAACTACGCCTACTACGCCCTCCACGAGCTCCGCATTTTACCGCACGATCTGGTGAAGATGTCCCGCTGGGAGAAGGCGGCCATCTTCGCGATGATCGACGTCCGCATCGAGACCGAGAAGAAGGAGCGGGCGAAATCGAAAAAGAGATAGGGGGTGAGGGGAATGGATGCGACCTTGATTCGTTCCGTATCGAATAGCTTTTCATCCGCTTCGTTTAGCGTACAAAGACTGCTTGTTTCTTGCACCAGCATGGTGAATGTGGGAGTTTTTGTATCCGTGGTTCAACAGGCGATTGGAGCTGTTCCCCAGTTGCAAACCCAGACGCAATCAGAAGCGCCTGATGCAGCTGAAGCTAATGTTTCAGGCTACAAACTGGCGTTTGAACAATTGGCGGCAATGAAGGATCAGCTTATGGGGCAAGTAAAGGAAGCCTATGACTACTATGCAGTCGGAATAAAAATGACGCTGAACCAGATGAGGGATCTGGCTGTCAGGACTGGAGACGTGTTAAAGGGAGTCGCAGTTAAAGCGGGAACCGAGATTGGCGAAGCGTATAGCAAAATGAGGGACAAAGCAATTGAGATGGCGCCTCAGGTTGTTAAGGCTTATCAGTATCTGAATACCAAATCGCAGGAAATTTTAGGGAGATTAGGGGACAGGATAACCAAGGTTGGTTCCAGAATAGGCGCAATCTACGACTCTTTTGCAAATGCTACAAGCAGGACTTTGAACAACCTAATGGTTCGGGTAGACAAGGTGAAGTCCGTCTTTAGTCCGTTTGTACTGATTATTCAGGAGTTTACCAATTCAATGAAGGGTGCTTTCAAAAGGGTTGCATCAGGGATTGCCGCATGGTCCTCCAATAATAGTCTTCTTCCGGGTAAAGAAGCGCTTTCGCGTGCATGGGAATTTGGAAAAAAAACAATCGAGTCTGCAGGACAGCAAGAATTGGTGAAGGATAGACTGATTGCCCGTACCGGAAGTGAGGAAACGGGAACGGCTATTTTTGACAAGTTTAAAAATCAAGCGATGACAGAAGGAAAAGATGTCACTGAAACATTGTCCGGTGTTGAAACCTTCCTTCCCATGACCTCCAGCACAGACCAAATTTCAAAGCTGCTCAAAATTTCGGATCAGCTTGCAGTATTTGATTCATCAGGGAAAGGAACCAAGGGAGCCTACGATGCTGTGAAGGCTGCTTTAAGCGGGGACGTGGGGGCTTTAACAAGCAAGTTCAATATTAAAAATCCGGCAGAAACCGCCAAAATTCAATCTGCAGCCAAATCAGGGGATACAGATGCAGTTATAAGCGCCATGTCACAGTTATTGGAACGACAAAATATGGGCGAAGCGGCTGTAAAGCAGGTTGATGAGAGCCCTCTAAAAAAATTAGAAACGCTGCAAACCAATTTTACAAACGCGATGAACAATGTTGGGATAGGAGCTTTGGAAGCACTGGTTCCGGTTATGGACAAAATGAATGAGGCTTTTCAAAGCGGGAAGCTTCAACCGTTCTTCGATTTAATCCGGAATGGCTTCACGGTAGGTGCGCAAGCAATGGGCGTGCTGGTTAACACGGCATTGTGGCTATTCAATGTGATTCAAAGCAACTGGCCTATGGTTCAAGCTATTTTCCTGGCACTTGCAGCAGTGTTTATTCCAATTCTAATTTCTCAGGTTTATTCATTGGCAGCAGCTTGGTTAGTAGGTATTGCTCCGATTTTGCTCGTTGTCGCTGTGATTGCTTTGCTTATTTATATTTTAATGCAATGTGGAGTGACAGCAGAGCAGATTGTGGGAACCATCATCGGTATTTTTTATATGTTGTATGCCCAAATCTATAACCAGATTGCGCTCATTTGGAACATTTTTGCCAGCCTTGCCGAATTCCTAATTAATCTTTTCAATGATCCTGTCTATGCCGTTCAGAAGCTCTTCTATGATTTGGCGATGATATTCATGACTAATATGTACAACATGATGCGCAGCGCAGAGGAGTTTGCAGGAGGGTTTATGAAGACCGTCAATGCGGGAATCAACGGTGTCATTAAAGGTATTAACTGGTTGACTAAAGCGATGAACCAGATTCTTGGCACCAACATGAAGGAATTCTCCTTATTAGATGAACAAAATATACATGCTGTAAGCGACGGAATTAAGGGGATCATGGACCGTATGACCGAGCCTGTCAGCACGGAAAATGTGGTTAAAGTTGATCGGCTGGATCCGATGAATCCAAAAGCCGCTTTTGATTCCGGATATAGTGTCGGGGCCGGGATTATGAATAGTTTATCCGGTATGTCCAATATGCTGACCCCGGATACAGGCAATATTCAATTTAACAAGCTGAACAACAATCAGGCCGGTGCTGCAGCAGCCGGCAGTACGCAGGCGCCCAACATAAACCATGTGAACACCGTCGGAAGCATTGATGACAAGGTTAACGTGGATAGTGAGGATATCAAAATTATGCGCGATTTGGCGGAAGAGAAAAACATTCAAAATTTCGTCGCTCTGACGCCAACCGTCCAGGTAACTACCGGTGATATTCGCAGCGGTGAAGATGTAGATACGATTATCAGACGTATTGAGATGCATCTGGAGCAGCAGTTTGTTGCAACAGCGGAGGGGGTATATGCCTAATGGATCTGCCGAATGAATATGGGATCTGGCTGAGCTTTAACAATCAGGAGAACGGCTTTCGGCTGCCGGTGAATCCCGAATCCATTGAGGTTCAACGCAGCGGGGATGCCAAATCATATCAAGTTCAGGGCTTGGGCGAAATTAACGTCATTAAAGATCCGAAGCTGACACAGTATAACTTTTCCGGCATTTTCCCCGCTCAGTATTATCCGTTTGTCCTTGTGGATAAGCTTGCGGCTCCTCCTCAATATGTTCGAATGATTGAACAGTGGATGGAGACCAACCGTCCGATCCGATTTGTGTTTACAAGTAAGGATTTCGACATCAATACTCCGGCCAGTATCGAGAAATTTGACTGGAAAGAGACGGCCGGAGGCTCGGGAGACATTGAATACCAGCTTACCTTGAAGCGGTATGTTTTTTATTCCGCCAAAAAAGCAAGGAAGCTGGATGCAAGTGAAGTCCAGCAAGCCAAGGAGAATGGGCTGCTTCAGTCCGGGGAGGGGATGCGCCCCGATACCCGTGTCATCCCATGGACTCTGGATGTGCGCAATGATGATAATGTATGGCTCATCGCCAAAAAAATTTATGGAGATGGCTCCCGTTATCAGGAATTGCAGTCTCTGAACGGCCTTAGCGATGCGGAGGCCAAGAAGCTGCCTGCGGGCTTTACCTTGAAGCTGCCGGAGGTGGGAAGCGTTGCTGGAAATTCTTTCTGGTAATCATTCCGGTGATCTATGGGATATCTCCGAAATCGTAGCAGAGATTAGCTGGAAAACGGGCCGCATCGGCAAAGCCTCCAGTGTGGAGTTTACTTTTATCAAGGGTGCTTTATATCAGGACAAGGATTTTGCCATTGAGCCAGGTGACATCATCCGAATGACTAAGGATGGGAAGGGCCTGTTTTACGGGTATGTATTCAGCATTGACAGCGGCCGAGAGGAGAATGTCCGGGTTACTGCATATGACCAGGTCCGGTACTTGATGTCCAATGACTTCGTGCAGCTTAAAAATGTGACAGCAACAGAGGTCATCCGGCATATTGCGGGTGCATTTAATCTCCAGACGGGTGAGCTGGCAGACACGGAGCATAAAATTCCGACGATACTTGAGGATGGCAAGAAGCTGCTGGACATCATTTGCAAAGCCCTGGACTTGACCCTTATCTCCACCGGCAAAATGTATGTATTTTATGATGATTTCGGCGAACTGACCTTACGGGATATGGACACTATGGCTGTGTACGATATCTCGCTTGGTGAAGGCAGCTTGTTGTTCGATTACAGCTCCAAGCGTTCCATTGACAGCGAAACCTACAACTACATCAAGCTGATGAAGGACGATAAAGAGGCCGGGGGAAGAGTGTTCCACATTCTGAAGAATAGTGAAACCATAGCGAGATGGGGGATTCTCCAGAAGTATGAGAAGGTCGATGAAAAGCTGAATACGGAGCAGATTAATGCCCGGTTGGAGCAGCTCATGTCCTGGCATAACCGGGAGCAAAGGTCCATGAGTCTTCAAGCTATTGGAGATCCCCGGGTCAGGGCTGGCTGTTATGTCCCTGTCTTTATTCGTGAGCTTGGTATTGAGCAAATGTATCTGGTTGAGGAATGCACTCATAAATTTGAAGGGGCGGATCACACCATGCAACTGGAATTGAAGGTGATTTCATGAGTCGGATGCTGGAAATTATTAAAAAAGCCGGTGTTGGCGCCGTCGAGGCCGGCAGCCCGGTAGCCGTTATGTTGGGGACGGTAGTTTCAGGCGAGCCGCTGGAAATTCAAGTCGATCAGCGCTTTGTGCTCACCTCGGAATTTCTGATGCTGCCGGAATCTCTAACTCCGTATGAGGTTCAGCTTCATCATCATCACGTGTATACGGATCAAACGACGGGTGGTACAGCCACCCGGATAACCGAAGAAGCTATGCCGGACCCTATTGTCATCCGCAAAAAGCTGGAGCCTGGAGATAAGGTGCTGCTGCTGCGAATGCAGGGCGGACAACAGTTTGTCGTGCTGGATAGGCTGGTGAGCCCATGATTCCACAAGGAAATGCTCTGCAGAAGCAGCAGCTGGTGACAGCCTCTGTTCAACCGAGCCGGACATATCGTCTTCACACGGCTTCAGGTCATGTAGCGGGGATGGTTGAAGGGCTGGAGGCTCTGGAGCAGGCGGTGTTCAAAATTTTACAGACACCGCGTTATGCGCATCTCATCTATACATTTAACTACGGGAATGAAATGAATGACATCATTGGCCGCCATCCGCTGCTGGTCCGCTCAGAGCTGAACCGGCTGCTGCAGGAGGCGCTGCTGCAGGATGATCGGATTACCGCTGTGACGGATGTGGCGATCACACTCGAAGAGGATGCCGCGCTGATCAGCTTTACGGTTGTTTCGAAGCTGGGCAGCCTGGAAATGAAGCAGGAGGTGAAGAAGAATGTATGAGCTGCAAACCTATGAAGCGTTATTAAAACGCATGCTGGAACGGGTGCCCGCAAGCGTGGACAAGCGGGAGGGCAGCATCATTTACGATGCGCTTGCTCCGGCGGCGCTGGAGCTGGCCCAAATGTATGTCGAGCTGGATGCCAATCTGCGGCTTGCGTTCGCAGATACGTCGAGCGGGGAATGGCTCTCCCGGCGGACGGAGGAATTCGGCGTGACGCGACAGGCGGCGACGAAGGCGAAGCGCAAGGGAAGCTTTTATAATCAATCGGGTGAATGGTCGGATATCCCGCTGAACAGCCGCTTTGCCATTCAGGGAGTGAAATATACGGCGGTGGAGAAGATTGAGCCCGGACAATTTGTACTGGAATGTGAAACAGCCGGTACTGCGGGCAATCAGCATTTCGGCACCTTGCTTCCGGTAGATTATATTAATGGGCTGTCCCGGGCCGAGCTTGGCGATGTACTGGTTCCGGGAGCGGACGAGGAAAGCGACGAGGCGCTGCGAGCCCGGTATTTTGCAGCAGTCAATGAGCAGCCCTTCGGGGGCAATATTGCGGATTATAAGCGCGAGATTGGCGGTATTGCCGGTGTCGGCGGGGTCAAGATTTTCCCGGTATGGCAGGGCGGCGGTACAGTGAAGTGTACCCTGATTGCCTCGGATTGGTCGGCTCCGGCGGCGGCCTTGGTGGATGAGGTGCAGGCCTTCATGGATCCGGCTCCTCGCCACGGGGAGGGACTTGGTCTTGCCCCGCTCGGGCATCAGGTTACTATCGCCGGCGTGGAGGGGGTAGCGGTCGATGTTACGGCAACTCTTACCCTGCAAAACGGCACGACGCTGGGCCAGGTTCAGGACGCCATTCATGAGGTCATTAGCGACTATATGCTGTCACTGCGCAAAGCGTGGCCGGAGGAGGAGCGTCTCATCGTGCGGATTAGTCAAATCGATGCGCGAATATTGACCATTGCCGGAGTGGCTGATGTTACGAATACGCTGCTGAATGGAGCGGCAGCCAATCTGGAGCTGGACGGGGAGCAAATTCCGAATCCGGGGGCGGTGGTGCTGCATGTCAACTAAGCTTCAGAGATATTTGCCCGATTTTTACAATGGTATTGCCGAATTCGAGCTGTTGACCGGTACGGAAGACATGGAGCTGGATTTGTTAAAACAAGCTATCGGCCAGTGGCTGGACGACCAGTTTGTGATGACCGCGGGTGAACAAGCCCTGAAACGGCGGGAGCAGCAGCTTCAGATTCGCGCTGATGTCTCGACTGAGACGCTGGAATTCCGCCGCAAACGACTCATAAACCGCTATTCGGCTAAACCGCCTTTTACCAAGCGTTATTTGCAGCAGCGGCTGGATTATTTGCTTGGTCCGGGCAAGGCCGAAGTAGATGTGGATGGAGACGAGTTCATCTTGCGGATTACCATCAGCGTTCCGGATGCCGCGGTTTTTAAAGAAATTGCGTTTATGATTCAAACGACAAAGCCGGCCAATATGATTTACAACCAGGCCACGTCACTGGAGGACCGAATCGGGATTGAGGAGCATCTCTGGAAAACTCCCTTGATTCGGGCGACCCTGCTGGGCAGCTGGCAGCTAGGCCGTGTGCCGTTTGCAATACGCGGGCAGGAGGTGCAAATTGGATGATTACTTCAACATATTTAGCTGAGCTTGCCGGATATACCGATCAGAGGATTGCCAAGGTGCTTTTGAATGACAGCTACGAAATTTCGGACTTCAGCGTCAAGCAGCAGACCGGTTCCACTGTTGATCTGGAGTACCTCATTCCGAATGGCTCCGTCTCTGAAGTGACCAAGATTGAGCTGCGGGGAGCGTCGGGCGATGTCATTAGCTCAAGCGCCGTCTATGTCCCGATTACATCGGATACGATCATCAGGCAAATTCTCACAGTCAGAGAGGCGGGCGGGACAGGATGAGTTATTCAGCCAAAACCAACTGGAAGCTGGACGAAATTGTTACAGAAGGTGATTTAAACCGGATCGAGCAGGGGGTGAAGGAGGCTCACGAGGGTGTGCAAGCCTCCTTGCCGAACACAGACGGAAGTGTGACTGATGCCAATATCGGCAGCAGGACAATCACGGATTCCGAAGCACCGACCGGGGATGAAGGTACGCCGACGGAGCTCTGGAACTGGCAGGCTTACATGACCAAAGCCATTACCGGAGAGACGAATTGGCGGACTGCACCGGATCTGACGCTGAAGGATGTTCAGACCAGACTGGAGGCAGCGACAAATGTGGCAACAGCCGGAACGTTAGTCGAACGGGACGGAGCCGGCAGATTCAAAGCTGCAGCTCCTGCCGCAGCAGATGACGTGGCGCGCAAGGCGGAGGTGGATGCGGCCTCTGCAGCAGCCGGTGCAGCGCAGGCAGCTGCCAATAACGCCCAGACGAGAGCGAATGCGGGCTTGCCGAAGGATGGCAGTGAGGCGATGACGGGCCCGCTAGTCGTTCATGGTGCAAAAGGCATTACTTCCGGCTCTTGGGGAACCATATCCTCTGCGGCTAACGGTAACTATCTGCTTGGTCACAATTGCTATATTGATATCAATACAGGGGATTTCAAGTATAAAAATACCCATGCTAATTTCGGAGCACGCGGAATTTATTTCACTTGGAATGGAGCCGCTAATACAGTGCAACCCTTTTATTTTGATATGGGGAACGTTCCAAGTACAGCAGATACTGTCTTCACACCAACATTAAACAAAATATGGCATGCGGGTAATGATGGGGCGGGGAGCGGGTTAGATGCGGACTTGCTGGACGGCAAGCAGGCAACCGATTTTGCCCCAAGCGGCTTTGGGTTAGGTACTGCGTCTCAGTCAATCTCGGGTAAAGATTTAAATCATATCCGAGAGACAGGATGGTATCATGGCAACGAGGTTGTGAATGCTCCGGGAGCCGGTTGGCATTGGTTTGAAGTAATCAGACATGAAGCCTCTGATAATGTCCTTCAACAGGCATGGAGCTACTTTTCTAGCGACCAGTATGTTAGAAGATTGCAGGAGGGTGTCTGGGGGCCTTGGGTCCAGGTATGGAATGCTGGAAATAACGCTGCACTTGATAAAAATACCGGTGGAATTGTGTCTGGACGTTTAACCACAGTTAAAAATACGAATGCAGCCAAAGATGGCGCATTCTATGTTTCCTCAGGTATGGAGGTAGCAACAGCTGATGGCAGTTCGCCAGCTTTTTCTTTTCACCGAATGGGTTTCTATGCCAAAGCCATTTATCTTGATGCCGATGGGAAACTAAAAACAGTGGATAGTAATGGAACTTTGGGGAATTTAATTGAATCATCAAGCCCGTCTTTGCAAATTCGGGACAACAACGGCGTACTTGAATTTTACTCAGGAGGGGTGTGGAAGCCTGTGGGGGGCGTCAAGAGTGTGCAGCGTGGAATCATAAATACTAGCAACGGTTACACGTATACAGATGTATCAATAAAAGCTGTAAATGTTGATAAGGCTTCGGTAAATCCCTTAAGCTTTGGTTCGGCTTTTAATTGGGAGCTTATAGGTTCTACGGTGCTGCGCATCTATCATGGTGCTGCAGTCTCCTCTACGACCTTAAGATGGGAAATCATTGAATATTACTAAAAGGAGGTAGAACATTTAAATGTTCAAATATGCTCAAATCGATCTCAATACTGGTTTTTGTGTCGGTGTATCGTATTTGTCAGGTGAAGTTAAGGCAGCCCACATGCTGCCTTTGACGGAGGGACAGGATGTGCAGCCGGGGGACATTTTTATGGATGGGGAATGGACAAGGCCTGCGTCATCTTCATCAGTAGGTAAAAAACGCTGGTGGGAGAAATTTAGGAAGTAGCGTATGTTTTATAACGAATAATCGATTTTACTCTCGTTGGAGCGATGAAAATAACGGAGAGGGAATCTGTAAATCAAGGAGGTCACCATGTCCTTTCATTCGAAAACAGATTGGAAATACGATGAAATCGTAACAGAGCACGATTTGAACCGGATTGAGCAGGGGATTGCGGATGCTCATGAAGGAGCGCGCGCCATTTCGGATACAGAAGCTCCTTCAAGTGACACAGGAGCCCCCAATAAGCTGTGGGGCTGGCTTGCCTATATGATCAAGAGTATTACCGGAAAATCGTCCTGGCGGACGGCACCCGCCATTAATCTCGAAACGGTTTCTAGCCGGTTAGGACAAGCCGTGAATGTAAATAGCCAACCGACCTTCGGACGTGTCAATATTATTTATGCCGGTAATGACGCAGCGCTTCTTTTACAAAATACAGGTACAAACGGACGTGGCTGGCTTCTCGGTTCCGGGTCTGGAGCTTCTGGTATTGGTGTAGGGAAGTTCGGAGTGTGGGATCAAACGTCCGGAACGCTCAGGCTATCTGTTGACCCTAATGGGGGAGTTAAGACTACCAATAACACCCTTGATGACGGAGCAGGTAATGTCCATGTAAAGGGTGCCTTCAGACTTACGCAGCCAAGCTCACAAGCAGATCCCAATCCTCATAAATGGCTGCGTAGTGACAATGGTTTTCTGCAGGTAATCAATAGCGACTTTTCAAGAGCGCTAATTAGTATTGATGATTCGGGAAACACAATAACAAGAGGCGCTATTACCTTGGATAACGGTGGAGTTGATACCCCGGAGATTAGTTGGAAGGATTCGGTGCACGGCAGTCAGACGTGGATGGATATGTGGTATGAAGAATTAAGGGTTTTTACAAGCTATCGAGGCGGGCCGATCTTGTTCCCATTGAAAATTAATCTTCCGACGGGTTCACTTGCTTCTAAAGTGAATACACTTGATGACGGTTCCGGCAAGGCTGTAATTAAAGGGACCCTTCATGCCTCTGTTTCCACGAAAGGTACGAATGGTGGTGATGGAACGGCAGCTCGTGCGCTTACTATTGGTGGAAATCTTGACGGGGCCGCATTATACAACGAAAATTTATCATTCATTGGAGTAAATCAGAGTGCCGGAGCCAGTGAAACGGTTTTTGCTTCAATAGCATCCGCTGATGACAGAGATGGTTCGGCGTTTTCTTTCAGGACGCTTATGGGATCGGCTGCTCCTTACGGGTTGAGTACGAATTTATTTGGAATATCCCGCAGTGGTCGCATTAATACCAAGAACAACGTACTTGATTTTGGGAATGGTAATACTTTTTTTACAGGGGCTATTCACGAATTCGGTGCGCCTGCTACGGGTGGAGTAGGAATAGAAATTGGTTCAATTGTAGCGGCTAATCCAGCGTATATCGATTTTCACTCAAGCGGGAATACAATTGACTATGATGCTAGAATACTGGCAACAGGAGGTAACAGCACACTAGGAAGTGGCACAATACATTTGGCTGCTGCTCAAGTCAGTCTTCCACACTCTACATTGGTAAATGGATATAACGTGCTACGGGCTGTGAGTGGGGGACATCAGGTACAAAGCGGAAGTGCAAGTGTAATTATTAACACGAGCGGTGTGTCCGTTGATGTAAACGTTCCTTTTCCAGTAGCATTTGCTACAACCCCTAAGATTCTACCTGTATTGGAAGCTGTTAGCAACGCTAATAATACTTATGTGACCGTGCAAGCGGCCAATAAGAGTATTACCGGATTTACACTTCGATGCAATAGCGGTATCCCTCAAACATTACTCATAAACTGGATTGCCATAGGATCATAAGTCCGGTCAGATGGCCTGTATTTATCCAGGTGTCTTCGGTGCGGTCGTTCTTTGAGAGGCTTTTATCCTTTATACGCAGAACCCATTTTGGAAAAATGCTTGAAATGGTAAGAACGATTCACATTCTTGCGTGGGAGAACACGGAGGAGAATCAAAACTGGTGGAAGAGGACACAGGGTTTATCTGTATTGGCGGCGGCCTATCATTTAATGCGGAACGAACCTCGAGCTAAGGAAACGGGCTTAGCCTTCCCTGCTTCTGCTCCACGCCCTTCGGGCTGCGGAACGGGTTCGGGTATGTCTGTATCCATATTCAACGTAAAGGTTGTCACTAGCTTTTTTTCATTGGAAACTCATTTGAGCTCTGTTCCGCTGTCCGGCTCAACCGGAAATTCGCACAAAATGAGCTTCTGAAACGATTGTATGAGGAGGGAATAGAATGCAATATTGGTTCTTGTATCACTTACAAGACGGCAGCATTTACGGTACGCCCTACCGAGGCTCTGTTGAAGAATGGACAAACATTCCTCCGGGCTGCGCTGTCTTGGGGCCGCTGCCGGAGGAGGATGAAGCTGCGACAGATGCCTTCATGTATCCTAACAATTACACGGTCATTGACGGTGAGCTCTCAAAAACGGGAGACACCTACCCGGAGCCAGTACCTGCGGCACCAACGCCGGACGAGATCATCGCGGATTTGAATCAGCAGGTTTTAACCACTCAAGCCGCACTGGCTGACGTGTATGAGACGATGCTGACATTGCAGGCGGAGCTGGCGGCAATGAAAGGAGGACAATCAGCATGAGTCCGATGGTGAAGCTTTATTACAGTCTGGTTAAGGCCGGATTGAGGGAAGTTGACCAGGTTCCGGCGAACAATGGATTGCGGGCTGCGGTTCAAGCGTTGATTGAGGAGGAACCACAAAATAATTCAGGAGGCTCACAGCATGGTTAATGTACGTGTAGGGACGTTTAGGATGGGGCTGCTTGATCGACTCCGGGCGGGATGTACAGGAAAGGTTCACGTCGTCGTGCAAACCTATGAAGGCCAGCTTGCCGGTATTGATGTGACGACCCGCATTCCTCAGCCGGTTCATTATATGTACCCGCTGCCACAACAGCCGGAGCAGCAAGAGGAGGGAATTGCATCCGTCGAAGTTCAACCGGAGGCCCATGAGCCGAGGATTTCATCCGCCAAACTGGAGACAGGTGCGGGACAGGGGGGAGTTGCGTAACCTTTCAAATGGGTGGACACCGATCCCACACGTATAAATTAAGGATATTAAAGCTCCGCTAAATGTATAATTTTATTGCCTCCATTTGGAAAAGTTTCTTCTTTTCTGTTAAATAGCTGCTTTCATACCGGGGATGCGACAGAAGGTCATGACGTTTTATAGTGCAATTTGAGGCGATCAGCAGTAAGGATGCTCTTGGCAAATAAGGATTATTCGGACAGTTAGCGGAGCATCGGCCTCTATCTCGGAGCTACTGTGGTTTGCATCGTTCTGTACAACGATCGTTAACAAGAACCTGGAAGAATGGAGTGGGAGCTAGCCTAAGCCCTTAGCAAGCTGAACGCGGTAACAGCTTCAAAACTTCCGGAAAAACGGCCCCGAGTCATCGGGGCAATTTTTAACTCATTCGATTGCAGGCTCTGAATGAAACCAAGTGGAGGAAATGAATTAAAAAGACCCAGGAAGGCAGAAAGGAGGACTCACATGAACTATCAGTTCTTTTTTAACTTCATGGCAGGGGCGTTTGGGGCGGTGACGTCGTATGCGTTCGGGGGGTGGTCCGGGACGCTGGAGCTGCTGGCGCTGGCAATGGTGCTGGATTACATTACGGGTGTGATTGCAGCGTGGAAGGAAGGTAATTTGTCCAGTGAGGCCGGGTTTTGGGGACTTATCAAGAAGTCTCTCATGATTACGGCGGTGATGCTGGGGCACCGGGCGGATTTGGCTTTTGGCGTGGAGGATGTGTTCATGACCGGACTGGTCTGTGCATTTATGGCCAACGAATTGATTTCACTGGCCGAGAACTATGGCCGCCTCGGGCTGCCGCTTTCGGAGCATATAATGCCAATCATAGCTGTTTTGAAGCAGAAAGGGGGGAAAGACCATGACAACGGCACAAAGCTTTATTAACAGCATTGCCCCGTATGCTATCACGGAGCAAATCCGGACAGGCGTTCTGGCGAGCATCACGATTTCACAGGCGGCGCTGGAGAGCGGCTGGGGGGCGAGCGCGCCGGGCAACAATTTGTTCGGTATCAAAGGCACGGGCCAGGAGCAGACGACCCAGGAGTATATAAACGGCAGCTTCGTTACAGTCACCGCCGGATTTCGCGTCTACGACAGCTGGATTGGAAGCATTATCGACCACAGTGATTTTTTGGTGAATAACCCTCGTTATGAGAAGGCGGGATTTTTTGCAAGGTGCGCGGAGCTGGATTATGCGGGCGCTGCACAAGCGCTGCAAGACGCAGGCTATGCAACTGACCCGAGCTATGCCAACAAGCTGATTGCCATTGTGGAGAACTATAAATTAGATGAATATGATCAGGAGGCGGAAGAAGGAATGGCATTGAAGTTGACGGCGGATTGGCAGTGGAAGCAGCTGGGGGATGCCTTGGACGGGCTGTATCACAAGGGATTGCTGTCGGACTACACTTGGGCGGAAAAAGCCTATAACCGGCAGCTCACACCATCGGAGCTGTCTTGGCTGAACACCATTGTGATTGCCCGCAAGGCCGGAATAGAGGCCTAATATAATAGTAGAAACGCGGTGGGCAGTGAACCATGAATCGCATACAGGCCTGGAGAGATGCAGGTGTTAGACCCCATCATCATGTGCGAGCCCTATCATAATGGAAGGTCGCTGCGTTGAATGAAAAATTGCAGGGAGCATATATATATAGAAGGAATACGGTGAGTGGCAGGTTCAGACAAGCCGATAACCCGTGAAACCCGCCAAAATATTGTCGAAAAGGCTTGCACGCCATTCACCGGACGTGATATGATTATCCCTGTCGTCATAGGACATCTATCACATGGAACTGTGGTGTAGAGGCCTAACATGCCTGCCTGTCACGCAGGAGACCGCGGGTTCGAATCCCGTCAGTTCCGTCAATGTAGACTTGCAGCTTTGAGAAGGAAGTACTGTGGGCAGGAGGCCGTTCCTGCTCTTTTTTATTTGGTTTTTTATTTGGCTTTGATCTCACGGGAGAGGCGGGGTTTCTTTTGACGCCGGTATTGCAATTTCATCAGCTGCAAAAAAGCTTCTCCGGAAAGACCACCCGATGCTTGTTCTCCGGGGTATCCGCCCGGATGGATCAGCCGGAATCGGTTGCCTTGTTAGGTGCCTCCGGGCAAGGAAAAAGCACCCTGCTGCGCATAGTGGCTCTGCTGGATCAGCCGGATGCGGGGGAGCTGAGTCTGCACGGAAAGCCTGCAGCCCAGTGGCCGCCCCGGGAGTGGCGGATGCGGGTATGCTATGTGGCGCAGCAGTCGGTCATGCTGCCTGGTACGGTGGAGGATAATTTACGGACGGTAAGTATACTGCATAACCGGACCTTTGAGAAGGAGCTGGCCCGCAAGCTTTTGACAAGATTAGGCCTGGAGCATCTGGACTTGGGCAAAAAGGCCGCGGACTTGTCCGGCGGTGAGAAGCAGCGGGTCGCCTTGGTCCGTTCGCTTTTACTGCGGCCGGAAATATTTTTGCTGGATGAAGTTACGGCTTCCTTAGATATTCACAGCAAGCAGGCGGTGGAGCAGGTGCTTGTAGAGTGGTATCGCCAAGAGGGAGCAGGGCTGATCTGGGTGACACATGACATGGAGCAGGCCCGGACGGCGTCGGACAAGGTTTGGTTTATGGCGGAAGGCACACTTGTGGAATGCACGGCGACTGCTGAATTTTTTGACCAGCCGGCAACCTTGGCCGCACGGCGGTTTATACAGGTTGCTGTGGAAGGAGAAGGTTAAGTCATGTCGCTCTTGGCGCTAGGAATGACGCTGGTATTTGTCTTCATTACGATGTTGATCTCCATGTGGCAGAAGCTCGGGCTGGAGAAAGAGGTTTTTATCGGAACGATCCGGTCCGCAGTGCAGCTGCTTCTTGTCGGATATGTGCTGCAATTTGTGTTTCAAGCGGATCATCCGCTGCTGCTGCTTGTGATTGTTGCCATCATGATTGTAGTCGCCACATGGAACGCGGCGAAGCGAGGGCGAGGGGTTCGGGGTGTTATGGTGCGTGTTGGCGCGGCTATAGCTTGTACCGAAACGGTGGTCATGTCGCTGCTGTTGGGCCTCGGCATAATTGAAGCTGCGCCGCAATATATGATTCCGCTCAGCGGGATGGTCATCGGCAGTGCGATGGTAGTATCGGGATTGTTCCTGAATCAGATGAAGCGGGAAATGGACTCGGCCCGGGGCGAGATCGAGGCGCTGCTGGCTCTTGGCGCTACACCCCGGCAGGCGATCCAGGATGCGCTGAAGCGTTCGGTGAAGGCCAGTATGATTCCGACGATTGACGGCATGAAAACGATAGGCCTGGTGCAGCTTCCGGGCATGATGACGGGCATGATTGTGGCGGGCGCAGACCCGGTCGAGGCTGTGCGCTACCAGATTCTGATTGTATTTTCTTTGTCGGCTTCGGCTGCGTTAAGCAGCATTTTGCTGGGAATGCTGTGCTATCGGTTGTGGTTCACCCCGCAGCAGCATTTACATTCCTTCAAGTAGATCTCCTACACAAACAGAAGCCCGCCTACCGGCCGTATCGGCCTGCAAGGTGAGCTTCTGCTTTATCCGGTGCACTGCTAGGCGTCTTCTTCGTGTTCATCAGGATTGGAACCGCCTTCATCTTCATCCTCAATTACAGCGTCGTCTGCATCTGCATCCGGGGCATCAGCTTCTTCCGCTTCCTCCACAGAATCGGCTTCTCCTTCCGCATCGTCCGCAGCTTCGTCGTCGGCTTCTTCCTCGGCGGCATCCTCCGCCGTTTCATCTTCCACCACCGCTTCTTCTTCTGCCTCATCTGCTGCCTCATCGGCGCTGCTTTGAAGCGCGGCGCTGTTGTCCGCCTCCTCTGTGCTGCCGAAAACAAGGCTGGCAGCTTCGTTCTCCAGCAATTGATCTCCGTCCAGTGGGCCGCCGTTGAATTGATTGTCCGTCATGTTTCATTCTCCTCTCAGGGAATAAAATCTGTGACTGGGGGCTGTGTTCATTAGTATATATATGAGGTGGAATCCTGTTCATTCCTGTAGCGCATGCGACGTTTTGTAACCTTGTCCTGAATAAAATTCGCTCTATGAAAAAAGCCTGTTTTTGCCGTTTTCACCGGTTGACGATTTTGGAGTTGCCTCATGCGTCATAACAAAGAACAGTGCGGCCCAAGGGGGTTCCGCACTGTCTTTGTTGAGCCTCCAGCTTCTAGTTTATTGGATTCCAGCCGTCCACACCGGCCAAAATTCGCTCCGGTGTCAGGTGGCCAGCTTCTTCAGCCGTGAGCTGCCGGGACCAGGAAACCCGCGCGCCGGTATTTCCGCCCGGGCCCGTGCTGCCAAATTCCCCATAGCGGACGGTCTGCTCATTGTTCGGATCGCGCCAGTTGTCCCAGCCCTCCGGGTGGATGTGCGCGCCCATCCACGTATGGATGAATACCGTATGAGCGTGCGGACGCCATGGCCGCCCCAAGTAAACGTCCAGATCCTCGGATGCAGCGGTCAGCCTGCAATCGATAAAAACATAGCCGACCGGCGTTCTTTCCGCGGTGCAGGCCGCCGTAATGTAGCCGCCGCGCAGGCTGTGAAGCTCACATTGCCGGAAAACAGCCGTAGCTTCACCGAAAATATAATCGACGTGGCCTTCAATATAGCAGTTCGTAAAATAATGGCGGCCTTTGCAGGTATAAAGGGTATCCTGATAGCTGAGCAGACGGACATTGTTAATTACCGCCCGATCTCCGGCGAGATACAGTGCTACCGCCTGGCCGATGCCTTCTCCGACGCCGGCAGTATTGTGTACGGTCAGTCGCTCCATGCGGAAATCATCGCCCAGAGCGGAAACGACCGCCGTGCGGAACGTTCCGAGCGGCTGGCCCTCGACGCCGATCATGTTGGCATGCTGATGGTATGTAAGGATGGTCCCGTCTACGCTTTCCCCGATGAGATGAATCAAGGTTTTGTTATCCGGAATCGTAATTTTCTCACGGTAGACGCCGTTTTTGATATGAATTACAGAAGGGACCTGCCAATGAACGCGAACCGTGTCGATCGCGGCTTGAATCGTTGTGAAGTCGCCGCTGCCGTCCTGGGCTACTGTAAACTGCTGCATACGTTGGGAATCCTCCTTGCAAGTGGGATCATCGTGCAGCAAGAGACACCGGGCAATCCGGTGTCTCTTGCATTCCGCAGCGCTGGTGTGCGCGGCAGGCTTATTTTTGGTTTTGCTTCAGGTAATACGCTTTGTATTCTTCTTTAATTTTTTGGCCGCCGGATTTGTTCCATTTCTCGATTTCGGCCATGTAGCCTGCCTCGTCAAGCTTGCCCATGATGAACTTGGTTTGAGCATCGACAATCATTTGCTCCAGCTCTTTACCGCGCTCATTGTAGGTTGCGGAGATCAGGGTCAGAGCCGGGTTCGGCACGACGTGCTTGGCGATTTCCTTTGTTACAGCCTGACCTTTTTCACCGATGGCAACGTCTTTTTGCGGCAGAACGTTGTAGCCTTCAATGTAAGGGAAGTTGTCGCGGTAAGGCTTCACTTCACGTTGGAACGCAGTGAAATCAGTAAACTCGGTTTTGTTGTCGGTTGTTTTGACAAAATGCTTGTTCTCAATACCGCGCATCAGCAACGTAGCCATGTCCGGATCCATCAGCTGATCGAGGAATTTAAGCAGGCGTTTCACTTCAGCTTCGGTTTTAACGGTACCCTTTGGAATCACGTAGATACCGGAGTTGCCGGTTTGGCCAGCAACACGCAGGCCGTTCGGGCCTTCAAGCGGCGCTACATCTACAACAGCCTTCGGATCTGTTTTGGACAGTCGATCCTGTTGGCTTTTGGCTGTGTTGGCAACAGCAACCTTCAGACCTACACGGCCGGCGTCATATTGCTTGTCGGCTTCAGTGGAGTCGAATGCTGCAAAGTCTTTGTTGATTAAGCCGTCATCATACAGACGCTTGTAGAATTTCATGACGTCAGTATATTCTTTGGTTTCGAACTCCGCTGTAAAGTTGCCGTCCTTGTCTACCGCCCATTTGTTCGGCGCGCCCATAGCAACCGCGAAGCGGGTAGTCAGCGAGTATTGGCCTTCGTTATACTTTTTGAACAGCAGGGTGCCGTTTGTGTCGGCTTTACCATTTTTGTCCGGGTCGTTCAAGGTCATAGCCTTAACCACATTGTACCAGTCGTCCAATGTTTTCGGAAGCGGCATGCCCAGGCTGTCGAGCCAGTCTTTGCGATAAACAATAGCTGCGCGAGCGATTTCGGAGAAAACCGGTACGCCGTAAATTTTGCCGTCTACTTTAATGTTATCGAAGAATTGGCTGTCTTGAGCGGATAAGTTTTTGTAATCCTTCAGATAAGGGCCAACCTCCCAGAACAGGTCCGATTGCATGGAGCTAATAATGTTCGGGTTGTATTGAACCTTCAGCAGCTTCGGCATTTCGTTGGATGCGAGCATGATGTTGATTTTGTCTTCATACGCCGCGTTCGGAATCCACTGGATGTTCAGCTTGGAATTGGTGTATTTCTCGATAGCCTGCTCTACTTCATTGCCTGCAGCCGGAATGTCGCCGACTTGTGTCATACCGATGCTGATATCCAAGGGGCCGGAGCCTTCGGCAGCATTTTCGGCTTCAGAGCCTTTTGTGCCGCAGCCTGCGATGATAGAACCGGTCAGCACGAGTGCGGTTAGTGTAGAAATCCACTTTGTCTTTTTCATGGTGTAGTACTCCCTCCTAAATATGTCGCTTTTATTCTCTATCTGTTTCGTTGACCGCCCGGCCTAGCCGGGTGTCGGTTGCCTCGGTTTTATTATGCACGAAAAATGGTAATTTGCCAGACATTGAATTTAACTTATTAAGTAAGCGCTTACTTGTACCGCGATGGGGACAAAATAAGCCGAATTTAACATCGATATGCTCGATTTAACCGCTGTAATTTCCTTTATATTCTATTATATAAATTTTTATCCACATTAAGTAATAATAACAGATTGAAATAGTGTGGAATAGAACCCGGAAATGAAGCGCCTATTTTTGTGATGGACGGTCGGATCGGCAGCAAGTAGTGTGTCTCAAATTCCGGTTATTCAGAATCACCTGCTATCCGGCCGGATGCTTGTTCACATGTCCGCTAGTATGTCCGGCAGAGATGCTGAGGAAGAACCAATGTTGAAAAGCGCCATCCAAAACCATGCACCGCAGCGCAAGTCTGGAGCTAAGCAGCGCAAGTCCGAAGAAAGGCGAAGGAAACCCCTGCCGGTGTACACGCCGATAGATGGATTTCCCAAGGCTGGCTAATTTATTAAAAAAGACCGAGACACTATTCGTGCCACCGATTGTAATATAATTCTCAAAATTCTTGTGAAGTGCTGGCAAGTTGAGTATAAAGGCTTCCAAGTTGGAATAAATGTGACAAGAGCTTAACGAGTCTTCGTTTTTTGCTTGTACGGCAGGCCCGATAAGGCTTCGGGCTGTTATCAGGACGCTTCACCTTCCTCCCATAAGCCAATTTTCCTGCGAGATACCGAACATTTTTCCGTAATTTCCTAAAAATTTTCGATTTTTCTCGTTTTTTATTGTCCTATTTATACAAAAGGAGCGGCAGATTATGTTACAATACTTTACATACATCATAGAGAGCCGACTCATATGAACGAGTGGAGGGAAATACCATGTTTGACTGGCTGGGCTTCAAAAAAGGGCTGCCGTTATGGTGGTCGTACCGGTTAAATCGTCAATTGAAGGAAGATGTGGAGCACATATTTGAAAGTGTGGCGAGCACACGCAAGGAGCTGCTGGTGGAATGGGCGGAGGAGTATTGGAGCCACCTGGATCGGCTGCTGCGGGATGCCTCGGATGCTTTGACGGAGCAATCGTTCTGGGACAGCTCAGGCCTGCCTGTCTGGGAGCGGCTCAGCGGAGCGGTCCGGCAGCGGGCGGCCGATTTCTCGGAGCTGTTCCTGCTCGATGCGTCGGGTCAGGTCGCCTTCTCGACCTATGCTCCGCATCAGGGGACACGTTATGGCGTGGACGGGCCTTTTGCCGAAGGGCTTGCTTATGCCAGAGAAGCTCGTGAAGGACGGAAGTGCCTATTCGGCCCCTATGCGGATAAAGTGACGCTGGACATCGGTCCAAGCACTTCTTCTTTTCATGATAAAATGACCCTGCTCTTTATTTGCCCGATTACGGACAAGGGAGAATGGAAGGGCGCGATCTGCGGGCGTGTGCCCAACGATGTTATCGGGGATTTGATTCAGCGTGAGTCCGGGCACGTTTATCCGGATTCGGGCGATAACTATATTTTTATGGCAGAGCCCAAGCTGCGCAAGCAGATTATGCCGGGAACGGCGCTGTCCCGCAGCCGCTTTGAGGATCGGACATTTACGCACGGGGAGAACCTGAAGGACGGCGTCACAACGGATTGGGGAATGGTTACAGTCAAGGAGCATACGGAGTTGGAGCTGATGTTTACCGATCCGGCGACGGGCCAGCTTCATCCCGGGGTAGCGAGCACCATTAAGAACGGGAGCAATCTGTTTGTCGAATTTCCGGGCTATTCGGATTACCGACATATTCCCGTTATCGGAAAAGGAGTTACCTTCCAGCTTCCGCATTGTCCTGATGGCTGGGGAATGATGTGCGAGGGAGATCTGGAGGAGGTATACCGTCTCCGCAGCATCGATTGGAAGGTGCGGCGCCTGCAGCTTCCGCTGATCTTCCTGTTCTGTATTCTTACGGTCGGGATGGTCATGCTGCTGATCAACAGCCAAATGCCTCCGCTAATCGCAGGCGCGCTCGTCGCATGCTTCAACGTGCTGTACGGCGTCGTCATCATTTCGGTTACGCACCGGAAGGGCACAGCGCCCGCTGTGCGAAGCCTGCGTGAAATTAACCGGTTTATCCGGATTAATGCGGAAGGCAAGGGCGATTTGACGCAGCGGCTGCAGACCGATCGCTTCGCGCCCGATGAGACCCGGGAGCTGGCCAAATGGATTAACAATATGAATGATTCACTCGAAGGCATCATGCTGAAGGTGAGGCAGGCTTCGGCCGACGTGCTTGCAAGCCAGCAGCGGCTTAATCAATCCACGGGCGCAACGATGCATTCAACAGAGCGGATGGGGGAAGAAATTAATGCGATGATCCGCAGTATCCGGAAGCAGCTGAAGGATATCGATATCGCCAAGGATGTAGTCGGAGAGATGAAGGATACGCTGCGCGTGCTGGAGGACAGGGCTTCTGAGCAAATTTCGGTCGCCCAAAGCGAAGTGGAGCGCATCGGGGACAAAATGGGCCAAATTTTCAGCAAAGTATCGGAAACGAACAAAACGATCCTGACCTTTATGGAGACCACCCGCCAAATCCGGGAGGTGCTGCAGGTTATCGACCAAATTTCGGCCCAGACGAACCTGCTGGCGCTGAATGCCTCGATTGAAGCGGCGCGGGTGGGCGAGCACGGCCGGGGCTTCGCAGTCGTTGCCGGTGAAATCCGCAAGCTGGCCGAGATCACCAAATCGTCGACCGAGCAAATCCATGGAACCGTGCAGCTCATTTATGAGAATGCGCAGGAGGCTGTCGTGTCGATGGAGGAAGGCACGCGTGTCGTGGAAGAAGGCAACGAGCTGGTAGCCGCAGCTTCAGAGCTGCTGAACAGCGCCAATTCCGAGGATTCGCTCAAGACGCAGATCGTGGAAGAGGTAGTAGCCCTGATGGAGAAAATTGCGGCCGTCAGCATCGAGAATCGCCGTATTTCCACGGAGGTAGAGGGCAAGGTGCATGAGCTGCTTGTGGATATGGGCGGCGTGCGGCATACCTCCAACCATGTCGAAGCGATTACCGCCTTCCTGCAGCAGCTCGTGGGACAATTCCAGCTGCGTGATGCCCGGGAACGATAAAAGCTGCAAGACTCAGAGGCTATCCGCCGTGATGGCGGCAATTGAGCAAGTAGCGGGCCCAATGAGACGCCCGTCGCTGCGAAGCGCTTGGGCGTTGCCTCGGCATCGCGCAGAGCATGGCCGCTTGCTGTCTCGAATGAAAGACGGACTTGGGTCCAACTCCGTATAAACGTAAAAAAGACCTCCGGTCCCCCCTCGTAACAAGGTGGCGGCCTGGAGGTCTTTCATTTCATGAGGTGCTTGCCCACAACGGCTGCAGGAATTGAAAGTTGTGGCTGCGCTGCATTAGCATTTCGGTTTGTCCGGTTAGCCGTCAATCCGCCGCAGCGCTTCCTGGCTGGCTTGGTCGATTTGCTGCAATTCCTCCGCGCTCAGGACAATGTCTGCGGCGGCGGCATTAGCCTCGAGATGGTGCAGGTTTTGCGTGCCGACAATAGCCGATGTGACGGCTTCCTGATGAATCAGCCAGCTAATCGCAATTTCCGAGACGGTAACCCCTTTTATGTCCGCAATGTTCTTCATTGTATTCAGCAGATCGCTTGCCGCGTCCAGATGCTCCGGATAAAATAAGCGGCGAGCTTGACGGAAATCGTCTTCTGCGAGCTTTTTCCCGCCAAAGTGGAAGGCGCCGGTCAGGATGCCCTTGGCGATGGAGCTGTAGCTGGCAATGCCGATACCGTTCGCCAGGCAATAAGGAAGCACATCCTTCTCAATGCCGCGTTGCAGCAGGCTGTATTCCGGCTGAATAATGTCAATTTGCGCGTACTGCGCCGCTTCCTGCAGCTGCTCCAGAGAGAAGTTGGACACACCGATGGCACGGATCAGCTTTTGCTCCTTCAATTTGTTGAAGGCGGAGAGCGTTTCCTTCACCGGAATGTCGAAGCTCGGCCAGTGAATATAGTAAATATCGATATAGTCCGTTTTCAGATTGGTCAGGCTCCGCTCCGCGGCACGAAGCACCTCATCCGGCTGAAGATGGGAACGGCTGACCTTGGAGGCGATGACGCAGCGGCTGCGTTCCCCTTCCAGCGCGGCTGCGAGCACCTGCTCGGAATGCCCTTCGCCGTAGCCTTCGGCGGTATCAAAAGTGGTGATGCCGAGCTCTAGCGCTTTGCGCACCGCCGCAATGTTGTTCTGATCGCTGGTAAACTCCCACGGGCCGCCGCCAAGCTCCCAGCAGCCGAAGGTCAGGGCGGAGAGGCGCAAGCCTGAATTTCCTACTGTTTTGTATTGCACCGCAAACATTCCTTTCACTATCGAAATGGTGTAGTCAGCTCTATTATACCTGAATTGCTGGACACGATTTCGTTTATTAAGGGATAATAAAAAAAGAACAAGGAATTGTAAGTGATTAAAGGAGCCTGCCTTTTGTGAAAAAGCTTATCTTCATCGTACTGCTTTATTGTGCAGCCGCCGCTGTTTTTTGGTATTACCGTGTCCCGGTGACGGATTGGCTGCAGCAGGACAGCGCCCGGGAGCTGCCGCTGCTTATCCTGGCCGCAATTATAATCAGCTGTGTGCCCGTCATCCCTTATCCGGCTGTAGCCGGGGTGTTCGGCGCGAAATTCGGGCTATTGCCGGGCCTCGGATGGAGCACGGCCTGCTCGACAGTGGCGGCGATCGTGATGTACTTCGCCATACGCCGTTTTTTTCAAACCGAAGGCCGGGCCTTATTGGCCAGTACAAGGTGGACCGAGCAGTTCACCCGGCGGGTTGAACGTTATCCGTTTTGGGCTGTCTTTCTGGCAAGGCTTATCCCGGTCATGCCGGCTCAGGCAGTGAACAGCTATGCTGCTGTTTGCCGCATACCAGCCGTGACATTTATCACCGCTACGCTGCTGGGTAAGCTGCCTGCATTAATCGTGTACACGCTAGCCGGAGACCGGCTGGGGCATTTATTATAAATTCGAGATTGCATTGACTTTCCGATTTTGTTGTAACTATAATAGTTACATGTTAATTGGCATGGTTGAACATGCAGCAGCATGAGGGTAAACAGGAGGTTTAACGCATGATCAGCTCTGAAGTGTCTGTTTCGGCACCTGCAAGCATACGCCGATTATGGGCGGTTTTTATTTTGGGCGGACTGTCCGCCTTCGGGCCGTTATGCCTGGATATGTATTTGCCGGCTTTGCCGGTTTTGGCGGGCGACCTGCAAACAAGCGCATCCATGGCGCAGTTAAGCTTGACGGCTTGCCTGCTCGGGCTCTCTCTGGGCCAATTGCTGGCGGGACCGCTCAGCGACGTCCGGGGACGTCGTGTTCCGCTTCTTGCCGGTCTGGTCGTTTACGCGGCCGTTTCCCTTATTTGCGCGTGGGCGCCCTCGGCATGGTCCTTCATCGCGCTCCGCTTCATTCAAGGTGCGGCCGGCGCGGCTGGTATCGTTATTTCCCGCGCCATTGTCCGTGATATGTATTCGGGACCGGCGCTTACAAGTTTTTTTGCCATGCTGATGCTCGTTAATGGGGCTGCGCCGATTTTGGCGCCGATTATTGGAGGCCAGCTGCTCCAGTTTACGACCTGGCGGGGCGTATTTATTGTACTCGGCTTGTTCGGGATCGTCATGCTCGCCGCCGTATGGCTGGCCATGCCTGAAACGCTGCCGTCCGCAAGGCGCTCCAAGGGCGGTTTCTCCAATACCTTGACGACGTTCCGCACACTGCTTCGTGATCGGTTGTTTATCGGCTATGCCCTGACGCAGGGCTTCGTCACAGCAGCGATGTTTGCCTATATTTCCGGTTCTCCGTTCGTACTTCAGGACATTTACGGCGTTTCACCGCAGATGTTCAGTGTGTTCTTTGCGATCAACGGTCTGGGCATCATTATTGCCGGACAAATCACGGGACGGCTGGCCGGGCGGGTGAATGATGCGAAGCTGTTTATTTCCGGTCTGTCCATTGCTGCGGCCGGCGGAATCGGGCTGCTGCTTGTCATTATAAGCGGAGGCTCCTTGGCGGCCGTCCTGATTCCTTTATTTTTTGTCGTGGCCAGTGTGGGGGTCGTTTCAACGGCAGGCTTCTCTCTGGCCATGCAGAAGCAGGGCCATCATGCGGGCAGCGCGTCGGCGCTGCTCGGTGTCCTGTCCTTTATATTCGGAGCGCTTGTCGCGCCGCTGGTCGGAATTGGCGGGGGGACGACGGCGGTTCCGATGGGTCTCGTCATCGCGGCAAGCGAGCTGTGCGCGGTGCTTTGCTACCTGCTGCTCGTCCGGAGGAAATAAGCGGAGATCATTCGAATAAAGACACAATCGGGCCTCGTGCAGCCGTTCTGCCACGAACAAGCTCATCATCAACCGTTGAATCCAGCCGAAGGATCGGAAGGAAGCGGAAGCCGCAGCGGAATTATTATTTGCGGACGCTTCAGCTCTGTATCGTGAGGCACAATAACAACAGGCTGCCGGCGCAGGAAGCATCTTTTCTCCGCCGGCAGCCTTTGTTATGACGTCAAAGCCGACAATATGACGTTTTCCTGCAAAATTTTGCCCTTTCGATAGTCTGACTAGAAATGATATAATGAGGGCGTTTACACATTTTTAATATTTACAAAGAAAACCACTAGCGTTGCATAAAAAGTCGGCGGCATAGTTTTCGAATAATTCTGAACAAGGTTTTAGTTTTCATTACCAAAAAGTCGATTGCCCACCAGAAGGTAGCTCTCTGTCCATTTGGTAAATTTATGTAGTTTCCCCTGAGTGACGGAAATACTAGCTCACTGTTTCTTGCGCCTACCCGCTGATTTTCGACTAGGTTTACGGTGAATTCGTTCCATCCATTGATGCATCGGTTCCCATAATAGAATTTTAAGCCAACGATAAAGCTGAAGAATACTGTGATGTGTAGCGGTGTCCAGTTTCATAAGTACGAGCAGACAAAA
>NZ_JBBBNV010000033.1:0-43221 GCF_037137075.1 Paenibacillus sp. y28
GCCGCGCTCGTGCTCGCGTACTGCTGCTCCACGCTCGTCAGCTTCGCCGCAACCTCCGCGTGAACCTCACGCTCTAGTTCCAGCTCCGCGGCGACCTCTGCCTTCGCCTCGCGCTCCTGCTCCAGCGCCGCGCTCGTACTCGCGTACTGCTGCTCCACGCTCGTCAGCTTCGCCGCAACCTCCGCGTGAACCTCACGCTCTAGCTCCAGCTCCGCTGAGACTTCCGCTTTCGCCTCGCGCTCGCGCCCCAGCTCCGCCTCGACTCCAGCCTTCGCCTCACGCTCGCGCTCCAGCGCCGCGGCGACTTCCGCTTTCGCTTCTCGCTCACGCCCCAACTCCGCGGCGACCTCTGCCTTCGCCTCGCGCTCCTGCTCCAGCGCCGCGCTCGTGCTCGCGTACTGCTGCTCCACGCTCGTCAGCTTCGCCGCAACCTCCGCGTGAACCTCACGCTCTAGCTCCAGCTCCGCTGAGACTTCCGCTTTCGCCTCGCGCTCGCGCCCCAGCTCCGCCTCGACTCCAGCCTTCGCCTCACGCTCGCGCTCCAGCGCCGCGGCGACCTCCGCCTTCGCCTCGCGCTCCTGCTCCAGCGCCGCGCTCGTGCTCGCGTACTGCTCCTCCACGCTCGTCAGCTTCGCCGCAACCTCCGCGTGAACCTCACGCTCTAGCTCTAGCTCCGCGGCGACTTCCGCTTTCTCCTCACGCTCACGATCCAGCTCTGCGCTCGTGCTCGCATACTGCTGCTCCACGCTCGTCAGCTTCGCCACAACCTCCGCGTGAACCTCACGCTCTAGTTCCAGCTCCGCGGCGACTTCTGCCTTCGCCTCACGCTCACGCTCCAGCTCCGCGGCGACCTCTGCCTTCGCCTCACGCTCACGCTCCAGCTCCGCCTCGACTCCAGCCTTCGCCTCGCGCTCCTGCTCCAGCGCCGCGCTCGTGCTCGCATACTGCTCCTCCACGCTCGTCAGCTTCGCCACAACCTCCGCGTGAACCTCACGCTCTAGTTCCAGCTCCGCGGCGACTTCTGCCTTCGCCTCACGCTCACGCTCCAGCTCCGCGGCGACCTCTGCCTTCGCCTCGCGCTCACGTCCCAGCTTCGCCGCAACCTCCGCGTGAACCTCACGCTCTAGCTCTAGCTCCGCGGCTACCTCCGCCTTCGCTTCTCGCTCACGCCCAAGCTCCGCTGCGACTTCCGCTTTCGCCTCACGCTCACGCCCAAGCTCCGCTGCGACTTCCGCTTTCGCCTCGCGCTCACGTCCCAGCTCCGCCTCGACTCCAGCCTTCGCCTCGCGCTCACGTCCCAGCTCCGCCTCGACTCCAGCCTTCGCCTCGCGCTCACGTCCCAGCTCCGCCTCGACTCCAGCCTTCGCCTCGCGCTCACGTCCCAGCTCCGCCTCGACTCCAGCCTTCGCCTCGCGCTCACGCTCCAGCGCCGCGCTCGTGCTCGCATACTGCTCCTCCACGCTCGTCAGCTTCGCCGCAACCTCCGCGTGAACCTCACGCTCTAGCTCCAGCTCCGCCTCGACTCCAGCCTTCGCCTCGCGCTCCTGCTCCAGCGCCGCGCTCGTGCTCGCGTACTGCTCCTCCACGCTCGTCAGCTTCGCCGCAACCTCCGCGTGAACCTCACGCTCTAGCTCCAGCTCCGCTGCTACTTCCGCTTTCGCCTCACGCTCACGCCCAAGCTCCGCTGCGACTTCCGCTTTCGCCTCGCGCTCACGTCCCAGCTCCGCCTCGACTCCAGCCTTCGCCTCGCGCTCCTGCTCCAGCGCCGCGCTCGTGCTCGCGTACTGCTCCTCCACGCTCGTCAGCTTCGCCGCAACCTCCGCGTGAACCTCACGCTCTAGCTCCAGCTCCGCGGCGACCTCCGCTTTCGCCTCACGCTCACGCTCCAGCTCCGCCTCGACTCCAGCCTTCGCCTCGCGCTCCTGCTCCAGCGCCGCGCTCGTGCTCGCATACTGCTCCTCCACGCTCGTCAGCTTCGCGGCTACTTCCGCTTTCGCTTCTCGCTCACGCTCCAGCTCCGCCTCGACTCCAGCCTTCGCCTCGCGCTCCTGCTCCAGCGCCGCGGCGACCTCTGCCTTCGCCTCGCGCTCACGCTCCAGCTCCGCCTCGACTCCAGCCTTCGCCTCGCGCTCCTGCTCCAGCGCCGCGCTCGTGCTCGCGTACTGCTCCTCCACGCTCGTCAGCTTCGCCGCAACCTCCGCGTGAACCTCACGCTCTAGCTCCAGCTCCGCTGCTACTTCCGCTTTCGCCTCACGCTCACGCCCAAGCTCCGCTGCGACTTCCGCTTTCGCCTCGCGCTCACGTCCCAGCTCCGCCTCGACTCCAGCCTTCGCCTCACGCTCACGCTCCAGCTCCGCCTCGACCCCGGCCTTCGCCTCTCGCTCCTGCTCCAGCTCCGCCTCGACCCCGGCCTTCGCCTCTCGCTCCTGCTCCAGCTCCGCTGCGACCTCTGCCTTCGCCTCTCGCTCCTGATTCAGTTCAGCCGCAGCCTGCGTGTGTGCTTGGACCGCAGCCTGCTCGTCCTTTCTGGCCGCTTCCACAGCCTCCAAGGCCTGCAGCTTTTCCTGACGGGTTTGCTCCAAGCGTCCGGACAAATCCTCCTTCTCGCCTTGAAGCCTCCGCTGCTCCGCCTCGAACTGCTCCTGCTTACTCAGCAGCTGCTGCTCCAGCTGCTCCTTCACAGAAAGCAGCCTGTTAACATTGCTCTGCAGCTCTTCGCGATCGTCAATTTCTTCTCTCATCTTTATATATTCATCGGCCATATTATAGGCCGCCAAAACTGCGATTCTCGGCAAATCAAGCCGCGGCTGCGCTTGGGCGATTTTATACATTTGTTCATTGAGCTGACTGCCGACTTTTTTCATATGGGTCATACTCGTGTTATTACCGATTAAATTATAGCTCATTCCAAAAATTTCCAGAGATATTCTAGTTTTGTCCTCAGCTGTCATCCAAGCGCCTCCCGTTCTATAAATGAATCATAAATCATTCTATTTCCAAAGCTTTCGCTTTAATTCTCCTAAATCCGCTGCGAATTCGCGCATACCTCTATTGTAGTAAACTTAACCAGATGCGGCAAATTGAAAACCTCGCTTTTCCGGTTGAAATGGAAATTAAATCCACAAACATTCAAATCCAGCCCATTTTCAACAACTATCAAACAAATTCAACAAATGCTGACAAAGCTTCCAGTCCAGATAAAGCGTTTTTATTTTTGCTGTCTTCTGGATGAAAAAGCGTTCTATCCCGATTAATTCGGCATTGTGCGGTCTTTTTCCTTCTCTTGCGCCAAGGTTATCAGCGGAATATGAGAAGGACTTTTTTGCCTCAAAAAAACCAGTCGGGTATAAAAAAAAGCGAACCCTCGCGTTCGGTTAAAAACGCAGAGAGCCGCTGCTGCTGTAAACTCACATTACTTACCGGATTATCGGCGTCGGCACCCCTGCAAAAGCAAGATGCCCGTATATAAGCTAGATTAGAACCGTTCGGAACCATGGAAACGGATAAATCCAATCTAGTATTATTGCGTCCTTAGCGAAGGCGCTGCCTGATTTTTTGACAAACCTAAAACGATGAAAGCCCTGCCTCTCTTCCATTCTTGCGGCTCCTTGACCGCGCCAGTGTGAATCAAGTCAATCAAAGCACAGAAAACAAGTCATCTTTCTTTTTTTACTGCCCCTGGAATCGGTGAAGCTTCATCAATGAGGTAAGTTACGTAAAAACGATGAGGTAAAAGAAGGCTTGTTACAAAGGATAAGTAACGAGGTTAATTGAGTTTTAACTTTCATATTATATCATACCTGTTGATAAACCACAATCTGTACCCTGTTAAGTGATTTAATATCCTGGATGAACAAGTGGTTAATCAACAGGCAGCCTATGAGCTTTGTCGAAGCGGAAATTCCATGCACTGTGTTTACTGTAAGCTTATTTCTGGTTGGAAGGGCGGATCAATGCGCTTTATAATGGAAAAACCATCCATGCTTATTACCCTGAACGACCCGAAGTACAAGAAGTACAATAACTTCTGCTATTGAACCGCTTTGGCGGCTAATTTTCTTTGCCCCAGGAACACAAGGAGACATAATACCAAAAATACAAATGGTACGAACGCCATGCCAAAGCCTTGACCTGCCTGGAGATGGGTAACCACAGCTCCCGCCATAACAATAACCAGTGCCACACTAAAAACAGGAATTAATTTTTGTTTCCATACCCCTAGCAACAGACCCACCGCCGAGATCAGTTCAATAGCGCCGACAACATACATAAATCCTGTGCCGTACCCGTAAATCTCATTGAAAGCTGCAACCTGAGTTGGATCCCCGCTCAGCTTCATAAAGCCGGATAATAAGAACCCAATACCAACCAATACCTGTAAAATTCGAACGGTCCACTTCATTTCTGTTTCCTCCTTGAATAATGCGATTTGATAGATGTATACTAATACAAAAGGGTCGATTACCGGAAGTAGGCACTTAAATTAAACATAGTATACAAAAAGAAACCATAGGATTTTATTGATGTTTAAGGAGGTTGATTCCATGCCAGAGAGCTGTGAGAACAAAATGGAAACCGCTTTAGAGATTTTGGTCGGGAAGTGGAAGCCCGTCATTTTATACCTTCTTTTTAAAAACGGTACGATGCGATTTAGTGAACTCCATAAGGCATTGCCTGGTATCACCAAGAAGATGCTGACCAGCCAACTGCGTGAGCTGGAGCACCACGATATTGTTCATCGGAAGATCTACCGGCAGATCCCCCCAAAAGTAGAATATTCAATAACGGAATACGGCCAAAAAATGGCCCCTGTATTAACATCGTTGGTGGAGTGGGGAGCCGAACACATGAAGCATTTAGAGAAATTGGGCAGATCCGAGCAGCAGCCTCATTCGATGTAAACAGCAGGATAAAAAAGCCATGTATACCGGCTGTCCCGCAAGGGCTGCCACAAGCAAAAGACCCCGGAAGGACCGAATGAATTCGGTCCTTCCGGGGTCTTGCCTTTATCCGGTTTATTTGCGCAGCTCGGCCTGGTAGGTGTTCTCAAGCGCCGTCACTACGCGGCCATGCGCTTCGCTGACTTCCTCGTCGGTAAGTGTGCGGTCTGCATGGCGGTATACGAGGGCCAAGGCAACACTTTTCTTGCCTGCGCCAAGGCGCTCTCCAGTGAAAATGTCGAACACTTCAATCGACTCCAGCAGCTCGCCCGCCGCCTCACGGGCAGTGGCAATCATGCCGCCGACCGGAATAGAGCTGTCCAGTACGACCGCCATATCCCGTCCGATGGCCGGAAAGCGCGGCAGCGCGGCATAATCGATCCCGAAATCCGCCGCCTCGGTAATTGCATTCACATCCAGCTCGAATACATAGGTATCGGACAAATCCTTCTCCTTCTGAAGATCAGGATGCAGCTGGCCAATCCAGCCCAGCACAATCCGCTCCGCTCCGTCCCGTTCCACCGCAACCTCCGCCGTACGTCCCGGATGATAGCCTGCCGGCTGAGCCGCCGTGTATGCAACACCGGCAACGCCAAGGTAGGCCAGCACATTGTCCAGTACACCCTTCAGGTCGTAGAAGTCTACTGCAGCGGCTTTGCCGGTCCAATGGGTGCCGTGTCTCTTGCCGGTCAGCAGCGCGGACAGCAGCAGCTTCTCCTGCGGCAGACGGGTCAGGCTTTCTTCCGCCGTCAGGAAGCTTTTGCCGAGTTCAAAAATAGCGACATCGTCCATGTTCCGGTTGCGGTTGTATACCGCTACATCCATCAGATGCGGGATCAGGCTCGTGCGCAATGTGCTCCGGTCCTCGCTCATCGGCATCGCCAGTGCAATAGGCTTGCTCCCTGCGTCCAGTCCCGGGTACGCCGCCATCTCCTTCGGATGGGTAAGAGAATATGTAACGACTTCATGCAGGCCGCTGTCCGTCAGCAATTGGCGGATGGTACGGCGGATACGCTGGCTGCGGGTTAAAGAGCCCGGGGTCGTTACACCGCTCATCAGTGTAGTCGGAATGTTATCATAGCCGTGCAGCCGGGCTACTTCTTCAATCAAATCCACATCGCGGCTAATATCCCCGCGGCGATTCGGCACGCGTATACGCAGCGCATGGCCCGGAACTTCCTCATATCCGAAATTCAGCCGTTCAAAAATCGCCTTTACCTCCTTCAAGGACAGCTCTGTGCCCAGGTAGCCGTTCACCTTCTCCAGCGAAAGGGTCAGCTCGACTGGTTCAAAAGAAGCCGTCGATGCAGCCGCAAAGCCGTCCGCCACTTGTCCGCCGGCCAGCTGCGCCATCAGGTCGGCTGCGCGGTTCAAAGCGGCGATAACTGCATCCGGGTTCACTTCCTTCTCGAAGCGAAGCGAGGATTCGGAGCGCAATCCCAGTTGGCGGCTCGTCTTGCGGACGCTGACTCCATCGAACTTGGCGGACTCCAGCAAAATCCGCGTCGTGCCGTCAGACACCTCTGTATTGGCTCCGCCCATAACTCCGGCTAGCGCTACCGCCTTCTCCGCATCGGCAATAACCAGCATTTGCGGCTCCAGCTTGCGCTCCGCGTCATCCAGGGTCACCAGCGTTTCGCCTTCTCGTGCAAACCGCACTTCGATGCTTCCCCCAGCCAGCTTATCGGCGTCAAAGGCATGCAGCGGCTGCCCGTATTCAAGCAGAACATAGTTTGTAATGTCCACGATATTGTTAATCGGGCGAATTCCGGCCGCCATCAGCCGGTTTTGCAGCCACAGCGGCGATGCCGCCACCTGCACGCCCTCGATCAGACGGGCGGTATACAGCGTACATTGCTCCTTGGCCGCAATGGCGATTTTAACAAAGCCGGCGTCCGGATTCAGCGCTCCGGAATAGGCTGTGCCTGCTGCTCCGGCCGGTACCTCGCAAACTCCTGTCACTGGATCGCACGAGCCGGCATCCGCAGCGTCAAGAGCCCCCTGGGAGGTCGAACCGAGCGCCGTAATGGAGGACGGCGTCACGTAGCCTGTGCCAAGGGCTGCCTGCGAAGCCTCCGGCAGCTTCACCGGACGGCCGAGAATGGCTCCGATTTCATACGCCGCGCCCAGCATGCTGAGCGCGTCCGAACGGTTCGGGGTCAAATCCAGCTCCAATACCTCATCGTTAATCGCCAGCACATCCAGAATGCTGAGCCCAATTTCCGTGTCCCCTGGCAGGACAAGAATCCCTTCCTGCTGCTCCTTCGGCAGCAGCTTCTCGTTTAAGCCGAGCTCCTTGGCCGAGCAAATCATGCCCATCGACTCGACGCCGCGCAGCTTCGCGCGCTTAATGGCGAAGTCTCCCGGCAGCTTCGCGCCGACAACTGCCACCGGCACTTTTTGGCCGGCCGCAATATTTTTAGCCCCGCACACGATCTGCAGGTCTTCGCCCTGCCCTACATCTACGATACATACGCTCAGCTTGTCGGCATCCGGGTGCTTCTCCCGCGATTTGACATAACCGACAAGCACGTTCTCAACGCCCTGATTCCGGCTCTCGACGATATCGACTTCAATCCCGCTGCGCGTCAGCTTCTCGGCCAGCTCCTGAGCCGTATACCCGGATACATCCACATATTGCGATAACCATTGATAGGATACTTTCATGTCCGTTCACCCTTTCCGCTCTCGATTACACATGCACGAACTGCTTCAAGAACCGCAGATCGTTGGTATAGAAATGACGAATATCGTCAATGCCGTATTTCAGCATCGCAATCCGCTCCACGCCCATCCCGAACGCGAAGCCGCTGTATTCCTGCGGGTCGTAGCCGGCCATCTCCAGGACGCGGGGATGAACCATACCCGAGCCGAGAATTTCCAGCCAGCCGGTCTGCTTGCATACCCGGCAGCCTGAACCGCTGCACATCATGCAGGTTACATCCACCTCGGCGCTTGGCTCGGTGAACGGGAAGAAGCTTGGACGCATCCGAATGCGGGTCTGCTTGCCGAACATCTCTTGAACGAATTGCAGCAGCGTTCCCTTCAAATCGCTCATCCGGATATGCTTGTCTACAACCAGCCCTTCGATTTGCGTGAACTGGTGGGAGTGTGTCGCATCGTCGTCATCGCGGCGGTATACTTTGCCCGGGCAAATAATTTTGACCGGAACGCCGCCCTTCAGCCGCTGCATGGTTCGTACTTGAACCGGCGATGTATGGGTCCGCATCAAAACCTCATCGGTAATATAGAAGGAATCCTGCATGTCGCGGGCCGGGTGATTTTTCGGCAGATTGAGCGCTTCGAAGTTATAGTAGTCCTGCTCAACCTCCGGTCCTTCCTCGACGGTGTAGCCCATGCCGACGAAAATATCCTCAATCTCCTGAATCACCTTGCTCAGCGGATGGACCGCCCCTTGCGGCGCCGGACGGCCCGGCAGGGTGACATCAATCGTCTCCGCAGCCAAGCGCGCTTCCGTCTCCGCTTTATCGAAACGAGCCTGCTTGCTGTTGATGACTTCCTCGATCGCCGCCCGGACATCGTTGGCCACCTGGCCGATTATCGGACGCTCCTCGGCGCTCAGCGCCCCCATGCCGCGGAGAATTTCCGTGAGCGGCCCTTTTTTGCCCATATACTTGACCCGAATGTCATTCAGCTCCGGCAGTGTTTGCACCTGTCCAAGCTCACGCAGCGCTTCTTCCTTGAGCGCCAGCAGTTTGTCTCTCATCGTGTTTCCCTCCATATTTGTTCAAATAAAAAAAGCCATTTCTCCCGAAAGGGACGAAATCGCCGTGGTACCACCCTTATTTAGAAGGCCTGCGCTGATAAGCCGCATGCTTCCTCACTTTGCCGAAATAACGGTTCGGAAATCCGGTACCCTCTACTTGCGCTGGAATCCGGCCCGGCATCCTTACAGCAGCAATGCGGCCTGCGGGTCAGCAGTTCAAGGGACGGCTCGGGAGTGAACTTCGGCAGCCTGGTTCCGCGGGGATGCTCTCAATCTCCGGCATCCTCTCCCTGTGGGGAAGCACTGCGTACTTTTCTCCGTCAATGCCTTTGGCTTGACTTTTGGTATAACTGCTATTATAGGGAAATACGGGGCAGGATGCAAGGGCCGGGCTGCCGTTTTTTGCCGGAAAAATACGATGCTCACGAAGCCGAATCTCAACAGGTAATATCTGATGCATCCGGAGGAATGGTTTGATTGGTCTTTCCGCACGCGCGCAGCTCCCAGCGCGCGGTGTTTCGCTGCATGACGGCGGTCGGTCGACCACATGCGCGAGCCTGTGCTGCCATGACTCAAAGGCTCTGTATCATCCTTCTAAACCAAAGGACCCAAAACCGGGTTTTCATGGCTTTGGGGCTCTCAAGCGCTGCTGTCAAATGCCAGATTTGCTTAAAATACAAACTGATCCGGATCAGGCCCGACCCGCTTATCCTGGTTCAGCCCGTCGATTTGGGCGATTTCTTCCGCTGTCAGCTCAAAATCGAAAATGTCCGCATTTTCACGGATGCGCTCTGCCGTAACGGATTTCGGAATGGTGACAATCCCCTTCTGAATATCCCAGCGGAGTATGACCTGGGCGGAGGACTTGCCGTATTTGGAGGCAATGGCTGCAATAACCGGCTCCTGTGTCAGCTGGCCCTGCATCAGCGGGCTCCACGCCTCAAGCTGAATCCGGTGCTTCAGGCAGAAATCATGCAGCTCCTTTTGCACAAGGCGGGGATGAAGCTCGACCTGGTTAATAACAGGCACGACGCTGCTGTTTTGAAGCAGGTCCTCCAGATGGCGAATCTGGAAGTTGCTTACACCGATCGCGCGGACGCTGCCTTCCTCATATAAGCGCTCGAACGCTTTCCAGGTATCCTTGTATTTATTCGTGCCAGGCCAATGAATCAGGTACAGATCGATGACGTCCAGGCCGAGCTTTTTCCGGCTTTCCTCGAAGGCCCGCAGGGTCGAATCGTACCCCTGATGCTCGTTCCAGAGCTTCGTTGTCACAAACAGCTCCTCGCGGGGAACGCCGCTGCTCTTGATTGCTTGGCCGACTTCGGCTTCATTGCCGTAAATAGCGGCCGTATCGATGCTGCGGTAGCCGGCTGCGAGCGCCGTCGTTACCGATTCCAGCACCTGCTCGCCGGTTGCCTTCCACGTGCCAAAGCCAAGCCAGGGAATGGTGACACCGTTATTCAGTACTGTACCGTCTGTCATTCGCTTCATCCTGCCCACTCCTCCCAGATATTGCAAATCATTCGTTATCATCCAGTTTATTTATTTCGATGACATGATCCATTATAGCCAAAAAGATCGGTCTTGCAGAAGCAGGCATACCTGTGTAAGCTAGTAAACCAATATACCGGGTGCCTTGACCGCTATAAAAACTGAACCTTCTGCTCCCGCCACACAGTACGGGCATAAGCTTCCGCAAGACCGGCTTGCTTAATCAGCCCTCTGTTGACAGCCTTGCGCCTTAGCCTGGCCGTAAACAGCCGGATGAAGGGTGACGGGGGCAGCGCCACGGCAGATCCGTCAACCCATTTCGCCTGAAGCAGCGGGCCGTCCTGCCCTGCAAGTGGCGCAGAACGGGCAAAGCCCGCCCGGTACCAGGGGCGACCCTCTTTTTTGCTTGCGCCGGGCTTGTTCAGACAATGCCTCGGAAGCAAGGTTTAGCCGACCGCTCTTCAAGCCATTCTATTGTACATCCAAATGATACCATATTCCTTCGCCCCGATGAACCTGTTTATGAAGATTTTGCAATACGCCCTGTTATAAATAGGGTCGACTGCCGGCATGTATTGAAGCTCCGAGCTTTATAACTCCAGCTATATACAGCCCCTATCATGACGAGGGTCATTCTCGAAGTATGTTTTGGACGGACGGGCCTGCCGCCCCGTTTTTATTCGCAGATCTCAACTGCAATCTGCGCTATTTCAGGGAACCCCTATTCCTTGTCCATGATGAAAGTGAGTATAATGAGGTAAAAAACGCTGGAAGCAAAGGAGTGTAGCCTCATTGAAGCTGGACCGACTGCTAGCCATCACCATGCTGCTGTTAAACCGGAAACGGGTAAGCGCGGCGGAGCTGTCCGAACGGTTTGAGGTATCGCTGCGCACGGTATACAGAGACCTCGACACCCTGTCTCAGGCCGGTATCCCTGTTGTCTCTCACGCAGGCGCGGCGGGCGGCTACGAGATTATGGAGCAGTACCGGATTGAACGGCAGTTTCTTTCCCTGGACGAGCTGCAAAGCATCATCATCGCCCTGCGCGGCATTCAGTCCACCTTCAAGGATCAAGATATCAGCAGCCTGATGGATAAGGTCGGCACCCTCGTTGCCCGTTCTGAGCAGCAGACGGTGCAACAGATGAAGGAGCAGCTCGTTATCGACCTCAATCCATGGCATGGCGGACAAGAAGAAAAGGAGAAGCTGGCGGCGCTTCGCGAAGCTATCGGGCGCACACAGATTGTACAGTTTGCGTATACCAGCTCCCAAGGGGACGATTCAGTGCGCTCGTGCGAGCCTATGGGCGTGGTGCTCAAGGGCTATATCTGGTATTTGTGCGGCTTCTGCAGGCTGCGACAGGATTACCGCATTTTCCGCTTAACCCGCATCGATCGGCTGGAGGTGCTGCCGGAAACGTTTGAACGCCGGGATAAAAGTCTGGAGCAGCTGAGCTACGGGTGGGGCGGGCCTGCAGCGGCGTCTGCCAATATCCGGCTGGTGCTGCGTTTCCATTCCCGAAGAAAGGCTCGTATTCGGGACGATTTTCAGGCGGATCAAATCAAGGTGGAGCCGGACGGCAGCCTGCTTGTCACCGCCTCTCAGCCGGAGGAGCCCTGGCTGTACAGCATGCTGCTCAGCTACGGCGCGGATGTGACGATTATCGAACCAGAATCCGTCGCCAGAGCTGTATGCGCGGAAGCCAAAAAATTGATTGGCTTGTATCCGGAATACTGACACTCTGTTGTCAGGGTCGGTGGGGTATTGTTATAGGCAAGACCGGAAATTATAACAACCTATCCTAATCGGACTGAAGGAGTGTTTCTCAATGTTTACAAGCATCGAACAATTTGCAGCCAGCTGGAAGCAGCAATCGGCCGCGACACAACAGGTCATGGATGCGCTCACCGACGCATCGCTCTGCCAGGAGATTGCTCCCCGCTATCGAAGCCTCGGCCAAATCGGGTGGCACCTGGCCACCACTGTACATGAGATGCCCAGCCGCACCGGTTTAATCTTCCCGCAGCTTGAAGGCGAAGAGCTTGCCCCGGCATCCGCCAAAGTGATCGCGGAGGGTTACCGGAGCGCCAGCAAGGCTTTGCTGGATGCAGTGCAAGCCCAGTGGAAGGACGAGGATTTGTTGAAAATGAGCGACATGTACGGCGAGCAATGGTCCAATGGGCTGACGCTACGCATCCTTATTCAGCATGAGATTCATCACCGCGGCCAAATGACGGTTCTGATGCGGCAAGCGGGCCTGCGTGTGCCCGGCCTCTACGGACCGACTCGCGAAGAATGGATTGAAAGCGGCATGCAGCCCCTGATTTAATACGGACAGGACCAAACGGAATGGCCCGCATCACCTGTTTCCGGAATATATCCGCTATCCTTACTAAGTTAAACGCATGGAGCAGCAATCGAAGCGTACATCATAAAATTTCGAGCGCACATTAGGTCACAAAATCCGCTCAAAAGAAGCTATCCGACCCCACCGGTTCGGATAGCTTCTTTATTCGTTTGCTGTTTGAACTTTTTTGAATCTATCGAGCCGGACCATGAAGTACATTTCGCCATCACATTTTTCAGGGGTTAGCCGCTGAAAATGGACGGCGCAGCCGTCTTAACCCGGCTCCGGTGTGAAGCACGCAAAGATACATCGCTGCCTTTGTATTTAGGGGGCCACTGCTGCCAGACAGCAAAACACCGCGCGCTGTATGCAGCGCGCGGTGCGAATCTTCATATCATATCAGTCGAGACCTGGACGGTAAGATGAAAAGATTGCCAGCCGGCAGATGAGACGACGATGAGCGTTACATGCCTAGCAAGGCTTGATTACGATCGTCTGGCCCGGCGCCATTGTGACCGTAAGTGTTCCTGCACCAGCTTGAGACCCGCCGTCATTTCCTTCGGTCTGCAGCGGAACGTTAGCCCGGATAGAGCACGCTCCGGCCTGGGTGCTTCGGATGACAGCCTGCACCAGCTTGCCGCCGCTCCATTCGATATCCACTTCATACCCGCCCCGGGCACGCAAGCCGCTGACACGGCCGGACACCCATGCTTTTGGAAGCGCCGGGAGCAGGTGAATGCCGCCGTCGTGGCTTTGCAGCAGCAGCTCCGCGATACCGGCCGTGCCGCCGAAGTTGCCGTCAATCTGGAAGGGCGGGTGATTATCCAGCAGATTCGGCAGCGTCGATTTCGCCAGCAGCGCTCTGACATTCTCATAAGCCGTCTCCCCGTCCTGCAGCCGTGCCCAGAAGTTAATAATCCAGGCGCGGCTCCAGCCGGTATGTCCGCCTCCGTTGGCAAGACGGCGCTCCAGGGTGACCCGGGCGGCAGCCGCCAGCTCCGGTGTGCCCTGTACTGTGATTTCCTTGCCCGGATGGAGCCCGAACAGATGAGAGATGTGACGGTGTCCCGGCTCCCGCTCCTCGTAATCCTCCATCCATTCCTGAATTTGGCCGTACTTGCCGATTTTGGTTTGCGGCAATCGGCTGCGGATAGCGCTCAGCTCCTCCCGGAATGCTTCATCCCTGCCTAGCAGTGACGAGGCATCAATAACCGCACTGAACAAGGCGTTCAGAATTTGATTGTCCATCGTCGGGCCGGCACACAGCATCGGGACGGAGCCGTCCGGCATAATATATTTGTTCTCCGGCGAGGAGGAAGGGCATGTAACCAGCTTGCCGTCAGGCCCTTCGATTAAGTAATCCACAAAAAATAACGCGGACTCCTTCATCGTGTCATACGACCGGTCCAGAAAAGCCATATCCCGGCCGAATTCAAAGTGCTCCCACAGGTGCAGGCACAGCCATGCCGCGCCGAGCGGCCAGTAGGTCGCAGGAATGTAAAGATCCTGCGGCGCTGTATCCCCCCAGATGTCTGTGTTATGATGAGCTACAAAGCCTCTGCAATTGTACAGCTTGGCAGCTGTATTGCGCCCCGGCACACGCATCCGCTCAATATGGTCGAACAGCGGCTGATGCAGCTCGGGCAGATTGCAAACCTCGGCCGGCCAGTAGTTCATTTCGGCATTAATATTAATCGTGTATTTACTGTCCCACGGCGGATTCAGCAGCTCATTCCAGATGCCCTGCAGGTTCGCGGGCAGTGAGCCCGGCCGGCTGCTAGCAATAAGCAAATAACGTCCATAATGAAAATAAAGCGCAGCGAGTGCTTCATCCGAATGTCCGGCTTTGACCCGCTCCAGCCGCTCATTGGTCGGCAGCAGCGCAGCTTCCTGCTCGTCCGCAGCCGCTCCCTGCAGCTCCAGACCGACCCGGCCGAACAGCGCCTGGTGGTCCGCCTGATGAGCCTGCAGCAGATCCGCAAACGGCTTGGACGCTACCGCTTCGGCTTGCCGGATGCAGTAGGCTTCCGGGTCGGCTTCGCGGAAGGTGGTCGCCGCCGTCAAAACCAGCATCGCCTCGCGAGCTCCTTCGACGACAAGGTGATCCCCAATGACGGCTACGGTTCCGCCATCTGTTACCGCGCGGAGGGCAGCTCGGAAATCGACGCCGCCGCCGCCGGCATTGCCGCGCATGACAAGCGTCCTGGCATCATGCCGGACCGTATGCTCGAAATCACGGTTGCGGTGCAGCCGGGCGGAGAAGGAGAGCAAGTCCGGGCCTTCTGCGCGCACTCGCATAATGATGGCCTCATCCGGATAGCTGGCAAACATTTGACGGCTGTACGCCGTTTCGCCGACCTGGTAAGAAACGGTTGCCAGGCCGTTATCCAGGTTCAATTCCCGGCGGTAACCGGTCGCATGCTTATGCCCCAGGAACGTCATGGCAATATCGCCCAGCGGCGTGTAATGCCGCATGCTCGGCGGCGTAGAGGATAACGCATACAAGGCCAGCTGCTCTGCTTCCTTCACCCGTCCGGAGAGAATCAGCTCCCGGATACGCGGCAGGTTCTCCAGCGCATCCGGATTGTTCCGGTCGATTGGCCCGCCATACCAGACCGAATCCTCATTGAGCTGGATGCGCTCCTTATCCGTGCCTCCAAAAATCATTGCGCCAAGCTTGCCGCTTCCGATCGGCAGCGCTTCATTCCAATTGGCCGCCGGGCGGCTGTACCAAAGCTGCTTGCTGCCCGAAGCAGTGTAGTGGTTCTCAACCTGTATTGAATTCAAAATGATAGCCTCCCTGCTAATCGTAAGGTTATAAATATGTTATCGGTAACATAATACCACAATTACTTGATATAATCTTGTTTATTGTTGCGTTGTTTTTCACTTTTAGCTGTTTTTTTGTTCTCTGGAGGTGCAAGCATGAGCGATATGGTCGGACCCAAATACGAATTGGCGGGGAGCCAGTTTACCATTCAATACATGCGGCGCAAGGGCTATTCCGAAATGCCCCGCGCCCATTTTCATCCCCACTATGAGCTGTATTATTTGATGCATGGGGAACGGACCTTCTTTGTCAACGACAAGGTGTATTCCGCCGAGCCGGGCGATATGATTATTGTAAATCCATATGACATGCACCGGACCATCAGTCTGGACGGCACCGGCTTCGAGCGGGTGCTGGTCGGCTTCTCCCCGGACTTCGCCTTCTCCTCCAGCTGGAAGGAGCAGCTGCCGTTTCCGGCCTTCATCGAAAGCTCCCGGCTGCTGCGGTTTGCAGCGGAAGAGCAGCAGGCTATCGAGCAGCTGCTGATGGAAATTTTGAAGGAATGCAAGGAGCAGCAGGTGGGGCTGGAGATTTATGTGCAGGCGCTGCTGACCAAGCTGCTGTTGCGGATTTACCGGGCGGCGCAGGCGGAGCAGCGAACGGATCAGCGTGAGCATCCGATGCACAATAAAATATCGGAAATCGCCGCTTACATGCATGAGCACTTCCGCGAAGACATATCACTTCAGGAAGTGGCCAAGCTGTTTTATGTGAGCCCGTCCTATCTAAGCCGGATTTTCAAGCGGATTACGGGCTTTCATTTCCGCGAGTATTTGCAATATGTGCGGATTAAGGAAGGGCAAAAGCTGCTGCGGGAGACGCGCGACAAGGTGCAGACGATTGCAGAAAGCATCGGCTTTGAGAACATCGCCCACTTCAACAAAACGTTCAAAAAAATTACAGGCAGCTCTCCCCTCCGTTACCGCAAAGAAAATAACGATGCGATCGAAAAGGAAGCGGATTACAGAAGCAAAATTCAGCGCCCCCTTCCCGCCGACTAAGCGCAATCATTTTGGCCACTTTCGAACGGTTATTTGATGGTTATTTGATAATGATTTACGGGATACAGCCCCGCGAAAGCCGCGTTGAACCATGCCAGATGATCAGGCCCTGGCCTGTCCATGATCCGTTACACGCAAAAAAACCACCTTCATCTCCCCCGGATGAGCAGGGAATCGAAGGTGGCCTTCAGCATACGGCTACTGCTTGGAGGGGTAAATCCCTTCCAGGCAAATAATATAGTTCAATGCGACGAACGGCTGCATATTGTTATGAGCCTGAGACCCACCCACACTGGATAGAGCGGCAGGCTGCATGTCGACATTCGGCGTTTCTGTGTAAACGCTGACTGTCGAGCCCCGCGGCTCATTGGCCCAAACGTTCCCGATCGGACTCGTGTCGGTTGCGGTTGTTTGGGAATTAACCGTATGCGTATGATATGGAATTTCGTTCACACTCAGCGTCTCCGTCATGCTTCCCCCTGACGAATAGCAAGCCCTGGGAGTCAGACCGGCTCCGCTGCCCTGATGCATCGGCACGCAGCCGCGCAAATCAGGCAAACAGAAGTACGTTTTGTTATCCGTGCCGAACGCTCCGCCCAGTATCGTAAACAAAGCCTGATATCTCAGCAGAGACAATTGCTGGCCCTGGCAAAAGGCCCAGCCTGCCGGTGCATAGTTGCCTGAAAAAATGCGGATTTCACCTAAATAAGCGTCCATAGTAATCCTCCCTTTCGTTTATTTAATTATTGAGAATGCGGCGGGAATACACCCTGGAGAGCAATGCAGAAATTGACCACGGCATAAGGCTGCATATTGGAGTGAGCCTGGCTGGAACCGGCATTGGCGATCGCGGCCGAGGACATAGTCCCGCTGGCGGCTGAGCTGTAGCCCATGGCGCTTCCAGCACCCCACACATTATTTGTTGCCGCATTCAAATTTGCCGTATTTGTACTCCCGATGACCGAATGAGTATGTTGGGGAATTTCGTTCATGGTCAAGGTGTGCGCTTCTTCGCCCGCGGTCATATAGAGTGGAATGCCGGCAGCAGCATTCGGGTTCAAGACCGCCTTCCCTTGCAGATTCGGCAATTGGAACGTGGTTTTGCCGTCCCCTCCGAAGCTCGTTCCAATCAGGGAATACAGCGCTTGATTCTGATTGATGAGCATAACCTGACCGTTGCACTGCGCCCAGCCTCTTGGAGCAAAATCAAATGAAAACAGGCGAATTTCGCCGATAAACCAATCCCCCATCGTTCTCTCTCCTTTGTATATAGTGAATTTATATCGATGCATGAATAATAGAATTTAGTTCGGACGCACAGGATACATCCCCTCAGTGGCAATGATATAAGTCAATGCCATAAACGGCATCATGTTGTTGTGGGACTGATTCCCGCCTACTCCGGATACCGTACCGGGGTTCATCGTCGCGTTCGGGGCCGCACTGGAATATTGCTTCACGGTGCTGGCTGCCCAGAATCGATTCGTTGGAACGATGGACTCTCCGGGATTTTGCTGCGCACTTGCAATGTGTGTATGCTGAGGCAGCTGAGACTCCAACAGTGTAACCGTCTCGGTTCCCTTCTTGTCCCCCCGCGCGTAACTGGTTCCTTGAACGCTGGTTCCCATATGAACCGCAACACGGCCCTGAAGATCCGGCAGCGCAAAATTATTGGTCCCATCCCCGCCATACACGGTTCCAATCACACTATAGAGCAATTCATACTCAGCAACAGAGAGTAATTGTCCATTGCACAAAGCCCAGCCTGCGGGCGCATAATTACCGACAAACAGCCGGATTTCCCCTACATATTGATCACTCATTGGAATATCCTCCTTAATCTGTTGTAATGGAATCGCTAGACAAGCGTTTCATCCTTCAATACGCTGAACACCGCTTCGTACAAGAAGCCGTCCTCTGTACGCCCAACCGGCACCAGCATCCAAAGCACCTCATCAAGGGTGTCATGCTGCAGCTTGTATACATCTTGAGGAAGGCAACGCTCCAAGGCGCCTTTGAAAAATAATGAAAATTGCTCAAATTGGGCATTACCGCCCATAGGCTTCACCTCAGCCAGCTGAAGAAAAGACGCTTCCTCCTGATTGCTCAGAAGGAATTTGCTCCCCTTCTCCAGCCCCTGTGCCAGAGCCAACGTAAACTTCTCCATTTGCGCCTCCCCTTACCTGTTGATTAAATCAGCTTGCTGCAGCAATCTGCGGACCAGAGCGGCTGTCTCCGCACGCGTTACTTCGTCCTTCGGATGCAGTCCGCCAATGCCACCTTCTACAAGCTGGTTGCGAACTGCAGCGGATACCGCATCCTTGGCCCAGCCGCTAATCCGGGCTTGATCGGCAAATGCGGCCAATGCCTCGGGCTGCGCCGAAGTATCCAGCTTCGTCAGTTTCATGGCTCTTGCTATGATAGTGATGGCTTCTTCGCGCGTAATCGTACGCTGCGCGGCAAAGTCGCCATTCTCATAACCATTAATCAAACCGTAAGCGGCAGCTGTTTCGGTATAGCCTGCATACCAGTCACCGGCAGTTACATCTGGAAAGGCTGCCTGAGATTGAGCCTGTATTTCAGCTGGCTTCAATCCGAGACCGCGAACCATAATCGCAGCAAACTCGGCGCGGGTAATTGGCAGATCCGGAGAAAAGCGAGTCTCGCTCGTGCCCTGGATAACCAGTCTGGAGGTCAGATCATTTACATCCGCCTTGCTCCAGTGCTGTTCCACATCTTCCAGCGTACGCGGGTTCCATACAACCGAATACGTGCTGTTCGACAGGCTGCTGATCACCGCATAATAAGTGCCGTCGACTTGAGTAATCCTGGTCGGCACATGGGATACCTGGCCGTTCGGGCCAAGTACAATGCCCGTTGTAATTTGCGACGGATCCACAGCAGCAGGAACAGGAATCGTCCGCTCAACATAACTGTTAAATGCGGATACAACCACCTGCTTATCGCCGTACTTCGCAATGATCTGGAAGTCAACAGGCGGCACTACAACCTTCATGGAGCCATCAGCTTCATTGGCGTATACAAGCTGTGCCTGCTGCGCTCCCGATGCGGCAATATTAATGCTGATTTGGATATCCTCAAGCGCTGCCGGCGATCCCAGTTGTCTGGAAATTTCATCGATTTGAATTTCTGCAGCCGGTAGGGTGTAGGCAGCCAGTGCGGTTTTGATTTCAAGCACGGCTGATTTGTCCTCCATCGTTTTAGCCAGCTTGCCATTCAACTCGCTGATAATACTCGTCGCGGCTTCCGTGTACGGAATCGTAACCGTACGGTTGGATTCCGTTTCCAGTTTATGAGCAATTGTATCGTTATCAATCGTAATTACTGTCTGACCATTGCCGTTTGATTTCGCGACAGCCGTCTGCTCCTGCTTCACTCCATCTACATAAACCGCAATTCCGCTATTGGACGGGCTGGACGGCGTCTGTCCGGAGGAGGATGAACCGGAGGACGAGCCTCTATCCTTATCCTTCTGGGCCCGTGTTACGGTCAGGGTATAGGTCACATCACTAAGCCCGTCGCTGGATTTCACGACGATGGTAATCGTATTGACGCCAAGCTCAAGCGGGATTGCGCCCGAAGCCTGACCGGAATCAACCGCGCTGCCGTTGACCGTAATCCCCATAGCCTCGCCGGCCATTACAGGTGTCACCGTCATTTCAGTCACTCCGTAAGCCACCTGCAGCTGATAAGCTGTCCGTTCAGGCGAGAAGACGGGGGATACTGCCCCTGCAGAGACTGCCAGACTGCTTAATTGGGCCTTGCTTGTTCTAAACAGCCGAATCGTATACGTTTTGACCGGGTCCGAGGCATTCGGCGGCGTAACCACAACCGGAATTTCATTCAGGCCTACCGCCAGATTCGTAATCACTGCGCTTAATCCAGGCTGACCGCCAATGGTGACCGTCGCATTCGGATCGTAAACTGCGGCAGTAACTGTAGTGGATGTAACGGAAAAAGCAACTGTTTCTTCATAAGTGAGCGTATTTTTGTCGAAGGCCGGTGTCATGCCGCCCGTGCTGGTGGACAAAGCGCTCAAATCTGCAATCCCCGAAGGGAAAATCGTTACCGTGATGACAGCAGGGTCCGAATCAAGCTGACCGTCGGTTGCCACATAGGTGAAGCTGTCCAAGCCAAGCTCTCCCGGACGAGGCACATACACAAATTCATCCCCGTAAACGGCAAGACTTACGGATTTGGTTCCTGGTGTCAGCAGCCGGAAGGTCAAGGAATCTCCATCCACGTCCGTCGCGTGCAGCTTCTTGGTTAAAGTGGAGAAGCTGGTAACGCTGTAGCTTGCATTCTCCGCCACCGGTTTATCATTCACGGGGTTTACTGTAACGGTGAACGTCACCGGGTCCGATTCATCCGTTCCGTCAAAAGCCTTGATGCTGAGGCTGTCTGTTCCGTTATAATCCGGATTCGGCGTATAGCTTAGCTGATTGCCGTTACTTACAGCGGCAAGGCCGTGCTGAGCCTGTCCAGCAATGGAGAAAGTAAGTGGGTCTTGATCCAGATCAGTGCCTGTCAAGGTATGGAGCAGGACATCATCCTCATCCACCTGCAGCACTCCGGGCTGCGTCACAACCGGCTTCGCATTGCCTACAGAAACCTTGAAGCTCGTTGTGCCTTCCGCCAGGCTGGCGTCAAACACATGCAGCGTAATGGTCGCTGATCCAAGTAAGCCGTTAACCGGTTCTACCGTAACCGTGCGCTGTTTTCCGCTGCCGCTGAGCGTAATATGACTCACCGGAATCAAAGCCGTGTTGCTCGATTCGGCAGTAACCACAAAATCAGCCGGCTCTGCATCCGGGTCGGTAATGGTAAATGCCAAAGCGGAAGTTGCCGTATTCTTGGCCACACTCTGATCAGCGATAGCGCTGATTGAAGGCGCATCATTGACAGAGGTCGTGATTACGGTCGTTTGGCTGTCTGTGACAGGAAGAGCCTCCCCGTCTGTGACGGTAATCGTGATGGTTGCGGTTTCGGTCGTTTCGGGTGCAGCACGGTTCGGTGCCGGCTCAAATACCAGTTGTCTGATTTGGCTGGTCAATTGAGCCTCTGTCCCGCTGGCCTCATACACATTCCCTGTCACGCTGAAGCCGGCCGCCTGCAGGGAGGCCGCTGTAAATCCGCCTTTAGCCGCATCGTCCAGTTCGATGGTCAGGGTCAAAACCTGTCCTTCATCAGCATCGGCAACACTGACGTTAGGAAATGGCATAGCAGTTTCGGTATCCAGTATTTCGAACGGCATCACTGTAATACCGGACAATTCCGGCGCATCGTTCACCGCCGTGACCGTTACGGTAATCGTGCTCGTTGCTGTGCCGCCGTTGCCGTCGCTCACTTCGATTTTGAACTCATCTTGACCGTTGTAGTCCGCGTCCGGCGTATATTCCCAAGCACCTGTGGATGCATTGACTGTTGCTGTGCCGTGCGCGGCCTGCTGGGAAATCGAGTACGTCAGCGTATCCCCATCCACGTCGGTGGCCGATACTTGTCCGCTTGCTGCCGTATCCTCATCCGTTGTTGCCGTATCGTCGCTGGTTACCGGCGCATCGTTCACCGCCGTGACCGTTACGGTAATCGTACTCGTCGCCGTGCCGCCGTTGCCGTCGCTCACTTCGATCTTGAACTCATCTTGACCGTTGTAGTCCGCGTTCGGCGTATATTCCCAGGCACCTGTAGACGCATTGACTGTTGCTGTGCCGTGCGCGGCCTGCTGGGAAATCGAGTACGTCAGCGTGTCTCCGTCCACATCCGTGGCCGATACTTGTCCGCTTGTGGCCGTATCCTCATCCGTTGTAGCACTTTCAGCAGGAGTCATTACCGGGGCATGATTGACTTTATTGACCGTCACCGTAATCGTACTCGTCGCCGTGCCGCCGTTGCTGTCGCTCACTTCGATCTTGAACTCATCTTGACCGTTGTAGTCCGCGTCCGGCGTATATTCCCAAGCACCTGTAGACGCATTGACTGTTGCTGTGCCGTGCGCGGCCTGCCGGGAAATCGAGTACGTCAGCGTATCCCCATCCACGTCGGTGGCCGATACTTGACCGCTTGTTGGCGTATCCTGGTCCGTTGTTGCCGTATCGTCGCTGGTTACCGGCGCATCGTTCACCGCCGTGACCGTTACGGTAATCGTACTCGTCGCCGTGCCGCCGTTGCCGTCGCTCACTTCGATCTTGAACTCATCTTGACCGTTGTAGTCCGCGTTCGGCGTATATTCCCAGGCACCTGTAGACGCATTGACTGTTGCTGTGCCGTGCGCGGCCTGCTGGGAAATCGAGTACGTCAGCGTGTCTCCGTCCACATCCGTGGCCGATACTTGACCGCTTGTGACCGTATCTTCATCCGTTGTAGCCGTATCGTCGCTGGTTACCGGCGGATTATTCACTACGGTTTGTTCATATTGCAGATAAGGGTCCGCATCAAAACGGAACCGGTGAACTGCCGCACCGTCGTTCACATTTTCCGCACCGGTGATAAAAAAGGTAAGCATCCCGTTTGAAGCGTCGTTAAAATAAGTCGTCACATCAAAGGACAGCAGCTGTTCTGCTTCAATCGTGCCCAAATGGCTGTCAAGCAGCTCGTACTTACTCGGGGTTGTCAGCACTTCATTCATCGTAGGCCAGTTGGTATGGGCATTTTCAGAGCTGGAAGGCAGCGTCGTCGACTTGTATGCCCAGACCTTGGCAATAGGTATGCCGCGGATGGCTACCTCTTCCGGACCGGTGCCATTATTTTCGCCTACCTTAATGCGCAAATAAACCTTATAGCCGGCAGGAGCATTCGCTGTTTTATTGAACCTCACAAAGGCATGATAGGCATTCGTTACGCCCGTTTGAAATCCAATAAAGTAAGGCGCCCCCACATACGCCCCATAAGTAAAATCATGACCTGCAATTGCAGCAAGGGGCGGCCCGGCCAGCGTATCGGCATACACGGCCTCCCGGCCGCCGAATATCCCAACCATAATAAACACCACTGCCATCAGTCTGGCAAAAAGAACTCGCACTCCTGTTCTCTTCACGCTTTCCTCTCCTTTATACATAAAATAAATGGTCGTAGCAGCGACAAAATCGGACAAAAACTAGAGGTAAGCCGCAGCTTGCTCCTAAGCATGAGAATCGACAAAATTCCCGTTTTTCCCCAATAAGTATATCAATTCGTTCTGAACAAATTCTGAACATCATCACAATAAATGGAATTCAAAGCACGATGCCATTACGCAAATTCAGAGAAGCAGCTCCTCTGTCAGTTTACAAAATGAATCTCCCAAAAAACTCTCAAATTGTCATTTAACAGAAAATAAAATGCTTCATATGGCGGGGCGTGATTACGTGCTGATGCACACCAAAAAAGCTGTTCCGGCCGAAGCGCATTCCCGTTTCCTTCCTTGGCTCACAGCCAAACGCGAATGTGTTTCGAATCAGAACAGCCTCTTTGTCATTTGTTTAAATATGCACCGGCATCGGATCGACCTTCAGCCCGTTCTCCACCATAGCGGCTTCACTGTCATTAAACCGGTACAGCCGGTGAATGAGCACAGTGACTTGCTCGCCGGGAAGCAGCGGCTCTTGCTCAAGCGGGCGGTATGCATACAACCGGGTCCCTCCGACTTCCGCCTCAACCAGCCAGTTAGCCCCGCGAAAATAGCTGGCCCGAACCACACCCGACTCGGCGGCAAGCGGATAGCTCACCTCGCGCTCACGGCCAATCTCCACAAATTCAGGACGGATGATACCCTTCGCAGGGGCGTCGCCCTGTTCCGGCTCAAACCCCTTCAGCCCGGATACATTTTCCAGCACCGTCGATTCCCCGATAAATCCGGCCACAAATGCGGTGTTCGGCTGGCGGTATATGTCCAGCGGCGTCCCTTTTTGCTCAATCCGGCCCTGATTCACAATAATTATTTCATCTGCCACCTCGACAGCCTCTTCCTGATCGTGTGTCACGAAAATCGTCGTAATGCCGACACGATTGATCATTTCCCGCAGCCAGGTGCGCAGCTCCTTGCGTACCTTGGCATCAATGGCTGCAAACGGCTCATCGAGCAGCAGCAGCTGCGGCTCGGGAGCCAGCGCCCGGGCAAACGCCACACGCTGGCGCTGGCCGCCGGACAGCTGGCTCGGCAGCCTGCGTTCCAGCCCTGTCAGCCCTGTCAGCTCCAGCAGCTCCGTAACGCGCGCCTTAATCTCCGCTTTACTGCGGCGCTGAACGGTAAGCCCGAAGGCAATGTTGTCGTACACCGACATATGGCGAAACAGCGCATAGTTCTGAAATACGAAGCCGATGCCCCGCTCCTGCGGAGGTACATCATTCACCCGCTTGCCGTGTATATAAATGTCTCCCGAATCGGGCTGCTCAAGACCGGCCAGCATCCGCAGGATCGTCGTCTTGCCGCCGCCGCTTGGCCCGAGCAGGCCAATCAGCTTTCCTTGACCGACGGTAAAGCTGACATCCTTCGAGGCTTCAAAAGCGCCGAATCGCTTCCATAAAGATTCCACCACTACATGCTCCATCGTGAGTCCCTCCCGGTAAGCCGGCGTCCGGCGCCAGCATGAGTGCTAATAATTCCATACAGCCTTTTTTCAATCTCCTGACAAGCATTCTCTCTATACAGCTGCCAACAACAAGGTCGTCTGCGCGCAGGCTAAAGCCTTATTTTCGGCACCGTCCCGAATCCTTCCAGTTTCAAGCGGCGCTTGATTGCAAGTAATCTGCACAAGCAGCGCCCGTTGCATTCTGCGTCAGCCCCCGGACATTAAACCGATTGCGCCGCTTGGGAACCGGACTTGCCCTGACCGGTTCCGGCGGAGCCGCGGCCTGACGCAGCCTGAGCTTCCGCGAGCTGGGCCTGACGCAGCTCCTTCTGCTGCAGCCATTCCATCAGGTGTTTAATAATGAGCGTCACTACGGCCACCAGCACCAGCAGGGAAGCAGCTGCAAACGATGCAGCAAACTGGTATTCATTGTATAAAATCTCCACGTGCAGCGGCAGCGTGTTCGTTTCTCCGCGAATATGTCCGGATACTACCGATACGGCGCCGAACTCGCCCATGGCCCGCGCATTACACAAAATTACGCCATACAGCAGCGCCCACTTGATGTTCGGCAGCGTAATCCGCCAAAAAATACGCCAGCCGCCTGCGCCCATACTGGCTGCGGCCTCCTCCTCCTGGCTGCCCTGCGCCTGCATAACCGGAATAAGCTCTCTGGCTACGAACGGGAATGTAACAAATATCGTCGCAAGCACGATCCCCGGCAGCGCGAACACGATGCGAATATCATGCGCAATAAGCCACGTCCCGAAAAAACCGCGCGAGCCGAATAGCAGCACGAACACAAGACCGGAGATAATCGGTGAAATCGCGAACGGCAAATCGATCAGCGTGATCAGGAAATTTTTCCCTCTAAAATTAAATTTGGTGACCGCCCACGCCGCAGCTACGCCGAACACTGTATTCAGCGGGACCGCGATGGCCGCCGTCAGCAGCGTCAGGCGCACTGCGCTTAGCGCTTCCTTCTCCGTAATAGCGGCCAAATAGACTTCCGCTCCCTTGCGGAAGGCCTGCGTGAATACAACGCCAAGCGGCAAAATAAGCACAACGGCAAGAAACAGCAGTGCAATTCCGATCAGCACCCACTGGATGCCCCGCGACTCTGTGATATGTCTTGGCCTGGACCCCGCCGCAGCGGTTCCGCCTTGAACCGTAATGACTCCAGCCATCCGCTTCCCTCCCCTTCTGTTGAAATATAAAATGAACTGCTGGCGATAAGGCCTGTGAAACTGTGAAAACCAAGCTGCCTCCAGACAGGCCTTGCTCCGGCATTTACCGGTCTTCGTTGTTCATTTCAAGCTTTTCATTCGAAGAACCCCGCCGCCAGTAAGCCCTCGTTGTCCTCAAGCTCTGGTTTTCGCCTCGTTTTGGGGCGGGCAGCTTACTTTCCAGGCCGCCGTTTCTAGGCCGCCGTACGGCGGCCCGCATACCACTGCAGCAAATTAATGACCAGCAACAGGGCAAAGGAAACGACCAGCATGCCCAGCGCGATCGTTGTCGCTCCCGCATAATCGAACTGCTCCAGCTTGGTGCGGATGAGAAGAGGCGTGATTTCGGTTTTCATCGGCATATTGCCGGAAATGAAAACGACAGATCCGTACTCGCCAAGCCCCCGGGCAAACGCTAATGCAAACCCCGTCAGCAAAGACGGCAGCAACTGGGGAAAAATAACCCGGATAAACGTGCGCAGCCGATAAGCGCCCAGGCTGACTGCCGCTTCTTCGATTTCTCGCTCCAGCTCCTGCAGCACAGGCTGAACAGAACGTACGACAAACGGCAGCCCGATAAAGGTCAAGGCAATCGTGATGCCAAGCGGGCTGAAGGCTGATTTAATGCCGAATTCCCCCAGAAAGCTTCCGATCGCCCCATTCGGGGCATAAATCGAAGTCAGCGCAATCCCGGCGACAGCTGTCGGCAGCGCAAAGGGCAAATCGATCAAGCCGTCGACCAGCTTGCGCCCGGGAAATGAATACCTTACCAGCACCCAGGCGACCAGCAATCCGAAAACGGCATTGATGAGGGCCGCATAAAAGGCTGTGCTGAAGCTGATTTGAAAGGAAGCCACCACCCGGTCATCGGTCAGGATGCTCCAAATCTGCTCCCAGCTGAGGGACATCGTCTTCAGCAGCAGTCCAGCCAGCGGGAACAGCACGATCAGGGATAAGTACAGCACTGTGTATCCCATGGAAAGCCCGAATCCAGGCAAAATGCTGCGCTGCTTTTTCTTTTTCATGTGCGAGGTCACTCCCATTCTTCCCCTGTTTTCATAATTGCTTCTGATGAATGTTAATAATACCTAGTTGTTTAGTGTGATTTATGGTTTTTATCATATCATCGGCTTTTATTTACTGTCAACGGTTTTTCCTATATTTCCGGTTGGAATTATTATAATTCACCTTGTCTCCTCCTGCACAAATAATTGATTTCGAGAATACGGGGAATGACGGTTTGACAGGGCAAAAGAATGAAAATGACTATTTCTTGCGTAGAGCCTCCGATCACTCTATTTTGAAAAGGTCCAAGCCGCCTCAAACTGATGCTTTTACTAGGATAAGGTGGAATACTAATGAATTGGTGGGGAAAGCGGTTTATTTTGAAATCGTAGATAACAATGAAGGGGGACATTTGCGTGGCTTGCAGCAGATTCCATCCGAAGTGGTAGTAACTGGAATGTATTTATGAATGCTGAATGGAGCAACGATTGTAAATTTGTACCAGGCAGTACAACCGGTACCGCTTTCAGGAAGGAATGTGAAGTCTGGCCCCACGGCAGTAAGGTTGGTTGGGAGGGGAATGGATGGATGGATGGATTCAATCCGGGGAGGCGAAACGGCAATAGGAACATGGAAATCTGGATTATTTACTGTCCAGAATGACACCCTTTCCTTCCTGGCTGCTGGACATGATGATCAGCATCTACTTCCTTCAAACTCCCGCCTGGCCTGTTTTCATCCGCAGCCAGGAAGAATTTAAGCGCGGCGAATCGAGCAGGCCTCCCTTTGCCCTTGGAAATAAAGGCGCGCAACTACTCACGTTCTTCGGTCGTGAAGCGAACTGGATTTGGATCGGACGCGTTTATGAAAACCTCATTTCTGGCACTACTATACCAGCACTACTATACCAGCACCACAGCAAAAGAAGCCAAAAGAAGCCAAAAGAAGCGGAGTTGCTACTTCCGCTTCTTTTGCTTTGATTCTACTTATTATTCAGTTTTCTTACATCATCGTCAAATGCCTTGCTATATTGCTGGAATAATCCAGTATCAAATTTGTAACTCTTCTCATTTGCTTGGGGCTTGTTATTCTTAAGCTGATTGTACAAATTATCGGTCTCTACTGACAGTTTTGACCAAACTTGCTTCACATGATCATATTTCCCATCTAAGCCTTGTATAAATGTGTTATACTCTTCCTTTTTTTCCATTGCTTTGCCGAGACGCTCAATTGTGAAATCGATGTCGATTTTCTCACCCGTGCTACCAGTCCCACTATTTTTATACCAACTAATAGTAACAAAACCTTCGTTCCAAAATGAAACGGTAATAAACTTACTAATTTCTTCCAATTTCGACTCTACAGTGGGCTCTTCCTTTTTAGCGGAAGCGGAAGCATCCTGTTTATTTACTGCGTTAGCTAATGAATTCTGAACTGCTTCTGCCAGTTTTTCCTCGTCCGTTTTTTCTTTGGCACATCCGCTAGCGAGCAACATTACACTCGCCATGCCAATGAACAACACCATTTTTTTGTTGCGATTCAACATCCTATTGACTCTCCCCTTTTGTCTTTTCCTTGAGCTCCTTATTTATTGGAATTCATACTAATAGTTCAAGGAAATTTATATTTGCGTAATAATATACGTACCAAGAAATTTCTGGTTTCAAAGCAAATCGCTTTTGGCTTATCGTGAAGCACCGCCGAAAACAAAAACACAAAAAAACGCATGCCGGTCGGCATACGGAAATCCTGTAAGTGAAGCTGATGTAGGACTAGCAGTGACAGCATGACTCCGCGCCGGGCACCGCGTGCAGTTCCCTGCGCGCGGTGTGACGCTAACTTGCAGATTCCAGCTCCCGGTATGCCGCTGAATCGGTGGTCAGCCGTTGCTGCACAGCTCGTCCTTGTCAGAAATGTCTTATACATCGGCTGCGCAGCGGAAGCCCATATGTCCGGTGGAGCTATCTGCCGTATTGGAGGTTCGGGCCGCAACCCGGTAGCGGTTGCAGTAAGATTTGTGGCACAGGTAGGAGCCCCCGCGAATCACCTTGTTCGTCCCCTTGGACGGGCCCTTCGGGTTCAGCCTCGGGCCGTTCACGTGGAAGTCGGGACTGAACCAATCCGCGCACCATTCCCACACGTTGCCCGCCATATTGTACAGTCCGTACCCGTTCGGCTGAAAGGCTTGTACCGGGGCTGTTCCCAGGTAGCCGTCCGAGGCGTGATTTTTTCTAGGGAACAAGCCCTGCCAAATGTTGCACTGATGCTGCCCGTCGATAAGCAGCGTATCTCCCCACGGGTAGCGGCGCTGAACGAGCCCTCCGCGGGCGGCATATTCCCACTCCGCTTCGGTCGGAAGACGCTTGCCGGCCCAGGTGCAGTATGCCTGCGCATCATTCCATGAAACATGGACCACGGGATGGTCAAGCCGGGCTGCAATATCGGAATCGGGACCTTCCGGGTGTTCCCAGCAAGCGCCGTCCACCTTCCACCACCACGGAACCTCCTGTACCGCATTCGTCACCGTGTCTTTTGTCTCTGGAGAAACAAACAGGTGGAACACATACGACCATCCGAACCGCTCCGCTTCCGTCCGGTACCCGGTATCCCGGACAAAGTCCCGAAACTGGCCGTTAGTAACGGCGTGGGCATCCATGCGGAACGGACCCAGCGTCACGGTGCGAACAGGCCCTTCCCCGTCAGCCGGGAAGCCTTCGCCGTCATTCGTGCCCATCAGGAATTCACCGCCCGGCAGCAGGATCATGCTTTTCTTGAGCTGCTCCTGCTGCGAAGCCTGCCGCAAAGGGGCAGTGGACGCCGTCTCAGGTGCTGCGTTTGCGTTTCGCCCGACCGAACAGCCGCAGGAGGAAGTCGTTGGGAGGGATTCAGTCATTAGTGCTCACCTTTTCTTCATTAAATAGGTTCTTCATACAAGCGTACTCTACCGGCGACCGAGGGTCAATGTACAGGAAGGGGACGCGGCACCCGGCGCTCGACCGCCGTCATGCAGCGAAACACTGCGCGCTGGGAGCTGCGCGCGGTGCGGAAACTATGCAGGCAATGATGAGATTAGAAAGGCTGCCGGAACACAGCAGCACCGGGCGCTGAGAATCCCGCGCCCGGTGTGATTATCCTCATCGTATTCAACAGGATTGAACTCCGGCTGCCAGCGATGGACGGGTCAGATCCAGCCCGAAGCTGGGGCTGCATCCTCCTTCTAGATGCCCGAGCTGTCGATCAGCTCCAGCTCATCCACCTTCTCGAACTCGCTCAGCACAAGATGGCGGAACTCCTGGAACGCAGTGCTCGCTTTTTTGCGGGGATACGGCAAATCCACCGGAATTACATGCTTGACCGAGCCCGGCCGCGCTTTCATAATGACAACCCGCTCCCCAAGATAAATGGCCTCATCGATATCATGCGTGACGAAAATCATTGTCGTCCGGTTCTGCTGCCAAATATCGAGCAGCACCTCCTGCATATGGTTGCGGGTGAATGCATCCAGCGCCCCGAACGGCTCGTCGAGCAGCAGCACCTTCGGGCTGCGCAGCAGGGCCCGGGCAATCGCCACCCGCTGCGCCATTCCACCGGACAGCTCACGCGGATACGCCTGTTCAAAGCCCTTCATCCGCACCAGCTCAATCAGCTCATCCACCCTGCGCCGGATGGCCGGGTCCTTGAGCGACAAATCAGCCGCAATATTTTTCTCGACCGAAAGCCATGGAAACAGCCTCGGTTCCTGAAAAATAAACCCTTTTTCAATACTAGGCCGTTCCACCCGCTGCCCGTTAAGTGTCACCAAGCCTTCGTAGCCTGTATCAAGACCGGCCACAATTTTGAGCAGGGTGCTTTTGCCGCAGCCGCTCGGACCGATCACCGTTACGAATTCCCCTTCGCGAATGTTGAGCCGGATATCCCGCAGCGCCTGAACGACGCCCTGAGGGGTGCTGAACGTTTTGCTGACATTCGATATTTCAAGCCATTGTGCTGTAGCCATGTGTTGTCTCCTCCTCTGCAGCGTGCCGGCGCCGATCGGCGAACACTCCGCTCTATGTTTGCCTGGGACCGACAGCCCGGTTAATGGGCAGCGAAATATTCCTGCAGCAGCCGCGTCAGCCCGCCCTGGCCGAACCGGATAGACCGCAAGCTTTGCCCCGGTCCCTCCTGGGGCTGGCGATTTACATAGTCGAGAAACGACAGCGCTGCTTCCCGTCTTTTGATAATCGTGACGTAGCCGCTGCGGTAGAGCCACTCATCGATGGTGTTGTAAATCCCCCGGTTAATCCGAAACACCTCACTGCAATATTGATGAAACAGCAGATCCGGCAGCTGCACCGCCTCGCCCGGCTCAGTCACGCCCGCCAGCTGCTGAACCGCCTGCCATTGCGTTGCCCCTCCAATTGCCGCCATAAACATTCCTCCTTCAACATTTAAAAAGACCCCCTTATCAACATCCGCCCTCACACTGCGATGCAGGAGAACGAAAGGAGAGAAGGAGGTCTCCGGTGGACCGGTAGACGCTCATCACCAAATCTTATTTGCTAGGCTTGTAAATTTGGTCAAACACACCGCCGTCGTTAAAATGCTTCTTCTGCGCTGTTTGCCAGCCGCCAAAGTCTTTATCGATGGTCAGCAGGTCGATTTTGGGGAATTGGTCCTTGAATTTGGCCGCTACCGATTCCAGACGCGGGCGGTAGTAATTTTGAGCCGCGATCGTCTGTCCTTCCTCCGAGTACAGGTATTCCAAATAAGCTTGAGCCACTTCGCGCGTGCCGCGTTTATCAACGGTTTTGTCTACAACAGCAACCGGCGGTTCAGCCAAAATACTAATGGAAGGCACCACAATTTCGAATTTGTCCTTGCCCAGCTCATTAATGGACAGGAACGCCTCGTTCTCCCATGCAATCAGCACATCGCCGATGCCCTTCTCTACGAAGGTCGTTGTCGCGCCGCGTGCGCCGGAATCCAGCACCGGCACATTTTTGAACAGCTGGGTTACAAATTCCTGTGCCTTGGCTTCCTCGTTGTTGTTTTTCTTGAGCGCATAGCCCCAAGCCGCCAAGTAGTTCCAGCGCGCGCCGCCCGATGTTTTCGGGTTCGGGGTGACGACGGATACGCCCGGCTTCAGCAAATCATCCCAGTCCTTGATGCCCTTCGGATTGCCTTTGCGCACCAGGAAAACGATGGTGGACGTATACGGCGAGCTGTTGTCCTTCAGCTTGGACTGCCAATCCTTATTCAGAAGGCCAACCCCCTGAATTGCGTCGATATCGTAGCCGAGCGCCAGGGTAACCACATCGGCCTGCAAGCCGTCGATAACCGAACGGGCCTGTGCCCCGGAGCCGCCGTGGGACTGCTTAATCGTCACGGTTTGGCCGTTTTTCTCCTGCCAGTGCTTCACAAACGCTTTATTGAATTTATCGTACAGCTCCCGTGTCGGATCATAGGATACGTTCAGCAGCTCAACCGGCGGCTTCGCGGAGGATGCCGCCTTGTCGCCCGAAGCCGGCGTTTGGCCTCCGGCTGTGCCCTGTGTGGCCTGGCCCCCTCCCCCGCAAGCGGAAACAAGCAACCCCAGGCTTAGTACAAATGGAATAATACCGTATTTTTTGACACGCTTCATCATCACAAGACTCCCTTCTTCTCTACCTCATTTTTTTCTACTTTACGCGTTGCGTCTTCCCCCCGGCGGGCTTCGTCAGCTCGTTCTCCTGCATATCGAACCGTCGGCGCTCGGAACGCTCGATTTGAACGATTCGCCCGTCATGCACCGTAATGAGCACCGTTCCGTAGCTCAGGTCCGACACGCTTTCAAGGATACGCCCCACCCACAACTCATCAAGCCCGTGCGTACTGCTCATTGAACCCATCTCCATTCCCTTTATTTCATATGAATTTACTTGGTTTTGTTCTCTAAAAAAATTGCCCTTCGGCCCCTATGGCAGCAGCTATCCGATTTTATATGGACCAGCCGTGCCACTCTTTCTTTTTGTTGTGGGTGTAGTTCAGCCAATCAAGCGTTTTGCTGATCGCCAGCCGGCTGCTGTCTCCCGCCGAGAAGGTATGATCCGCCTGAAACAAAATTTCTTTCTCGCACTGACCTTCACTGCGCATCCAAAAAACCTTTTGATATAAAAACGTGTAATCGACCGGGATGATCTCATCCGCAGTCCCGTGCACAAGCAGCACATCCCCGCTGAATTTCTTCACTTCCTGAAAGGGCTGGTACTCGGTCAACGATTCAAAAAACACCGGCTGCAGGGTGTAGCCTAAATAATCGGCCCCTCCCCGGCTTACTGCCTCCTCATACACGCGTTTGGTCGTGATCTTGACAATATCCGAGAACGGATGAGCGACCGGCGCCCATAAGGCCAGCGTCTTGACGCGTTTGTCGCGTGCGGCCGTAAGCAGGGCGACTGCGCCGCCGAGGCTGTGTCCCAGCAGAATGACCCGTGCCAGATCAACGCTGTCTTTTTGCAAAGCATAATCAAGCACATGGCGGGTTTGTTCAATCAAAGACGTTAAACCGCCTGTTCCATAGTCCCCATGGCTTTCCCCGCAGCCCGCAAAATCAAAGCGCAGCACCATATACCCTTGTGAACTGAATTCGCGTGCCGCTTTGACGAACAACCGGTCAACGCCGACCCGGCTGCCTACGAAGCCGTGACATATAACGATGAGCGGAAACCGGCCCGCCTCCCCTTCACCGGCTTGCGCCGTCGGGTAATGTAATGTAGCGGCAAGCTCCGTTTCTCCTGCCGGTATCCAAATATGATGTTCCATCGCCAGTCCCTCCATCGTCATCAGTCATGCAGTGTGTCTTGCAGCAGGCTCCTTCAGGTTCAGCGGCTTGATCCCTCCCTCCGGTGGTCCGGTTGCTTGATTACCCACAATTCCTATTAATTTAGTATGTTTTGCTGTTGAACGTATTATATAATCGTGCAAACCCGCGTGTCAATACGTTTTTTCTAGAAAAATAGCTTTCCCTTCCTCCAAACGAGCTGCATCCGTTTATAAGCAGGATTCTTCGTATCTATAAATTATTCTGATACATGACGAAAAATAACCGGCCGCTCGCCCTTAAGCCCGTCGTTCCCGGTTATACGCCGAATATTTTCTTCCTGGAAAAAATAAGTCCCGCCGTGCAGCAAACAGCCGATTGCGGCCGCAGGCAAGCACAGCGGGACGTCTAGTTACGATCTGCCCGGAAGAGGATCGGATCGAACAGAGTATCTTTTCAGTACGAAATGCTTAGTGAATGTTGTTTTTCTCAAAATTGCCGCCCAGCACATCGGATACATGCTGAATGGAAATAAACGCCTTGCTGTCAATTTCATGCACAATCGCCTTCAGCTTGGCGACCTCCAGCCGCGTCACCACACAATAAATCATTTGCGTATCTTCCTTGGTGTAGCCGCCCTTGGCATAAATGTAGGTCGTGCTGCGGCCCAGGCGGCTGATGATGGCTTCCGAGATTTCTTCATATTCGCTAGAGATGATCGTTACCGATTTGGATTCATCCAGGCCTTCTACAACAATATCCATGACCTTGGCGGCGATATAGAAAGTGAAAATCGAATACATGGCTGAATCCCATCCGAACACGAAGCCGGCAATGATAAAAATAAAGACGTTAATTATCATGACGATTTGGCCGACCGGAATCCGGGTTTTCTTGGACAGGAGGATGGCAACAATTTCTGTCCCGTCCAGCGATCCTCCGAAACGGATCACCAGACCGATGCCTAGACCGAGAATCAGCCCGCCGAACAGGACCGCCAATATTTTCTCATTCGTAAACGGATCTACATGATGAAGCAGCGCGGTGGTGGCGGACATTAAACCGATGGCATATAAAGTGGAAAAGGCAAAGGTTTTGCCGATTTGCTTGTAGCCGAGGATGAGAAACGGAACGTTGATGAAGAAGATGAATAGTCCGAGAGGAACCGGAGTCACGTGGGACAGCACAATGGAAATACCGGTGATTCCGCCGTCAATGACCTGATTCGGGACGAGAAAGACTTCGAGTGCAACCGCCATTAAGATGGCGCCGAGCGTGAGAAAAATAGCCCTTTTCAAAAAATCCAAGATTGTAAGCCTTTTGTGCGTGCGTGTCATTTACTGATTGCCCCTTTTCTGCGATGGATAGTTATTATTGTACTATTCCTGCCTCCAAATTCCAAAAAGAGCGGCAGCTTGACAAAATTCCCCGCTGAAGGAAAATGGACATGTAGTGTCATACTCCGCAGCAGCAAACCGATTCAAGTGAAAGGGAGGAACCCGCATTGCCAGACTGGTCGTACCAAACCTTATTCCGTCCTTTGCTATTCCGGCTTCCGGCCGCCGCAAGCCGGGCGGTCACGCTCCATGCCATCGGACTGCTCAGCAGGCTTCCGCTCGGCTCCCTGGTCATACGCACACTCGGCCATATGGAAACCGCTCCTTTACTGGAAAGCAAGCTGGCCGGCATTCCACTGAAATATCCTGTCGGCCTGAGCGGCGGATTAGATCCGCTGGGCACGGCTCACCGGGCGCTGGCCCAATTCGGGTTCGGCTTTGTCGAAATCGGCCCGGTTACTGTGCAGCCGGTTGCAGGAGAAGCGCCGATGAAGCGTGAGCTTTCATCGGAAGCTATCATTTATCCCGACCGGTTTGAAAATCAAGGCCTGGCGCATACACTCCGCCGGTTAGAGCGCAAGCAGGGGCACCGGCTTCCTATCATGCTGCGCCTGGCTCCTATGCCCGGCAGCACAGCGAGGGATGCAGTAAATCAGATGAAGCTGCTGGCAGAGCAGCTTAGCCCGTATGCCGCCGCCCTGTACATCGACGGGCTCCATCCGGGCTGGAGCAGCAAGGAGGCTTCCCTTTATCTGGAGGCAGTCGCACAAGCCCTTCACAGCGCTTGTCCCGCTGTGCCCTTGCTGCTGTATGTGCCGCTGGACTATCCGCCCGATCGGCTGGAATCGCTGGCCTCGGAGGGCCAGCTCACCGGATGGGCGGGAATCGCCCTCGGCGATACGCAGCAAACCGCCGAGGGCGATGTCGCCGGCCGTAACGGGAAGCAGCTGTCCATCCGGCTGCTAAGCTGTTTGCGCCGCCGAATCGGCCCGGAGCTCCCTATTATTGCCGCCGGAGGCGTCCATGAGCCGCAGGACGCCCTGGAGCTGAAGCAGGCAGGGGCAAGTTACGTGCAGCTGCACAGCGGGATGGTATACGCCGGGCCGGGACTGGCCAAACGGGTCAATGAAGCTCTTATTTATGAGCAAATCGCATCGGGGGCGGCGAAGCTCCCTTCCGCTCCCCCCTTCTGGCACAGCTGGGGCTGGATGTGCCTGCTTGGCATCGGCATGATTATCGGCGGCCTGCTGGCCTGGATTATTGCCGCCACTACGGTTGTGCTGCCTTATGATTTGGCCTATTTGCTGATGACCCCGGAGCAGATCGCCGGGGCGAACGGCAGGCTGCTGCCGTTTATGTCCCACGACCGGGTCACCTTGGCCGGGACGATGATCTCCATCGGCATTCTTTATTATCAGCTTGGACGCTATGGTTTGCGGGAGGGGCTGCACTGGGCCAGAACGGCGCTGCTCACTTCCGGGCTAGTTGGCTTCAGCAGCTTCTTCCTGTATCTCGGCTACGGCTATTTCGATCCGCTTCATGCCTTGGCCGGTGCGCTGCTGCTGCCCATGTTCATCATGTCCATGCGAAGCGGCGCCGATTTGCCGCTCAAGGATCAGCCGAACCTGCGGAATGACCGGAGCTGGAGGCTTGCCCAGTGGGGGCAGCTGCTGTTCGTCATTCTCGGCTTCGCGCTGGCCATCGGCGGAATCGTCATTTCTGTTGTAGGAATTACGGGCATTTTTGTGGCTACGGATTTGGAATTTCTCTGTACGACGCCGGACATGCTTGCTCAAATCAACGAGCGTCTGCTGCCGCTCATCGCCCACGACCGCGCGGGCTTCGGCGGAGCGCTGTTCTCCAACGCCCTGGCGCTGCTGGCGACAGCGCTGTGGGGCCTGCAGCAGGGGCAGCGCTGGCTCTGGTGGACATTGCTGGTTGGCGGGTTTCCGGGATTTTTGGCGGGCTTCAGTGTTCATGCCGCTATCGGGTATACGGATTTTTGGCATTTGGCGCCGGCTTATTTCGCCTTTGCCCTGTATGCCGCTGGCCTTGTGCTGCTCTATCCTTACTTAATGAAGCCGGCCGGACCTATTCGGCGACTCGACACGTCGAATCCATACCTGAATTGAGGGACTTCCTTTGAAATACATGCTATACGTTTTGCCTGACGCATGCAGCTATGGCGTGCTGTCCACCTTTATTAAACAGGCTTATGATGAAGGCTTTCGTGCCGGGCAAGTGTCCGGCTCGCAAATGCTGTTCGTCCTGCTGCTGATGTGGCTGCTCGCGTTGTGGCAGCAGGCCCGGCGGACATCCGGTCCGGTCACCCCGATCGGTCGGACGGCTCACGGCGGACAAACAGCGCCTGGAGCCAATAGATTCGGAAGACCGCTTTGGAAGGACATGATCGCGCTGCTCGCTGCAGGGCTGCCCATGGGTCTGACCAGCCTGTTCTACTACGGCTCCCTGCAGTACGTCCCGGCTTCGCTGGTAATGATTCTCCTGTTCCAGTTCGTGTGGATTGGCGTCCTGCTCGATGCCTTGCTGTCACGCAAAAGGCCGGGCGGCAGGCAAATGCTTGCCGTTGCGGCGCTATTCACAGGCACAGTGCTGGCGGCAGGCCAGAGCGAAATGCTCTGCCTTCCCTGGCCAGGTATCGGGCTCGGCCTATTCCTGTTCACTTCATATTTCAACTCCCACTCCCGATCCGGCATAACCTGCCCTGAGGCAACTTTTTTTGTCGGTTTCAACAAGTTTTGCGGTTATCAAATTCCTTGAATAGCCCCAATAAATCGGCGCGGCGGTAAAACTGTTTCTCTAGACCCACACGGGATTCATCCGTTATCATGTGTAGAGCAAATAAAACGGAAGAGGTGCAGCGTACCGTGGACGTATACAACAACATCAAGGAAAGTGAGAAGGGGGCCTGGCTCAGCATCGGCGCCTATCTTGTTCTGGCCGCGCTCAAGCTGGCATCCGGCTGGTATTTCGCCTCCGAGGCCCTGACGGCCGACGGCTGGAACAATACCTCCGATATCGTCGTCTCCCTCGCTGTTCTGGTCGGCCTGCGGCTCTCACGCAAGCCGCCGGATGATGACCATCCCTACGGCCATTTCCGGGCGGAGACGATCGCCGCGCTGGTCGCCTCCATTCTCATGATCACCGTTGGCCTCCAGGTGCTGTACCAGGCTGTCACCAGCCTCTTGTCGCCGGAAAAAGCAGCTGCGCCGGATATGCCTGCCGCCTGGATTGCGCTCGGCTGCTCAGTGATTATGTTCTTCGTGTATGCCTACAACATGCGCCTGGCCCGCAAGGTAGACAGTCAGGCGCTGCGGGCGGCGGCGGCGGACAACCGCTCTGACGCGCTCGTGAGCCTGGGAGCTTTTGGCGGAATTAGCGTTTCCCGTTTCGGCCTGCAGTGGCTGGATACTTTAACTGCACTCATTATCGGCATCCTGATTTGCAAAACGGCGATCGATATATTCCGCGAAACGTCCCATTCGCTCACGGACGGATTCGATGAGACGCGGCTCGATGAATTTCGGGACACAATACTGCATATTGAGGGTGTCGATGAAATCAAGGACCTGCGGGCCCGGCAGCACGGCAATCAGGTGCTGCTCGATGTTGTCGTCTGCGTGGACTACCGGCTCAACGTGTGGGAAAGCCATGAAATTTGCGAGGAAATTGAAGAAAAAATGATGAAGGTGCATCAAATTCATTTCGTTCATGTTCATATTGAACCGGTCGATACCCCTGAGCAGCCAGCGGCCAAGGTTGTGAATTAGCCGTTTGCCTCTGGCTGCTCAGGGGGGATTCTTCCCCAAGCCCCCTATGGAATACACTCCCCGCGCGATACACCAGGCTTGTTACCTTTGAGCTTTCAAGTCCTGCTTCACTTCAATCCCTTTTTTTCTCCTCCAATCGTGCGCCCGATGAAAAATTACATACAAAAAACGGACGTTCCAGTTGAAATGGACGTCCGTTTCTGCTTGAAGCGCGTCTCGCGCAATGAAAGGCCCAATTTATTGTTATGCGCAAGGCATTGCGCGGCTAGCCGCGCTGCCTTCTGTTTACGCCCGCCCGCGCTGCACGCCGCAGCTGCCTTCCTGTGCGGCTTTACAAAGCTCGCGACAATCACACAGCACTTTTTGCACCGAACACCAGGAACGCTTCGCATAATAAATCGGCACCTCCTGATCCTTCGCCTGCTGCTTGATGACCTTGGACAGGTTGTGATTCACGTAGTCCGTCAGGACGAGCACCGCATCGACATTTTCCGGAATGCCCTTCTTGACCGCCTGGCATTTGCGGCCGGAAATGTGCAGCACCTCCCGAAAGCCCATCTCATTCAAATGATCCTTCATATTCCCTAAATGGTCGGCACCGACCACAAGTAAATTCGCCATTGCAGTTTCGCTCCTTCTTCGCTTAAGTAGATGTATTGCTATTGTGCAGGCTGGGCTAGCGCAATCGTCTGCCAGCTCTATGTATGTGCTCCCATGTGGTTCAACTGAAATAACGGCTGACGTGATTTGATCATAATTCTTATTTGGTTGATAATAATTCTCAATCTCAATTTCAATTATATTCATCCTTTGGGCGAAACGCAAGTGTTAGATTCGACCAAAGGCATCCAAATTAAAAAATTCCCATTTTTCAGCCCGATTAATCGGATTGTAAAATGGGAATTTGTTCTTGATTTCTGCAGGATTTGAGGCAATTCGGCTTTATTTCAACCATTTCGGCGTTTGAAGCGATAAAATGTGTCCAGCTTCAGAATGCTTCTACAGGACAGAATCGATTCCTGCTTTTATAGATCTCACATTTACTCAGCCCATCTAGTGGGCCCCGGACGACCCCGAGAGTCCGACCTGCTCAACAAGCCGGCGGCTGTGTTCGTTCAGTCCGGTAATCGATACCTTTTTGCCGGCCTGCTCATATTTGGCGATCAGCTTGCCGACGGCTGTAACTGCGGATTGATCCCAAACCTGGGAGTGTGTAAAATCAACCGTCACCGTCTCCGGATCGCCGCTGTAATCGAACAGCTCGGCAAAGGAGGAAACTGTGGCAAAAAACAGCGGGCCGCTTACGCGATACAGCTTGGCTCCGTTCTTCTGCTGTACGGCCTCCGCTTTAATGTGCGCCGCCTTCCAGGCGAACAGCAGCGCGCTCACCAGCACACCGGCGATGACGCCCTTGGACAGGTCGTGAGTTACCAGCACAATCGCGACAGTAATGAGCATGACCACCGCATCGCCGCGCGGCACCTGATGAAGCTTCAGCGAGGACCAATTGAACGTGCTGAAGGACACCATAATCATCACTCCGACAAGCGCAGCCATCGGGATTTGCTTCACGATATCCGCCAGCAGCATAATCAGAATAAGCAGGAACACACCGGCTGTGAACGTGGACAGCCTTGTCCGGCCGCCTGAACGGACATTAATGACCGTTTGCCCGATCATCGCGCACCCCGCCATGCCGCCGAACAGGCCGGTCACGAAGTTGGCCAGACCCTGGCCCTTGATTTCCCGATTTTTGTTGCTCTTCGTATCGGTCAGCTCATCAACAAGTGTGGCTGTCAGGAGCGATTCCATAATGCCGACCAGTGCCAGCGACAGCGAATACGGGAAAATAATACGCAGCGTCTCCAGCGAGAGCGGCACCTCCGGCAAATGAAACAGCGGCAGCGTGCTGCGGATATCGCCCATGTCGCCGACGGTCTTCAGGTCAACGCCCAGCGCAACCGCCAGCGAGCCGACCACCACAATCGCTACAAGCGGAGAAGGGACCGCCTTCGTAAACCGGGGCAAAATATAAATGATTGCCAGCGTCAGCGCCACCAGCGCGTAAAGCTGCCAGCCCGCGCCTTTAAAGTGCGGCAGCTGCGCCGTGAAGATAAGTATCCCCAAGGCATTAACGAAGCCCAGCATCACGGGATGCGGCACGAAGGTAATAAACCGGCCCAGCTTCAGCAGCCCCATCAGAAATTGCAGCACACCGGTCAGGATGGTCGCGGCCAGCATGTATTCAAAGCCGTGCTCCCGGACCAGACTTGCCAGCACCAGCGCCATAGCGCCTGTCGCGGCGGATATCATGGCGGGCCGCCCGCCGGCAATCGCCGTAATCATCGCAATGCAAAAAGAGGCATACAGGCCGACCATCGGGTCAACACCCGCAATAATGGAGAAGGCAATAGCCTCGGGAATCAACGCCAGCGCAACCGTAATACCGGACAGCAAATCGGTGCGGACCGTCGTCAACCGCCCGTTTGAAACTTGTGCTTGTGACACGTTTGTAACTTCCTTTCCTCCGTACATACCGTAAAAGCGAGCTTCCACGCCACCGCGCCCTTACAGCAGCCGTTACTCTGCAAGCCTTTATTATACACGCAACAATACCGGCAGTCCCGGCTGCGAAGGGGCATGAGAGCGGATACAAGGCTTTTAACGGCACGATATCTCTAGTATTCTTTCATTTTGAATAATCTAGCTTCCATTATCTATCGATAAGAAATAGTGCTATTCCTCAATTTGCCTGCGTCCGGCATAGCCGTCCTCATAGCCGTGATAATGGGCTACACGCTCTTCTCCCTGCCGCCAGCATAGCAGCACCTCTTCCCCATCGATGACCGCAGGAAAATCAACCAGGCCCAAATCAATATCCTTAAGCTGAATGCCCTTTAAGGTAAAGCTCTGAATTTGGGTGCGGGCTTGAATTTGGAGAAATTCCATTTCGCTCTCCAGTATAAAAAAGCGCTCTTCGTCCACCCGGACATGCTCGGCAAGCTGCCTGGTCTTGAGCTGCCGGTGCTCGAAAAGCTTCTCTTCAAATTCCTTCTTCGTCTTCTGCAGCGCCTCCAGCTCCAAGCGGATCAGCGGAAGCATCCGGTTCGCCTCTTCAGGGGTAAACCGCTTCTCGTTCATTGTCATGGCTCCTCTCCGGCAAAGCGGCTCCTGTTGGGCGGACCCGCATCTCTATGGAATGATATTTGCCTTCATCATACCCGATTGTCCACCCGGGGGCAATGCTAGTCCTCCTCACGGGCGGAGACGAAGCGGTTCATGCTCCGCCCAGGCGGATTCAGACCATTTGCAGATAACAAGAAGCATCCCGCCGGAGAAGCCTGAAACCCGCTTCCCTGGGGGATGCTTGCGAATGCCCGTTCTGCCGGGCCGCCTTGGATAAGATAGCAATCATATAAGCTCGGCGGAGCTGCACAACGGGTGACCACCGCCTTCTTGCCCCAGCCTGCTTGAGGTGAGGAGAAGCACGCCGGTTCCCCGCTTTGTTTACCATTCTGGTAAAGCATCAAAAAACGGACACACACCCACCAATCGCACCGCACATCGCCCCTTCTCCCTTCTCCTCTTATGCCGAGAGAGCAATTACGCGCCCTGAACCACATTCTGCGGCGTCTGCCCCGGGGGCACATCCAGAATGGCCTGCGGGGTCACTGGCTGACCTTGCGGTACGTTTCATACGTCTGCGCGGCTGTATACGGGTCGTAATGATGTTTAAATGTCCTGTTTATCCTGCTGTCAACTGTTCCCCGCTCGGCTTGGCAAAACAAAGCACACACAGCCTGGCTCTTATCCGGGCATACTACCGGAGAGGACCCGCGGCAGCAGCGGCAGCAGCAACTTCTGCTGACTGGAGCATGTGGAGCTGCACGGCTGCAGCCTCCTGCTTTTTCGCGGCTTCCTTTCGCCGGTCCTTCATCCTTCTGGAGGTGACGATATGCCAAAGCACAAGTATCCGAAGTTCAAGCAGTCCGACGGCAACAAATACGCCTTCAACAATGAATTTGCCAAAGAAGTCATTGCCCGCAACACAAAGCATCCGGCACAAAACAATCCAAGCGAGGGCGTTCAGCGCGGGGACTAGTGCTTAAAATCTCAAATACCTCAACGTTAACAGGTTAATCTTACCAAGCGATGTGATACACTGAAAGCACGAA
>NZ_JBBBNV010000034.1:0-37732 GCF_037137075.1 Paenibacillus sp. y28
CTCGGTTTGGATGAATCGGTTTACCTCGGCTAACTGAATCGACTTGCCTCAGCGATGGTGTTGCTTCTGAAGCCATCGCTACACCCGTTTAACGGCTTGCTGACCCCCAAAAAAGCCATTCGCTACCACATGATCAGGGTGCGGAATGTGAGATCTCCCATAGAGCCGCAACAGGATTCGGCATTTGGTTCGGTGAGGCAACAACCTCTCGCTCTTTAACCAGCTTCAACATTTAAGATGACTCCTCTCGCTGAAAATACTATTATCCCCTAAATAGGAAAGGTAAGCTAAACGACAACCCCTCTGCACCAATAATATCAAAAAAGTTGTATGCTGAACATCCATGCGAAACCCAAACTCCACCAGAGTATCCCAATGCGGCAAGGAATGCCTCACGAACCGCCTGCAAAGTCCTATTAAAGCGGTGTATACTCCATCATTTGAAACCCATCATATGAAGCGAAAATGGCAGATAAACACAGCATGTGCGATACCAGTTTGGAGCCAACTCCATGAAAAAATGACCGTAATCCTAATATTTGCAGGCAATTTTTAGTCCTAGCTGTACTAGCAAGTAAAATGTTAAGAGCAATCCGAGTAACTCTTATTTTTTTATGATCGCACAAATAACAATTGGATGAACCAGCCAAATTACTCGTCATTCAATCTCAAATATGCGAATATGTGTTCGATATAAACAATTCTTGGACTACGTAAAATAAAAGGATTTATTTGACAGGATAAAAAACACCTTGCACCTCTCTGTAATAATGCTTTTAGACAGTTTTAAAGAGTGCAATTCATGTGTATCCTATATCTAGAACCGAGGTGCAGGAAACTTATGGAAAGACATAAATACTCTAAATTAGTTGGTTATCGATTAAGTCTTCTTCGCAATGAAAAAGGGTTAACACAGGCAAAATTATCTGAAATATCGGGTCTTGACCCCACATATATCGGCGCCATCGAACGTGGTGAAAAGTGTCCCTCTATTTACAATCTTTATAGGCTCGTCACAGCACTTGATGTAGAAATGACCGTTTTCTTTGAAAATTTGTAAAAGGGAGTGTTATCCGTATGCAGAAAAAGGTTTTTAGAACTTATCATCGCCGTCCAGTAACAAGAAGAAGCGGATTCAAAGTTTCAGGAAATAAATCCGGAGGGGAATGTATCATCCTAACCTCGGAAAGTTATGAATGTAGCAAAAAGGTCGAAAAGTTCGTTTTCAAGCGCGACAAATTGGACTTGCAAGAATTATTTGAATCTAATCTTGGAATAGTCGCTTTCGGAGGGTACGTTCATACTCTTGAAAAATTAAAGGTTCACTTCAAATTAACCTTTAAAATTAGCGGGTATGATGAGGAATTCGAATATAGCAAATCATTAGTCAAGCCATTGGAACCGAACACGTGGAGCCCTCTTGGTTTTCATAAAGAAATTAGCTTGGAGCTTGGAGATATCATTCAAGATGTATGCGTCGAAGTAATTTTTGAATCTGTATCTGACCATAATATCCTTCAGTTTATCGGCTTTGACTTTGATTCAATTAATTACGAAGGATACAAAGATTCAAGTCTATTTGAGGATTTCAAGAAAAAAACGTTCATGCACGTTCCTCAAATATATTACCTGCAAACCCACTTGCCTTTTGCTAGTTATCTTCACAGTCCACATCATGATATGCTTGGAATCGGTGACGATGTTGTCTTGAAAGGCTGTAATCGCTGCGACCGTTATCTTCCGATAAATATTTATGATGAAATCCAAACTCTTGGATTTTCGTTACATTGTAAGAAAAAAGCTCCGTGTAAGCATCCGTTGTTCAATAAATACAAAATTGACAATCTTGACGATCTGAATCATGACAACTTAAATGCGGACTTCATTCAAGATGGGTTTGTAACTACTCATTACGGTCATCAACTTGAATGTACTCCATGCAAGAAGTACTATGTAAACGCAGCACTAAATCCATTAAGAAATAGTCAACAGTTCAGGGAGGATTCATTACGCCGTCGAGCTATTGAAGTGTTGGTTAATAATTTGCTAGATCGAAACATTGTCCATTTCGAATTTTTAAAAAGAACCAAGAAGGAGTTTTCCGAATTTATCTGGAATAAGTTCGGGCAACGGTGCTTTAAATGCGGTATAAAGTTACAATTGGATGAAATGCATTTAGATCATACGATGCCCCTAGCATTCCTTTATCGCTTGGATGAAACAGCAACTTGTCTATGTGCAGAACACAATTCAAGTAAACGCGACCATTTCCCAGTCCAATTTTATTCTGAAAGTGAATTAATGAAGTTACAGGAAATCACGGGAATTGACGACGATACAATTCGATCTACAAAAGCTAATCAACAGGTGATTGATCTCTTAATCGAAAATGTAGTCTGGTTTTTTGATGATTTCCTTAATGAACCCGATTATCAAAAGGTCAGGGATGGACGACTTACTGCAGATAAAATTTATGCATCAATTGTCCGCGTAATTAAGGCGAATGGCGACATTGATTTGGTTCAGGAGTACTACTCTAGGACTTGTAAGTTTCCAGAAACTATATCTGGAAATTAAAAACAGGAAGGTGGGTTATCCACCTTCCTGTTTATTTTTTTTCTAGGAATAAAAACTGATGTGCAATCGTTCCGCCTTTATCTCGTATACCATGTTTCTCAACTTTACTAACATCTTCGTTTCCAATAGCTATAGTTTCAAAATACTCAGATGAAATATGTGATAATTCTTCAGCCATATCTACCTTTACGCTTTTACCTAGGTGCATGATCACTCTACCACCATTCTTTAATACTGTGTTACACATTTTAAAGAATGGACGGTAAACTTCTAGGCTTTGTTTCTGTTGACCCTCAATAAATATACTTTCGGCTTTTTTAAAATCTTCTGGCTCCCAACCAGCAAACCAAAGCCTCATCCAATTCATACTGTAAAACTTAATTGAATCAACAAATGGAGGTGAGGTGATGATTACGTCAACATCACTTATTTTTTCACCTAAATCAAACATATTACCAAATATAGCCTTCCCATTGATATAATGCTCAAACTCACCTTTATTATACGCTAAATTTATTTTATTTCTTATATGTTGAATTACATTTTTATATACAAATTCACCTGTTGGTGCATATGGCGTTAATGGATGTGAATTTCTTGAAAGTGCATATGGACGATTACCATGTAAAACATGAAGTAAACATGAAAGTACCATTGCTTCAGTATTATTAAGCTTTCCATTTCCAAGTTGTGAAAAATACAATCTTGCAGCTAGGAGTTCGGAATAAGTCTCCTCGTGGAAATATTCAGGAATTACCTTATTTAGACCGAAATCTTTATATGGAACATCACTATCTGTGTAAGTTTGTTTAAACGAATTAATAAATATTTCAAGTTCACCTAATACCGACATCACTTCAGATAATGGTGGTTTATCAACTTTTGCTTTTGTTACTGCAAATGCCAGTTCACTCATATCGTTACCAATACCGATTCTTCCTTGAAGACAGGCTTCAAATGGTATTGTTCCTACACCAGACATTGGATCTAATACTACATCTCCAACATTTGTAAAGGCTGCAATTAATCTATTCGCTATGCCTGGTTTTAATTTTCCGTGGTAAGAACAAAGTGAATGCCATCGATGCCCGTAATTTCGACTATTATATGGTGGAGATAAATAGGGAAATTCACTTATAAATTCATTAATTCTATTTTCAAAGTCTGACTTTTTTTCTGTTGAAATGATCAATTTACTCACCTCAATTATTTTGAAATCGTAATACGCGTTGTGATAAAACCATTCCATTTTTTGAACGGCGAGTTCTTAATATTTCCTCATCAATAAAATGAAAACCATTTTTGACTGCTAATGTTTGAAGTATTTCATGAGTAGGAATATGCACCCCTGCAAATTGAGAATCACCTATATCTAAAACGAAAGTTCCACCGCTTTTCATTTGCCGATGTAAATTTTCAAAAACATTGTTCATATCGTAAAAGTACCCTGCCACCATTTTGGGAATCCGTAAGTCATAAGAATCAGCTTCAAGTTTTTCTACATACTCAGATGTTTCTGGGAGAATGTGGGGAATAATATTCCTTTTTGAAACGTTGTTAATTCCTGCGACGATACCTTTGGAATGGAGTGTTTTTAAATCGTCTTCTTTCTCGATTAACTTCATCAGTTTTAGTTCCAGCTTGGTATTTCTTATATAGTTGGTTCCGTTTAAATATGGCGGTGATGTTACTACGACATCAATTTTTTCTGGCGAGTCAAAATATCGTGCGTCTTCCCCCAAACAAGATGTATTACTTATCAGGGTTCTACTGCAATCCTTTATATCAGTTATGATTTCAGTAAGCTTGTCCATTATGTTGGCGGTAAAATTTTTATTGTACTCTTTTTTTTCGTCTTCCCTTGCATAACGAAGATCAGTTCTTCGAACCATGTTCGAAACGGACACTGCAACGCAAGCTAATGCAAAGTTGGCAAAGCGTACCGTTAAAGGATGGAGATGATTCGCGTCATCAATGAAGTTACTGTAATTTTTTATTTGACGTAATATTTCAATGTCGAAGAACTTTTCAAATCCTCCAAATTCACTAATTGTTGTGGATTGCGTTATTATTGAAGGAAGACTCTCACGTAATTTAAGTAATTCCGTTAAAATTTCATCCGTATCTTGATTACTTTCAATGACGGAATTGATCTTTGTATCTGCTACAAATCTCATAAATGGATTCATTTCAGTATAATAAGATCTAATTCCTTTTTGGGAGGCAACAAGAGGCGTCGTACCCGATCCGCCAAAAGGGTCTAGTATACAATCTATTTTTTTGCCAATTCTAATAACTTCTTTCTCGACTAAAGGATATGAATATCCTTCAGAATATGGGTACCATCTATGTATAGGTTTTCTTTTATTTAATACGAAAGTGCCCGAGAGCTCCAGTTCTTTAGTTGACATGTTACAACGCCTTCTTTCTGATGTCTTCTTTTTTAGGAATCCTTAGTATATCATATTAATGGCGTTAAATGATTGTTATTTTTACACTTCGAACCTATGTTCCCTTATTTGATTATGATAACAGAACGAGCGTACGCATTCAATTATTATTTATTCTCAATTTTTGAGGTGAGTTCTTGACTACATTACTTACATTTACGAATAAAGATGATCGGATCATGACACTTAGCAAAGCGGATAAAAGACTAAGTGAATTAATTCAAGTAATCGGAACTGTTTCGATATTTATACAGGATAATTACTACGTTTCCTTGATTCAAAGAATAACTGGACAACAATTATCAATTAAGGCATCTAATACTATTTGGAATCGGTTATTAGATTTTTGTCCAAAACCTACTCCTCAAAGCATATGTGAAATTGAAGATAAATCATTTAGAGAAATTGGCATTTCAAGACAAAAAATAACTTACATTAGGGATCTTACAAATAAGGTTCTATCTGGGGAGGTAAATTTGTCCTCCTTACCATTACTGAATAACAATGACGTAATATTAGAATTAAGTAAAATTAAAGGAATTGGAAGTTGGACTGCTGAGATGTTCTTAATTTTTTCTCTGGGAAGAATGAACATCTTATCTTTAGGGGATGTTGGTCTTCAACGTGCGACTAAATGGGTTTACAATGTTGAAGATCAAGTAAATGGAAAAGATTACCTAGAACAAAAAGCAAGCCTATGGGAGCCTTATTGCACCATTGCTGCTCTTTATTTGTGGGAAGGAATCAACAGAGGCTATGTTGATTCCTTTGATTCACTGGACGAAGTTGTAAAGGATAACGAATTCATATAAACATGAAAGCAGGAATTTAAAACTATGTTCACTTATACTATTTGTTTTATCCAACAGGGAAATCAGATTCTGATGTTAAATCGAAATAAAGCTCCTGCAATGGGTCTATGGCATGGAGTTGGAGGCAAAATTGAAAGTGGAGAGACACCAAATGAGAGTATTTTACGAGAGATTTTTGAGGAGACAGGTATCCGGGTAAATAAGGTACAGTTCAAGGGTGTCGTTAGTTGGGATGATAATGGGGTCATCGATGGGATGTATGCCTTCATTGTAAAACTACCTGAAAATTATATTTACGAAACTCCGAGGAAAGTTGATGAAGGTATCCTTGAATGGAAGGAAATCTCTTGGGTCTTGAACGTTAAAAACAATGGAATACCATCTAATATTCCTCATTTTCTTCCATTCATGATAAACGAATCAACTAGTTATCAATTTAAATGCATTTATAAAAATGGAAAGTTACTTGAGTGTAACCGTACTCCTATTAATGATACGATTTTATCTTTTGCCGCCAATAAGGAAGAACAAATGAATCTCTGAAAGAAATAATCAGTTAAGAACCACTTGGGAATAGATCATCCAAGTGGTTGTTTGTTTTGAGATTTTCTCAATTCTTCAATAAAAGCATCCCTTGCTAACCGTAAACTCTGAATATCCTCGTTAATTTCTTGTCCCGCGATAGAGTCGTTGCTGCATTACCATGTTCAAGGACAAGTTTGCAATGCTATCTTGCGAAATCTAATAGTTGCTTCGATGCCTCATCGTCGATATCCAATCCTAACAGGGAATAGCTTTTTGATTGTAAGACTTGATCAGTAGTATTCGTATCAACTTTTACAGTGATCATTTGAACTTGCCTCCATACCTTGATTTTTGTTGGTATGTTAGCTCTATTTAAGATCGTCTTCAAGTACTGTCTGCGCATAATAAAAGCCCAAGCAATATCGCTTGAGCTTTACATGTAATTCGGCTTAAAAACAAATGGTCTAAGTATTCCCAATTATTTGTCAACACGGTATGTTGACACTACGCATTCAACATGCACCGTATGCGGAAACATATCCACCGGCTGCGCCGTTACACACCGGTAAGCAGCATCCTCCCCGCCGCACAGCACCTGTAGGTCCCGGGCCAGTGTGGCCGGGTTGCAGGATACATAGACAATGCGCTCAGGCCGCATGGTGAGAAGCGTTTCCAGCAGGGCAGGGTCGCAGCCCTTGCGAGGCGGGTCGACGACGATGACGTCGGGGCGGACGCCGGCGGCGAGCCAGCGCGGCATGACGTCTTCGGCGGCGCCGACGGCGAATTCCGCATTACGGATGCCATTTAGTTCGGCGTTACGGCGAGCGTCTTCAATCGCTTCCGGGACGATTTCCACACCGTAAACCTTGGCCGCGCGCTGTGCCAGGAACAAGGAGATGGTGCCAATGCCGCAGTAGGCGTCAATGACCGTTTCCTGGCCCGTAAGCCCCGCAAACTCCAACGCTTTGCTGTACAGCACTTCGGTTTGTGCCGGGTTCACTTGATAAAAGGATTGCGCCGAAATAGCAAAACGGATGCCGCCAATGGTGTCATGAATTACCTCGCGTCCCCACAAGACACGGGTATGACGACCGAACACGAGAGAAGTTCGTTCCGGCTGTACGTTGTGACAGATGCTCACCACCAGCGGCAGCCTGGCGCGTATAGCAGCGATCAGCTCTGCCTCCCGCTCCAGCTTGGCACTTCGAGTAACGAGTACAACCATCTGCTCCCCTGTAGCAAAGCCCGTCTTCACGATAACATGACGCAGCTCCCCCGTATGCTCCTGTTGGCGATATGGCCGGATGCCGAGTTCGCGGGCAATGGCTTTGACACCGGCGACCGATGCATCCACATCATCGTGCTGGATAAGACAGGTCTCCATATCTACGATTTTGTGGCTGCCCTGAGTGTAAAATCCACCGACAAGACCACCCTGCTCCTCACCAATCGGCACCTGGGCCTTGTTGCGATAGCGCCAAGGCTCGTTCATGCCCAAGGTTGGCAGCACAACAACCGGTGCGGCTGTGGCGTTTGCACCACTAACTGCTACGGTCGCATCGTTGACAGCATCGTTTGCACCACCGACTGCTACGGTCGCATCATTTACGCCATCGTTTGCACCACCGACTGCTACGGTCGCATCATTTACGCCATCGTTTGCACCACCGACTGCTACGGTCGCATCATTTACGCCATCGTGTGCACCACCGGCTGCTACGGTCGCATCATTTACGCCATCGTGTGCACCACCGACTGCTACGGTCGCATCATTTACGCCATCGTTTGCACCACCGACTGCTACGGTCGCATCATTTACGCCATCGTGTGCACCACCGGCTGCTACGGTCGCATCATTTACGCCATCGTGTGCACCGCCAACTACTACGGTCTCATCGTTTACAGCATCGTGTGCACCACCGACTGCTACGGTTGCATTACCAACGTCACAGTTTATGCTGCTGGTTAATCCAGCAGCAGCATTCCCGCCATTTGCGAAGCTGCTCGTGTGCACCACCTCCACCGGCAGCTTGCCGATCCGCTGCAGGGCATCGGCCACCAGCCGCTGCTTGTGACGCAGCTCCGCTTCGTAGCTGAGGTGCTGCAGCTGGCAGCCGCCGCATGTGTCGAACAAGGTACAGGGAGGCTCAATCCGGTCCGGGCTCGCCTCCAGCAGCTCCAGCAGATCGGCGCGGCCGAACTGCTTTTTCATTTCCTTCACACGGGCACGGACGCGTTCACCCGGGAGAGCGCCCGGAATGAACAGCGTGAAGCCATCGGCGCGACCGACGCCTTCTCCTTCATGGCCGAGACCGACGATCTCCGCTTCCACGCTATCGCCAATAGAAAAAGGAAGACGAGCCGCAGAGGCGTTTGCGCGGCTCGCCGTCGTTTGGACTGGTGCAGCCTTTGATTTGCTGCGGTGGTTCCGGTTTCTGCTCATTTGAAGAAGCTCACTCCGTTTTTTTCCTTATAGACAGACAAGCCGGATTCATCCACGAATATATCGATGTGGCCCGGCAATACGCTGAACAAGCAAGGCAAGGTGCCGCCAAATTCACCATCAAGGTTGATTTGAACGTAATCCTGCGAGGTAACCTCCAGCTGGCTCGTCCGGAAGTGCACCACATTCGGGTCGTTCAGGTGCTCTCCGCGCAGCGCCAGAGAAACCACCTTCAGAAACTCCGCCAGGCTGCACTTGCGGAGCACAAACACATCGAACAAGCCGTCGTCGAAGCTGGCATCCGGTGACAGGCGCTCTGCGCCGCCCACGGAGTTGCTGTTACAGATGAGGAACATCATAACCTCCTCATTCAGCTCGATCTCCTTGCTGCGCACCTGAAGCTGAATAGGCCGCAGACGGGGCAGCTTCTCGATTCCCTTCATATAATAGGCCATCTGGCCGATCAGCGTCTTAAGCTTGCTCGGCACCTCATAGGTCAGCTCGGTCATGGAGCCGCCGCCGGCCACGTTGATGAAGTACCTGGAGTTCACCTTACCGATATCAATCGGGCGGCTGAATTGCTGAAGAATCAGATCCACCGCATATTCCCAGTTTTTTGGAATACCGAGCGCGCGGGCGAAATCATTCGTCGTGCCGAGCGGCAAAATGCCCAGCTTCGGCCGGTACTCCTGCTCCGCCATACCGTTAATCACTTCACACAGCGTTCCATCGCCGCCCGCCGCAATAATAATGTCAAAGCCCCGCTTGACGGCCTCCGCCGCCGCCAGCGTAGCATCTCCCTCGCCGATGGTGGCATGAGTGGAGGTTTCAAGTCCGCCCCGTTCCAGACGCATCAGGATATCGGGAAGCCGTTTTTTCATTTCCTCCCGACCGGAGGTCGGATTGTATATTAATTTCGCACGTTTGTTAGTCATTCAGAAGATCACCTTTTGTCCGCATGGGAATAGGATGCCGCTAGTACAGCGAATTGCCGCTCAATCCAACGTGAGATGAGCGGGTGCGGCAGCAGGCTCGCGCCATTATACCGGTACGCAAAGCCCTCCAGCCGCTCAGGAATAACCTCATTCGTGAAGTAGCCTTCACTCAAAAACAACGGCGAGACGATAACGTCCAGCTCCGGACGGCGCTCCTGCCAGTAAGCCATTCGGGCCCGGGCCTGATCGGGCAGCAGCATCGCCACATCCGCTTCGGCAAACCCGCCCAGCGCCTTCATTCGCGCCGCCAGCTGCTCCAGCCCCTGCTTCCACCGTTCATGGAAGCCGTTTTCGACACTGCCATGCCCGACAAGCAGTACCAGCTCCCGATCCGGTTGAACGGATAACGGGGCGATTTTGTCCGCCAGCAGCTGTGCAATATCCGGATCATCGTCGATCGGCTGCCCGAAATGAATACGCGCCTTCACACGAAACAGCCCCATATCCGTTGGAAGCTGAGGCGCCGGGATAACACCCAGCGCGTAGCTGATTTCATCGATATGCGTGCTGCCTGAAGAAACAAATAAGGGAATCACCACAATATCTGTCACCCCTTGCGCCTCCAGCGCATCAATGCCATCCTGAATCAGCCGCCCTTCCACGATTTCGAGAAAGGAGGAGAACACCGGAACATCCTCCGGCAGCCCCGCAGCCGTTACAGCTTCATCAACAAGCTGTACCCAGGTGTCGCTGCGCGATCCATGACTGATGATGAGCAAGCCGATTTTGACCATCGTATAAACTCCCTCCTATAACATGCTCAGGCGTACGCTTGTCCAGCGTTTAATCTACATCTATGCTAGCGAAAGTACCAGTTCATGTCAACGAGAGACCGCACTGGAACCTGCTTCAGAACAGCACAAAAAGGAAAAAGCAGCCGCCGGAGCAAGCCGCTTCTTCCAAAACTCCACATCAGGGCATGTAGGCTATTCTTGACCGGGTTGTTCAGACTCCAGACGGTCCAGTGCCATCTTATAGCCGTCATTGCCGTAATTCAAGCACCGTTTGACCCGGGAAATCGTTGCTGTACTGGCTCCCGTCTCCGTTTCGATTTGGTTGTAGGTGCTGCCCTTGCCGAGCATACGCGCCACTTCAAGCCGCTGGGACATCGATTGAATTTCATTTACAGTACACAAATCATCAAAAAATATGTAGCACTCCTCCACAGACTGGAGCGTCAGAATCGCTTGGAATAGTTGATCAATCGCTTTGTCATTCAGTTTCTTCAGCTGCATGGTGTTTCCACTCCCGCTTCTCGTCGTAATGATTATAGTATTTTTCGACGCGAAGACCTCATTCTCCTTCCTTTAATTTTGCAAAACGTTAAAATTTTTATGCGTTACTTCGTTAAAGAATACTGAGCGGCAGTAACGCTTCTCCGATACTTGGAAAAATTCCGCTGCTTTTTCCCGGATCGTGACAGGAGTCCATACCGCCCGCGCAAACGCCTAATATGATATAGGGAGACACCTACGATAAACGGTGTAACGTTCTTGCTCTGCAAGAGGGGCTCCGTTGATAAGCTGCATCCGGAACGAGAGGGAGTATCAGCTGCCTCCGTCCGCGTACAGCCGCAATGACTATGAGAAAAGGATGGTGACTCCAGTGAATGCGTCCGATCCGAACATCCGTGTGAAGCAAGGGCCGCTAACCATGCGCAACATGGTACAGCCCGGTCCGGGGATCGCACCGGCTTCTTATCCGGGCTTAGGCGGAGGATACCCGGGGCTGCAGGGATTTCAAGCAGGACCGCCCGCGGTCGCTCCAGCGGCGAATCTGGTGCAGGCAGTGGCTGAGCCTGTGGCTGCAGCAACAGCAAAATCTTCGCTGCTCGGCGGCTTAAGCAACTTTAATATGAAGGATATCAAATCCTTTGTCGACCGTATGGGTGGAATTGAGGGAATTGTTGAATCCATCAACAAAGCGCAAAAGCTGATGAACAGCGTCCAGCAGATGGCCCCCATGATTAAGCTGCTGCTGCCCGGCGGTAAAGGCAAGGTCGCCAGTGATGACGGTGACGACTATATCCCGCCCCGCAGACGCAAACGCCGCCGCAAAAAAAACGGCAGCACCAACCGCCGTCCGCGTAAAACCGTCAAGCGCTGACCTGCCGGAAAAACCAGTGAAGGAAGCCTGCTGTCCTGCTCTTTCCTGAATTCCGGTGGCTAATTGGCCGCCGCCAAGAAGCTTCGCGCTGCGCTGTGGCAAACCGCAGCGTTATGCGAAGCTTCTTGATTTCCGGCTTTTCATCAAGCGTATGGAGGCCGTTCGGCAAAGATTATCCGTCTATACGAGCCTGTCATCACGCTATACTGCCCGCTGATTGGTGCTACAAATCCGGTTCCGCACCGCGCGCAGCTCCCAGCGCGCGGTGTTTCGCTGCATGAGGGCGGTCGGTCGGCCACATGCTTTGTTAGATGTGCGGGCTCTACTTTACGGCTTGAACTGGCTTCATGCTTCCCTTTGTTCGCTTGCTGCTTTACCATCCATAAACCATGGCCTCAGATCCGCCGAAGCAGGCTGCAGCGCGATGTTCATTCAGACTTGCAATATCCCGCCTGCCACTCTGGCAAAATCCAGCTGCTCTCGTATGTGGAACATCTATCTGCATTGTCTTCCTTGCATCCCCTCCCTCTCAGCTTGGATGCTTGCTTACGGCCGTAGTCACCTGTTGAAAGTATGCCGCTTCACTGCGATTTTGGCGATGATTGGCTTCACTCCGGTTCTAGGTAAGCCTGACTCTAAGCCTTTATGTTCTGTGAAATGGCTGCCTTCATATCGGGAATGCGACAGAAAGTCATGACGGCTTTAAGAGAGGCTTCTAATCGCCAATCAACTAAAAATAAACCGCCGTTTCAAAAAGAAACCGCGGTTATGTGCGTTACTTGCGGTATCGTTTGTTTGAATCTGTTGATTCTGTTGATTCTGTTGATTCTGTTGATTCTGTTGATTCTGTTGATTCTGTTGATTCTGTTTTAATCCTTATGAATCTGGTTATTCTGTTGAATCTATTTGAATCTATTGGAATCTATTGGAATCTATTTGAATCTATTTGAATCTATTAGAAGCCAAAATCTAGCCAGGCCCCGAGTCTTATTCCACCAGACGTTCTTTAGACTGCCGCCCCGCTCCGGAGAATCCCCGCTCGATGAGTTCCCGTTCGGCTATATGGCGTGAGAAGCTGAAGGAGGTCCAGCGGTGGTCCGCTCCGGACATCACCTTTTTGGATTGCAGCCTTTCGGCCAGCTCCTGCTTAGTGCCTTCCGGCAGCCGGTCATACAGCTGAAGCAGCTCCGGTATCCCATCCGCCGACAAGCTAGACAAGTAGTTCAGGTCAATTCGACCCGTCTGGTCATAGCGCTTGCCGTTTTCACGAACGATGATGGCATCGATATTAAGCAAATTCATCATGGCGTAAGCACTGATGGAAACAACAAGCAGCTGCTTCCACAGGGGGCTGCGGGTGCGCCAAATTCGCACCAATACAAGCAGCAAAATAACAGCCAAATACAGCATAAAGGAATGCACCAGCACCCTTGTCACCGTAAAGCCATAAGCCGATTCATACATCAGCAGCCGGTAAAAAGCGGATACCAGCATGACCAAGGTGCACCCGATAAGCAATGACTGCAGCCCATGCACAACGCGCAGCAGCTTCGAAACGCCCTGCGGGATCAGCCGGATGCATAGCAGCAGCACGCCCAAATTCAAAATCGTCACCATGACCAGTTCAAAAAAGCCTTTACGCGCATATTGAGCATAAGTAATATTGGACGGAAGCAGACCGTCCCCGCCTGCAAACAAATAGGACAACTGAATGGCGGCAAACAACACATACATCGCATTCATGGCCGTCAGAAACGTCGTGGCTACTACGGGGTCCAAATGTATCAGCGCGGCGGCACGAGAAGGACTCGGCGAAGCCCCGATTGCTCTGGGATTCGGCTGGACAGAGATTGCCGGCAGAGACTGCGGCTTGCTCTCCTGCTGCTCTCCCTGACGGGAAATCCCCTCTGCTCCCGCCGCACTGCCCGCACTTTCATTGACAGCCGCTTTCTCAGCACCCTCTGCCGGCCCTTGCTCCGCCGATAACTGCGAGGTGATCAGCAGCTTATCTTCCTGAGAGCGATCGTTTGGTTGATCTTCCTGACCGACTGCCGTCGACTCCGGTTTCCCCTCCATGCCTCCAGCTGCATCCGTATCGGCAGCACCCTCTGCTCGTCCTTGCTCCGGTAGCGGCCGCGAATCCAGGATCGGCTTTTCCTCCTCACGTCGCCGCCACTCCGTTTCGGGGTCCCGATCCGGTACTGCCGCTCCCGGCACGGCTTGACCTGATGGAGAAGCTGGACGCTTGCCGACAGGCTCTCCGCGCAGCCCCCACAAGAAAGCCGTCAGAAACAGGCCAAACAGGATTACCCGGATAGCCCGGCCGGCTGTTTCCCCAACAGGTACCCCTTCCAGCCATTCCGGAATACGTCCCATAGCACGCTGGAATAGATCATCTGCGGAAGATAATAATGCTCCGGCAACCAGCAGCAGCGGCAGCGCCAGCAGCAGGCCAAGCCCGATCCTCACCAGCGTGCGGTTACTGCCATCGCCGCCCTCCACCCTGCGGCGACCGGCCTTCAAAGCAGCCCGGACAGGTACTGGCAGGCACAACAACGTCCGGCCTACAGCATACTCCACCACTCTGCCCAGAAAAAGCGGATGGTGCCACGGGATTTTGCCATCCCCGGTTACCCACACCGTATGAATGACGAACAAGGCCGGCAAGGCAAGCAAATTTACGATGTAGAACAGACTGAAATCCCGCAGCACGTAGCTGCACGATACCAGCAGCACTGTCCCGCTGAGCAGCATCGATATATTCAGCTGAAGCTGAAGCCGGGGACGGTGTGTCCAGAGAAACACGCCGTAGCAGGCCAAGGTAAACAAAGGCACCGAAACGCCGAGCTTCCCGTCCCCGGCAAACAATCCCTCCCCGATTAGCCCGCACAGCAGGGCCAGCCCCAGCCATACGATTTGCTTCCGGTATAGAGCCTTCTCCTCATCCCGCATCGGCAGGACTGGAGAGGCTTGGTTCTCTCTTTGCATTGAAGCATTCTCCCCCTTTGGCATTATTTCACAGATTACACTACATATTGTACACGAAGCCTGCCCTCAGTACAGTGAGAAAACAGGCACATTCGCCTCACATCCGCCTGATAGCACGAACCGGAACCGATTTGCCCGCTTCAGCGTGAAAGGCTTGAAATGTTTGGTTAAAAACGGTATGGTGAAACTGGCATTCGCATAGCTACAGCCATGCGTCACGCAGCTTTGGAGGGAGTCGAGAGCAGAATGAAAACGTTAGTTCTTGCAGAAAAACCAAGCGTCGGCAAAGAAATTGCCCGGGTGCTCGGCTGCAAAGAAACCCATAAATCGCATATCGAAGGGCCCCGCTATGTTGTAACCTGGGCACTCGGGCACCTGGTCGAGCTCGCGGAGCCTGAGGATTACGATACCGCCTACAAAACGTGGCGGCTGGAGGACCTGCCCATTATGCCGAAAAAAATGCGGCTGAAGGTCATCCGCGAAACCTCCCATCAGTTTAAGGCCATTGCTGCGCTTGCCAAACGCAGCGACCTCGGCGAGCTGGTTATCGCGACAGACGCCGGGCGGGAGGGCGAGCTGGTAGCACGCTGGATTATGGAGCTGGTGAACTGGAGAAAGCCGTTCAAACGGCTCTGGATATCATCACAGACCGATCAGGCAATTCGCGACGGCTTCGCCCGTCTGAAGCCAGGCTCAGCTTATACGCCGCTCTATCAATCGGCTGTTTGCCGTGCGGAAGCGGACTGGCTCATTGGGCTGAACCTGACCCGGGCGCTGACCAGCAAATACGGCACGTCTCTGGCCGCAGGCCGTGTCCAGACGCCAACACTGTCGATGCTAATCGAGCGGGAGCGGACCATTAAGGAATTCCGCCCCGTCGAGTACCGGACTGTAGAGGCGTCAATAGCCGGCTTCCAGGCCATGTGGCGCGATCCGGCCGGTGGCGGCAACCGGATTATGGACCCTGCCCGGGCCGAAGCCATCCGGCGGAAGGTAGAGGGGCAGGAAGGGAAGGTCTCGCAGCTGAAAAAAACAGTCCGGCATGAGCCCCAGCCGCTGCCTTACGACCTGACTGAGCTGCAGCGGGACGCCAACCGCCGTTACGGCTTCAGCGCCAAGCAAACGTCTTCGGTGCTGCAGAAGCTGTATGAGCAGCATAAGCTGGTTACATACCCGCGCACCGATTCCCGCTTCTTGTCCCGGGATATGGTTCCAACCTTCAAGGGCCGGATGGAGAGCCTGGCCGGGACCTCGGTATACGCTTCCCTTGCTCGTCCGCTGCTGCGGAGCACGCTGCCCTCAGCCGGCAAAGCCGTGGACGACAGCAAGGTTACCGATCACCATGCCATCATCCCGACCGAACAGTACGTGAACCTGGCGGCCTTGTCCCCCGATGAACGGAAGCTGTTCGATCTCATCGCCCGCCGTTTTATCGCTATGTTTTATCCGGCACACCAATATGAAGAAACGACTGTAACTGTTGAAGTGCAAGGCGAAGCCTTCACCGCACGCGGCCGGGTCATCAAGCAGGCCGGCTGGAAAGACGTCTACGGCTCCTCAGCATTCACCGGGACCTCCACAGACGAGGAGGACGAGGAGAATGAAGCGTCCGCCCAAAGTGATGAACCGGCGCCGCAGCTGCTCCCTGCGCTCACGCAAGGACAGACGATCACCGTTACCCGCTGCAGCGAACGGAAGCGGCAGACGTCACCGCCGGCTCGACATACCGAAGCCACCCTGCTGACGCAAATGGAAAAACACAATCTCGGCACGCCTGCCACTCGTGCCGACATCATTGAGAAGCTGCTGTCCACGGATACGATTGAACGGCAGGGGCGCAGCTTGCAGCCGACCGGCAAAGGCCGCCAGCTCATCGAATTGGTCAGCGGCGATTTGCGTTCGCCTGATTTGACTGCCGCCTGGGAGCGAAAGCTAGAAGCCATTGCCAAGGGCCAAGGCAGCATGGATGCATTCCTGGCCGACATTCGGCAGCAGGCACAGCGGCTGGTGCAGGAAGTACGCATAAGCAGCGCTGAATACAAGCCGCACAACCTGACTCACAGCAAGTGCCCGGAATGCAGCCAGCCGCTGCAGGAGGTAAAGACTAAACGCGGCAAGCTGCTGGCCTGCATTAACCGTGAATGCAGCTATAAGCGGTCCGCTGAGCCTGTCACCGTTAACCGCCGCTGCCCGCAGTGCCATAAGAAGATGGAGCTGCATAACGGCAAAGCCGGCAAGTACGTCCAGTGCCGACGCTGCAATGTCGTCGAGCTGCTGGACGACAGCCAAAGCGGCCGCAGCGGCAAGGTGAACCGCCGGGAATCTCAACAGCTGCTGCAAAAATATTCGGGCAAGGAATCTCTGGGCTCCAGCCTCGGGGATGCCTTGAAGTCCGCTCTGCAGCAGTCCTCCGACACAGATAAATAGGCCAGCGTGTGCCGGCTCTATCCCGCTGGCTTTACCAGTAAAACGAGAATAGTCTTCAACCTGCATTGCCGGTAGAAAGCCGCCTTCACAAACGATGAAAAAAACGTTTAATTGCACAAAAAACCGTCTCTTCTTAGGGTTGTTCCACTTCCATTCGAAAGAAACGGTTCTTTTTGGTTTAACATGCTCCTCCCGCATGAGATTGATGGGGTTAACTATCGTCATGCGATGCCACATCACGTTAACAGGAGTTGCGCACAGTGCGCAAAACAAAAATATATCAAAAGCAAAGAAGCTCCCGTCCCCATCCTATTGAACCGCCCCGTCAAAAGGGAGCGCGTGTCGTAATGATGGTTATGGGAGCTTCTCTTGGTTCGATCCGGTGCTGTCACCTTCGCATTAACCTTGGGAGACAGCCCGATTACTTATAGCCGCGTGCTACCGTATCCTACAGCTTGAACTTGCCGACCAAATCGCTCAAATCCTGAGCAATGGCGCTCAGCGCATTCGCAGAGGATGCAATTTCTTCTACGGAAGCAAGCTGCTCCTCCGAGCTGGCCGCAACGTTTTGCGCCGATGAAGATGCCTGCTTGGCAATGCCACTCATCTCATGAATGGACGCCGATACCTGCTCGGAGCTGGCTGCCATTTGCTGAGCTGCGGCTGCGGCATCCTGGATGCGGGCACTTACTTCTTCCGTGGCCAACACAATGTTATTGAACGCTTCTTCCACGCTGCTTACCCGCTGAATGCCGGTTTGAACCTCGCTTACACCGGCATCCATCGTTTCTACCGCACGGAGGGTATCGTTTTGCACCTGCTTAATAATTGCAGCAATCTGCTTCCCGGCCTCGGCCGATTGATCCGCCAGCTTACGCACCTCTTGCGCAACAACGGCAAAGCCTCGTCCGTGCTCGCCGGCTCTTGCTGCTTCAATATTGGCATTAAGCGCGAGCAGTCCGGTCTGCTGGGCAATATCTCCAATTAGCTTGACGATATTCCCGATATTGCGGGAGTGAGCCTCAAGCGCCTTCATGTCCTGTCCGGCCCGTTCTACCGCGCCATTGATGGACTGCATCACCGTGACCACCGAATGAACAGACATATTCCCCTGCTCCGCCTGGCGGGAAGCTTGCAAGGACAGCTCCGACACCTCGGAGGTGGATTCTGCGATCCGTTGAACGCCGACAGCCATTTCTTCCATGGCGCGGCTTGTCTCTTCTGCGCTTTGCACCTGATTCTCCGAACCAACGGCAACCTCTTGAATCGAATTCGTAACGTGCTCCGTAACCTTGGCATTCTCCTCGGAGCTGGCCAGCAGCTCTTCCGAAGAGGCGGCAACTGCATCGGAGGCCTCCTGAATTTGCATCATGGTTGCCCGCAGCGTCAACGACATGGAGTTCAGTGAATCCACCAGCTGGCCGATTTCGTCTTTATTCCGAATCACCAGCTTCTCTTGGGTCAGGTCTCCTCTAGCAATGTGCTGCAAAGCTACTGACACCTTGCGTACAGGCCCGGAAATATTGCTCGTAATCAGAATCGACAGACCGATTGCAATCACGATAGACAATACGAGCACGATGGACATGCTAATTACTGCATTTGTATGTACTTCGGAGCTTCTCTTTGCCGCTTCCAATGCGCCGTTATGGTTGAGCTCAACCAGTTTATCCATTTCGGCCTGCATTTTTGCATAGCTTTGCTTGGATTTCTCCATCACGGTTTTAACGCGTTGGGCAAAAATCCCCGCGCCGTCCACGATATTGATGCTGGTCCCAATGGAGATGGATTCAACATAAATGTCCTTATACACCTTCCATTCGGCCTTCAGATTCTCGAAATGCTGCCTATCGGCTGCATCACGGTCAAGAATCGTTCCTTCATAATCGGCAAAGGCTGCCTCAATATCAGAGAAGGTTCTCCCGGCCTCAGGAATAATTTCGTTTTTGATCAGAACATCCGGCTCCAGCAGCAAGCTCCACTGCATCGCCAGCAAATGCTCCGTCATGTAGTTCAGTTTGTTGATGGTTTCAACGCCTCTTAACCAATTGCCCGCAATCTCATCCGTTTCATGCTGCATCTGTGAAATACTTCTAAAGCCTGCGCCTCCCAATATGGCCATCAAGAGAATGGTTACCATAAAAGAAAGAAAAATTTTCTTGCCGACCGTCATTCCACCGCTGATCCACTCTTTCGGCGATTGTTTGACAGCTCCCTTCAGTCCAGTTATTACAGCCCCCGGAACCTTCTTCCATTGCCTTTTCATATTCTTGCTGTCCCTCCCATCTATCTCTCCCCTTCTTATATCGACAAACTTCGTTCCAAGTTTAAGAAAATGTCGAATTTTCTTGAAGTTATTTTTTAGGGCGAACCTTGCTTCGCAACGTAAACCGTTTCCCCTATGAAGGGTACATATCGTTAATAGACCTTTCCATATTGTATAATATACATAATTAACCAATTTGGCAATCCTGCTTCAAAATGCCCCTAAACCGGTACTCGTTCATGGTCTTATCGATGCAAGCCTGGAATTGGAAAAAGAAGCGGAAAAGCCTGCGCAGCTGGCGTGCGTTCCGCACGCGCGCAGCTCCCAGCGCGCGGTGTTCCGCATGACGGCGGTCGGTCGACCACGTAAGTTGTTGCCCCGTCTCGGAGGGCGGTTCATATACGTCTGGATCTGGGATCATACGCCGGAAACTGTGCCCGCACTTCGAAAAGCCTCCGCGCCTGCAGAGCGATGTCCCGGCATAGCGACAAAAGGGCAAGTCTTTGTCTTTGTCTTTGTCTTTGTCTTTGTCTTTGCTTTTGCCTTTGCTTTTGCCTTTGCTTTTGCCTTTGCTTTTGCCTTTGCTTTTGCCTTTGCTTTTGCCTTTGCTTTTGCCTTTCCTTTGCCTGCGCCTTGGCCTTGGGCCTTTGCCTTGGCCTGTGCCTTGGCCTGTGCCTTTGTCTTTGCCTTTGTCTTGGCCTTTGTCTTTGCCTTGGCCTTCGCCTTGGCCTGTGCCTTTGCCTTTGCCTTTGCCTGCGCCTTTGCCTTTGCCTTTGCCTTTGTCTTTGTCTTTGTCTTTGTCTTTGTCTTTCCTTTGCCTGCGCCTGCGCCTGGGCCGCGCGCGTCGATCTCTGCCATACTTTTGGCACTGTACACAGCTCCCGGCCGCACATTGCAGCACTGCATGATGACGGTCACCGGCCGCATGAATGCTTGCTCATGGGCTATTGTTCTTCTGCCCCTGCAGGTAGAAACTATGCTATACTGTGGGGCAATAAGCTTGAAGATGAGGAAGGAACGACGAATGACAACCAAACGAATCTTAATTTTTTCCGGAGGCACACTGGGAACATGGGCGCTGGATTATATCCGGGAGCTGGACATCCTGGTAGGCGCCGATCGGGGGGCCTTGTTTCTTGTCGAGCATGGATGGCGGCCGCATATGTCGCTGGGTGATTTCGATTCCGTCATCCCGGAGCAGCTAAACAAAATCAAAGCGGCAAGCCTGGACATCCAGACCTGGGACCCCATACATAAGGATTGGACTGATACGGAGCTTGCGCTGCGCTGGGCTATCGGACAGCAGCCGTCAGAGATCATTTTGCTGGGTGTGCTGGGCACCCGCTTCGATCACACCCTGGCCAACGTTCATCTGCTGCGGGTGGCTCTGGCGCATGGAATCCCTTGCCGCATCGCAGATGCTATGAATATCTTGCAATTGGTTGAGCAGGAGCTGGTCATAACACGAAATGAAACAGGTGATGCCTTCAACACAGTTTCTTTGCTTCCGCTTAGTCTGGATGTGCATGGCATTACCCTGCAAGGCTTCCGGTATCCGCTTCAAGATGCGAGTCTGACCCTCGGGCAGTCCCTCGGCATCAGTAATGTGCTGGAATCGGACGTCGGACGAATTCGCATTGCTTCCGGGCTGCTGCTCGTTATCCGCAGCTGTGAGAATGAATAGCTTCGTAATGCGGGGCTCCCAGCGCATAGTGTGCCGTTGCATGACGGCGGTCAGCCACTTAGGCCTTAGTTTAAGCCGGATACTGCACCTCCGACACACAAACACAGCACAATTCCGTGCGGTAGGGGATCTTCCCGCCGGATATCGTATCGGTCATTCTGGCGGATGCGATTGAACACAAGGGCCTTGGCGATATGTGGGGCAGGGTTGTTCTTGTGTTCTTGTGTTCTTGTGTTCTTGTGTTCTTGAGTTCTTGTGTTCTTGTGTTCTTGTGTTCTTGGTTCTTGTGTTCTTGAGTTCTTGTGTTCTTGGCTCTTGACCGCGCTGAGTGTTCCCTTCACCGCAATGGACATAACTCCTGTGCATGGTGTGCGGCGTTTTCCTGCAAGAGGGCAGGCGAACGCATTTTACAATACTTATCCATTCACCCTTGCAAGAGAAGCTGCTGCTTTCGATAGTACGGACCGGATAGAACATGGACGATCTGGGCATTCTATGCTTATATAGAAGTGGAACGAAAAACTTGCTCAGCAAGGTTGGACAGCGTGTGTCCTGTCTGAAGGTACGAGGCGTTCGCCTTTTTTTCCGGTTTCTACCCTATGAATGTAATCAACGAATCTGGAAACGGCGGATTGGAACATCCGGTCACACAGGGCCCCTTGCTGGAACTATCGTTCAGCTTATCACCAATAACGGAAGGGACGGCGGCCCTTGATGAGGCTGTTAGACTGGCTTAGGGAGGATTGGCTCTCTGTCGTTTTACTTGTGGGAAGCTGCGTCGCAGTCTGGTTTGTTTATCGGAACAAAGACAAATTGTCCAGATAACCGCCCCGCTGTTTTTACAACTGGGGACTATCCGCTTATAAGCCTGAATTAGAGCAAGCCAGATGATTGTACGTAAAGGCAATATGGATGCTGATATATGAAAACCGCGTTAGCGCCATTCGGCAGCGCCAACGCGGTTTTTTCATGTTCTTGGTCCAACGTGTCATTATTTCCCGGGTAATCGGTAAATCAGAGCAATACACTCCAGCTTGCTTCAAAATAACCGAAATGTCGGGACCGAAGCCTTGAGCCGTTTGCCGCTAATTGCCACTACACCAATGCCTTCTTGGCAATATCGGTACGGTAATGCTTCCCTTCGAAATAAATCCGGTCCACATCCTCGTATGCTTTTGCCCGAGCTTCCGCAATATCCTTGCCGAGCGCTGTAACGCCAAGCACGCGGCCCCCGGCAGTAACAATCGCCCCGTCCTTCTCAGCCGTACCGGCATGGAATACAACGGATTGCTGCATCTGATCCAGTCCCGAGATCGGGAGACCCTTCGGATAAGAGCCCGGATATCCGCCGGAAGCCATAATGACGCAGACAGCAGCCTCATCGCTCCATTGAATATCCATTTGGTCCAAGCGCCCGTTAATGGTGGCGAGGAAAATATCGACGAGATCCGTTTTAAGCCGCGGCAGCACGACCTGGGTTTCCGGATCGCCGAACCGTGCGTTAAATTCTACGGTGCGCGGCCCATCCTTTGTAATCATCAGTCCTGCGAACAGGATGCCTCGGAACGGGCGGCCTTCCTTCACCATCGCTTCAGCGGTTGGTTTAATAATGGTTTCAATCGCTTCATCAACGATCGCTTGCGGAATATGAGGCACCGGCGAATACGTCCCCATGCCGCCGGTATTCAGCCCTTTATCGCCGTCAAAGACCGGCTTATGATCCTGGGAGGGCACCATCGGACGCACCACATTGCCGTCGACAAAGGACAGGATGGACATTTCCTGCCCTTCCATAAATTCTTCAATCACGACACGGTTGCCCGCTTTACCAAAAACCTGATCCAGCATAATATCCTTCAGCGCCTGCTCGGCTTCCGCCAGCTCACGCGCGACGATAACACCTTTGCCGGCAGCCAGGCCGTCTGCTTTAATTACAATCGGAGCCCCCAGCTTGCGCAAATAGGCCAGAGCCGGCTCGTAGCTGTCGAAGGATTCATAGGCAGCCGTCGGAATGTTATATTTTTTGAGCAGATGCTTCATGAACACTTTGCTGCCTTCGATTTCCGCAGCATTTTTGCGCGGACCGAAGGTCGGAATGCCCTTGGCTTCAAAATGATCAACGATTCCGTCCGCAAGCGGATCGTCCGGACCGACAACGACCAAATCAACAGCATGATCCAGCGCGAACTGGCTCAGCTCCTCAAATTGGTTCACCTGCAGCGGCACACATTCCGCCAGCTGAGCGATTCCGGCATTGCCCGGAGCGCAGTATACCTGCTTCACAGACGCGCTTTTTTTCAGCGACCAAATAATAGCGTGCTCCCGGCCGCCGCCTCCAATGACTAAAATCTTCACGGCTTCATCCTCCTTGGGCCCGTTTAATGTTTGAAGTGACGGACGCCAGTCATAACCATGGCGATTCCGTGCGCATTGGCAACCTGAATCGATTCTTCGTCTTTAATTGAGCCGCCAGGCTGAATGACAGCTGTGATGCCCGCTTGTGCAGCAAGCTCCAAGGTATCGCCCATCGGGAAGAAGGCATCGGAAGCCAGTACGCCGCCTTTGCTTTTCTCTCCGGCTTGCTCGATGGCAATACGCGCTGCGCCGACACGGTTCATTTGGCCTGCGCCCACACCGATTGTCATATCATCCTTTGCCAGAACAATTGCATTCGATTTAACATGCTTGACAACCTTCCAGCCGAACAGCAGCTGCTTCAGCTCTTCTGCGGTTGGCGCACGGTCGGTGACCACCTTCAAGTCAGCTTCCGCAATTTGATGCACATCGCTGTCTTGAACGAGAACGCCGCCCTCTACTGTTGTCAGAAGCGGCTCCGCTTTGCGCTCTGCGCCGAAAGCCTCTTCGCCCAGCTTCAGAAGACGAAGGTTCTTTTTCTTTTTGAGAATGTCCAGTGCCTCGTCCGTGAAATCCGGCGCGATGACAATTTCGAGGAAGATTTCGTTCAGACGCTGCGCCGTTGCGGTGCCAATCGTCCGGTTAGCTACTACAATTCCGCCGAAGATGGAGGTTGGGTCCGCTTCGTATGCTTTTTGATACGCTTCGTCAATCGTGCTTCCAATACCTACGCCGCAAGGGTTCATGTGCTTTACAGCCACAACCGCCGGCTCGCTGAATTCCTTCACGATTTGCAGCGCGGCGTTGGCGTCATTGATATTGTTATAGGACAGCTCCTTGCCGTGCAGCTGCTCAGCTGTCGTAATATTGCCGGCAGCAGCAAGCGGCTTGCGGTATACGGCGGCGTTTTGGTGCGGGTTCTCGCCATAACGAAGCTCCTGAATTTTCTCATAGGTTACGGTCAGCTTCTCCGGATAAATGTCGCCAACCTGCTTGCTCATGTAATCGGCAATTAAGGAATCATAGGAAGCCGTGTGACGGAACACTTTGGCCGTCAGGCGCTTGCGGGTTTCAAACGTGGTGTCGCCTTCCGCACGAATTTCTTCCAGCACACCGGCATAATCGGCAGCATCAACGATGACCGTGACGAAGGCATGATTTTTGGCTGCCGAACGAAGCATCGTCGGCCCGCCGATATCGATATTCTCAATGGCATCCTCATAGCTGACATTCGGCTTCGCAATGGTAGCCGCGAACGGATACAGGTTAACGACAACCATGTCGATATACCCAAGACCCAGCTTCTCCATTTGCTCCTGGTGCTCTTTGCTGTCGCGAATCGCCAGCAACCCGCTGTGTACGACCGGGTGCAGCGTTTTGACACGACCATCCAGAATCTCCGGGAATCCGGTTACTTCCGAAATGCCGACCACCGGGATTTCGTTTTGCTGCAGCAGGCTGTGAGTGCCCCCCGTCGAAATAATCTCCACGCCCAGCTTCGACAGCTCGCGAGCAAATTCGACAATGCCTGTTTTATCGGATACGCTGATTAACGCACGTTTGATTGCCACTTCGTTGGCCTCCTTGATATCGTTATGTAAAATAGAGGGGCGTTCAGCCCCCGAATCTCGTCTATTTGTCAATTATGACACGGCGCCCATCGACCTGTACCCGCTTCTCGCAGAACAGCTGTACCGCTTGAGGCAGCAGCTCATGCTCCGCCTGATGAATACGCGCTGCCAAGGCTTCCGCATCGTCGGATTCCAGAACCTCCACTGCACGCTGAGCGATAATCGGCCCTGTATCCATGCCTCCGTCCACCACATGCACAGTGATTCCCGTCACCTTCACGCCATGAGCAAGCGCCTGCCCGATAGCATCCAGTCCGGGAAAAGACGGGAGCAGCGACGGATGCAAATTAATGATGCGATCCCGGTAAGCGTCCAGCAGCGTCTCTCCGACAATACGCATATAGCCGGCCAGCACCACCAGCTCAACACCGGCGGATTGCAGCTGAGCGACAATCTCCTGCTCGTATGCAGCCTTGCCGCCTTTGTCCGCATAATCCTTCGGCCGGAACGCCAGCACCGGGATGCCCGCCGCTTCCGCGCGGGAAACCACCCTTGCTTGAGGTCTATCACAAACGAGAAGCTCGATGCGTGCATCGAGCTTACCCTCTTGTACAGCATCCGTCAGGGCCTGGAAGTTCGAACCGCTGCCCGAAGCGAATACTGCAATACGGAGCGTACTCATTCGAGTTCCACTCCACTGAATGTTACAACTTGCTCTCCGGCCGTCACTTCACCGATACGGTATACGCTCTCGCCCAGCTCGCTGGCGATCATCATGGCTTCTTCAGCCTGGTCGGCAGGGACGATCAGAACCATCCCGATTCCCATGTTGAAGGTACGGAACATATCACGCCCGCTTACCGCCCCTTCGCGCTGCATCAGCTTGAAGATTGGCAATACCGGCCAGCTCCCGCCCTCGATATGAACATTGACATTTGCAGGCAGCACACGCGGAATATTTTCAATGAAGCCGCCGCCTGTAATATGTGCAAGACCTTTTACATTCACCTTTTCCAGCAGCGCCAGAATCGATTTGACGTAAATTTTGGTTGGCGCCAGCAGCACGTCGCCCAGACGTCCGCCAAGCTCGGCCACTTCATCATGAAGCTTGTAGCCCTTTTCTTCCAGCAGCAGACGGCGTACCAGGGAGAAGCCATTGCTGTGCACACCGCTGGAAGCGAAGCCCAGCACGATATCGCCAGGAGCGATCGACTTGCCGTCGATCATTTTCTTCTTGTCGACGATACCAACCGAGAAGCCGGCGATATCGTATTCGCCTTCACTATACATGCCCGGCATTTCCGCGGTTTCCCCGCCAATCAAAGCGCAGCCGGATTGCACGCAGCCGTCCGAAATCCCTTTTACGATAGCCTCGATTTTCTCCGGAATGACTTTGTCACAGGCCAAATAATCCAGGAAAAAGAGCGGCTCAGCGCCCTGCACTACAATGTCATTCACGCACATGGCGACAGCATCGATTCCGATCGTATCGTGCTTATCCATAGCAAAAGCGATTTTCAGCTTCGTACCGACGCCGTCCGTTCCCGAAACAAGAACCGGCTCTTCGTACTTGTCTTTGTTCAAGCCAAACAGCGCCCCAAAGCCTCCAAGCTCTGTCAGTACCTCCGGACGGTACGTCTGCTTCACGTGCTTTTTCATCCGTTCGACCGCTTCGTTACCTGCCGCGATATCGACTCCAGCTTTTTTATATGCATCCGACAATGATTTCCACTCCTTCAGGGTGATAGAAACGGCCTGCCGTTTTCCTCCGAAAACGTGTCCGTCTACAGGTCATACTCAACTGCGGGCCAAGGCATCTTCCTATTGCTGCCGTCCTGCGGGCTGATTTCTGCATCAGCCTCGAAGCGCCAACAGGCTTCTGGCACAAAGGGCCAGCATCCCCCGCTTCACGTCGCCTTCGGCAAATCTTGCTCCACACATTCGGCCTGCTCGCAGGGCTTTGCTGCTTAAAACCGTCATGACTTTCTGTCGCATCCCCGGTATGAGAGCAGCTCTTTCACAAAAAGGGAGCGATAACCTCGATAATGGCGATGATGCAGTGATTCTGCCGCTCTACGCAGCTCGGTTTGCGCTTAATCGCAAGCGCAGCCGACATTTTCCTTCTCGTCATAGACCGGTGTCGGGTAATTGTTATCGAAGCAGGCTGTGCAGTAGCCCCGGTTCGGAATTCCTGCGGGGCCGCCGATAGAATCCAGCAAGCCTTCATGGCTCAGGAAATGCAGGGAATCAGCGTTAATCGCCATACGAATTTCTTCGATGGTTTTCACCGCCGCAATCAAATCCTCACGAGTCGGCGTATCGATACCGTAGAAGCATGGGTTTTTGAACGGCGGCGAGCTGATGCGCACATGAACCTCCGTCGCCCCTGCTTCCCGCAGCAGATTGACAATCCGCAGCGAGGTTGTGCCCCGCACGATCGAGTCGTCAATCATGACCACCCGTTTGCCCTCCACAACCCGGCGCACCGCGCTAAGCTTCATCTTCACGCCCTGCTCGCGCAGCTCCTGGCTAGGTTGGATAAACGTCCGGCCGGTATATCGGTTCTTGATAAGACCCAGCTCATACGGAATACCAGTTTGTTCAGCAAAGCCAATTGCCGCCGAAATACTTGAATCCGGCACCCCGGTGACGACATCGGCATCGACAAATGCCTCACGTGCCAGCTGACGGCCCATGTTTTTGCGAGCCGTATGAATGTTGACCTCATCCACATCACTGTCAGGGCGGGAGAAGTAGATGTACTCCATCGCGCAAACAGCCCGGCGCATCATCGGCGCAAACCGGTCTTCCCGGTACCCGCCTGCTGTATCGATAACGATAAGCTCACCCGGCAATACATCGCGTACGTACGTGCCGCCTACGGCATCGAACGCACAGGTCTCCGAGGCGAACAAGTACGAAGTGCCCAGACGCCCCATAACAAATGGACGCAAGCCGTAAGGGTCCCGCGCGGCAATCAGCTTATCCTTCGTCATAAACAGGAACGCGTACGCTCCGCTCACCTGCAGCAGCGCTTCCTTCACCGCCAGCACAATGTCGTCATGCTTGGAACGGGCGATCAGGTGGGCAATAACCTCCGTATCGCTTGATGTTTGGAAAATCGATCCCTGCCGCTCCAGATTGCGCCGAATCTCGTTCGCGTTCACGAGGTTCCCGTTCGTTGCCACCGCCAGGTCGCCTTCCCGGTACTTAAACACAAGCGGCTGCGCATTCGCAAGCTTGCTTTCTCCGGCTGTCGAATAGCGAACGTGTCCAATCGAACGCGGGCCATCGAGCGATTGCAGCAGCGTATTGTCGAACACTTCCTTTACCAGCCCCATGCCCCGGTGATAACGGAAGCCGTTGGCGCCGCCCATCGTAGCGATGCCGCAGCTCTCCTGACCCCGGTGCTGGAGTGCGTGAAGGCCGTAATAAGAAAGCGAAGAAGCCTCGGGGTGACCATACACCCCGAAGACTCCACACTCCTCCTTCACCTTGTCGAACATATTTTCATGATTGATGCCTTCATTATAATAATCGCCTGTCCACAGCTTAGGCGTTACCAGCCGACCTGCAGATGATTTCAGTTCATCAAGCATGGAATCGCATCCTTCCAAACCTTTTCTAGCTGTTTGACTTGTTTCTGGATGACAGATTTAGCGTTCACGGTGATGTTCAATTCCGTTCCTTTAACCGTACCGATAACCGCAGCAGGCACTCCATGATCTGCGAAATGCTTCAGCAGAGCGGCTTGCTTGTCCGGCTTCACGCTGAGCAGAATCCGCGACTGGCTTTCACTGAACAGCGCATGGTCTGCGCGAAGTGCGGTTTCGATCGCAACTTCGGCCCCAAGACCGCCGCTGATGCTGGACTCGGCCAGCGCCAAAGCCAGACCGCCGTCGGAAACGTCATGCGCGGAAGCAACGAGCCCGCCTTGAATAGCGGACAGCAGCGCGTTCAGAAGCTTTTTCTCTACAGCCAAATCGATTTGCGGCGGACGCCCTTCGACAACGCCGTGAACGACCTTCTGGAATTCGCCGCCGCCCAGCTCCGCAAAGGTTTCGCCAAGCAGAACAATGGAGTCGCCCTCAGCCTTGAAGCCTTGGGTAGTAATGTGATCCACGTCGTGCACCAAGCCGACCATACCGATAACCGGTGTCGGGTAAATAGCGCCCTTGGCATTCTCGTTATACAAGCTGACGTTTCCGCCGATAACCGGCGTGCTGAGCTCACGGCAAGCTTCTGCCATACCGTCCGTGGATTTCTCCAGCTGCCAGAAAATTTCCGGCTTCTCCGGGCTGCCGTAGTTCAGGTTATCTGTAATCGCCAGCGGCTCTGCACCGGAGCAAACGATGTTGCGCGCTGCTTCCGCTACTGCGATTTTGCCGCCCACTTCAGGATCCAGATACACGAATCGCCCGTTGCAATCCGTAGTCATCGCCAGCGCCTTGCGGGTTCCAGGCACTTGGACTACAGCTGCGTCAGAACCCGGCTGAACAACTGTGCTTGTGCGAACCATATAGTCGTATTGGTTGTAAACCCATTCCTTGCTTGCCACCGTTGGAGAACCAATAACCTTCTCCAGGGCATCATTGAGATCCGTAACTTCCGGATAAGCAGATGTATCAACCTTCGCGAATTCCTCATAATAAGCTGGAACCTTCGACGGCTTATTATAAACCGGACACTCGTCAACCAGCGCGCCTACCGGCATATCGGCAACGATCTCGCCGTGATGAACGAGCTTCAGACGGCCGTCATCGGTTACAGTACCTACATTGACGCAGTGCAGACCCCAACGTTCAAAAATCGCTTTTGCCTGTGCCTCATCCTTCGGCTCTGTAACGAACAGCATCCGCTCTTGGGACTCAGACAGCATCATTTCGTAAGCTGTCATGCCTTCTTCACGCTGCGGCACACGGTCCAGATACAGGATCATCCCGTTGCCCGCCTTGCTCGCCATTTCCGCACTGGAGCAGGTTAGGCCTGCTGCGCCCATATCTTGAATCCCGAGCACAATGCCGGAATCGATAAGCTCCAGGCACGCCTCAAGCACGAGCTTCTCCATAAACGGATCGCCGACCTGTACAGCCGGGCGCTTCGCTTCGGATTCCGCTGTCAGCTCCTCCGAGGCGAAGGTCGCGCCGTGGATACCGTCGCGTCCCGTAGCAGGGCCAACATAGAACACCGGGTTGCCTACGCCTTTGGCAACACCTTTTTGAATCATATGGTGATCGATAATCCCTACGCACATTGCGTTGACAAGCGGATTGCCTTCGTAGCTCTCGTCAAACGCCACTTCGCCGCCCACCGTCGGAATCCCGATGCAGTTGCCGTACCCGGCGATACCGGATACTACATGCTCAAACAAATATTTAACGCGATCATTGTCCAGACGGCCGAAGCGCAGGCTGTTCAGCAGTGCAACCGGGCGCGCGCCCATGGAGAAAATATCGCGGATAATGCCGCCTACACCCGTAGCCGCGCCTTGGAAAGGCTCGATGGCCGACGGATGGTTATGACTCTCAATTTTGAACACGACGGCCTGATTGTCGCCGATGTCTACAATACCCGCGCCTTCCCCGGGACCCATCAGGACCTTTGGACCGCTAATCGGGAATTTCTTCAGAACCGGTTTGGAGTTTTTGTAGGAGCAGTGCTCCGACCACATAACGCTGAACACGCCGATTTCGACGTAGTTCGGCTTGCGCCCCAGAAAACCGCAAATGAGGCCGTACTCCTCATCTGTCACGCCCATCTGCTTGTACAATTTTTGTTCTTCAATTTGCTGAGCGTTAGGCTCCTTAGACGTTAGCTGCTGCGCCATGTTTCTCCCTCCAAGTGTTCAAAATCGATGTAAACATCCGCTTCCCGTCTTCCGATCCGAGCAGCTCATGAATGGCGCGCTCCGGATGCGGCATCATGCCAAGCACGTTGCCCTTCTCATTGCAAATGCCGGCAATATCGTCTACCGAGCCGTTCGGGTTCTCCACCGCATAGCGGAACACGATCTGATTATTCGCTTTCAATTGGGCAAGCGTCTCGTCGTCGCAGTAGTAGTTGCCTTCTCCGTGCGCGATTGGAATATTAATAACCTCTCCCGCCGCATAGTCCTTGGTGAACGCGGTTGCGTTATTCTCCACACGAAGCAGGGACGCATGGCAGCGGAATTTCAAAGATGTGTTCCGAAGCATAGCTCCGGGCAGCAGACCCGATTCCAGCAAAATCTGGAACCCGTTGCAAATGCCAAGAATGAACTTGCCTTGCTCCGCCGCTTTTACAACCTCATTCATAACCGGCGCAAAACGGGCAATCGCCCCGCAGCGCAGGTAGTCGCCGTAAGAGAATCCGCCCGGCACAATAATCGCATCGTATTTGGACAAATCGGTTGCCGTATGCCATACGTAATCAACCGGTTGGCCGATGGTTTCTTCAACCGCCTTATAACAGTCCAGGTCACAGTTGGAGCCTGGAAACACCAGTACCGCAAAATTCATGACAGCCCCTCCTCTAGTCGCCCATATTAGGCCAGTTCAAACCGGTAGTCTTCGATAACCGTGTTCGCAAGCAGCTTCTCGCACATTGCTTTGATGCGTGCTTCCGCTTCGCTGCGATCGTTTGTGTCGAGCTCAAGCTCCAAATATTTACCGATGCGCACTTTGCCGACTTCATCAAAGCCCATGGAATGAAGGGCTCCTTGCACCGCGACGCCTTGAGGGTCGAGCACGTTTTGCTTGATGGTGACATAGACGGTTGCTTTCATGAGAACGAATTCCTCCTAAGTGTGGGAAAATGTTATATATTCCTGCAAGCGGGAGCTTGCTGAGTAAACGATAATCATGCCGGCCAAGTGAACACTCGGAACGGTAAAGCGAGCGGGCCCTAAAGGTCCGGTTAAAGAAAACATGTATAAAATTAGGATGAAGACCATCAAACCGGCTGCTTACAGCTCAAGGCCATTCGAATTAGTGAGACGATTTCATTTCGCCAGCCGGTTATAAATTTCACGGTAGCGGCGGCTGGTTTCCTCAACCACATCAGCCGGCAGCGGATCAGGCTTGCTGTTCTTATCCCAGTCCGTTCCCGACAGGTACGTACGTACCGGTTCCTTGTCCATGCTGTCAATCTCAATGTCCAAGGCATAGTTTTCCTTCGCCCAGTAACGGGAGGAATCGGGGGTGAAAATTTCGTCAATCAAAATAATTTCCCCGTCAATCAGACCGAATTCAAACTTCGTATCCGCCAAAATAATACCGCGCTCCGCGCAAAACGCATGCGCGAACTCGTACAGCCGGATGCTTTTCTCCCGAAGCTGATCGGCAATATCCGCACCGACAAGCTCCTGCATCTTCTCGAACGGAATGTCCTCGTCATGACCGACGTCGTTTTTGGCGGCCGGAGTGAAAATCGGCTGCGCAAACTTCTCGTTTTTGCGTAGGCCTTCCGGAAGCTTGATGCCGTTAATCTCGCCGGTTTGCTGGTATTGACGCCAGCCGCCGCCGGTAATGTACCCGCGGACAACACACTCAATGTCGATGCGCTGGGCTTTTTTCGTTACCATGATCCGATCCTTCAGGACAGCCGGGTCAGTGACCAAATCGCCCAGCTTTTCTACATCGGCGTGTACGACATGGTTCGTTTGAATCGCCGCAGTCTGCTCGAACCAAAACTTGCTGAGCAGATTCAGGACATTGCCCTTATCCGGCACCGCGGGATCAAGCACCCAGTCAAATGCAGAGATGCGATCCGTAACCGCAATTAGAAAATGCTCGCCCAGGTCATACAACTCCCGGACCTTGCCTTTGTACAGCAGCGGGGCTTTAATGTAGCTTTCCGCACTGGAGATTGCTGTGCTCAAGAGGAGTGCCTCCTTCATATCGTATCGCCTTGCGCTAAAATCCAGGTGCCGCCTGAGAGCCGAGCAATCCGCGGCCGCCATTGGTCAGAGAAATCCTTATTGCGGATTGCCTGCGGTTACTCCAAGGTCCCCTTCAGCCATTGTTGAGAAGAACCCGGGTGAAACCGTTATACCAATTAACGAACCGTTTCACTTGCCGGGACTGCGGGAAACCAGCTCTCAGAACCTGCCCGATTTCATTCACGGCAGTAACCTTTCGGTCACGATGGTTTTTACTATATTAATTAAGAAAGACCGAGCTTCTTAAAGATGGTATCCACGTGCTTAAGGTGCCAGGACGGATTGAAGGCATCCGCAATTTCATCTGAACTGAGCTGGCTAGTGATGGATGGCTCGCTCTCGATGATTTCACGGAACGAGCGCTGCTCTTCCCAAGCCTGCATCGCTCGCGGCTGTACGGTATCGTATGCTTGCTCACGGCTGAAGCCTTTGTCAATCAGCTTCGTCATCACGCGGCCGGAGAACGGCACGCCATAGGTGCTCATCATGTTGCGCTTCATGTTTTCCGGAAACACAGTCAAGTTTTTGATAATGTTGCCCAGACGGTTCAGCATGTAGTTCAGCAGCATTGTAGCATCCGGCAAAATAATACGTTCTACCGAAGAGTGCGAGATGTCGCGTTCATGCCAGAGCGGAACGTTCTCATAAGCGGAAAGCATGTGGCCGCGGATTACGCGGGCCAGGCCGGAAATATTTTCGCAGCCGATTGGATTGCGCTTATGCGGCATGGCCGAGGACCCTTTTTGACCTTTTGCGAACGGCTCCTCAACTTCACGGAATTCGCTTTTTTGCAGCGCGCGGATTTCGGTCGCAAATTTGTCAAGCGATGTAGCGATTAGCGCCAGTGTCGCCATGTATTCCGCGTGTCGGTCGCGCTGGAGCGTTTGGGTCGAGATTGGAGCGGCCTTCGTCCCCAGCTTCGTGCACACATACTCTTCTACAAACGGGTCGATGTTTGCATAGGTGCCGACAGCACCGGAGATTTTGCCGTATTGTACGCCATCGGCAGCATGACGGAAACGATCCAGGTTACGTTTCATTTCTTCATACCACAGCGCCATTTTCAGACCGAAGGTTGTCGGCTCCGCGTGTACGCCATGGGTACGGCCCATCATCGGGGTATCCTTATACTGAATTGCTTTCTCGCGTAAAATATCAATGAAATTAACAATATCTTTATTTAAAATTTCATTTGCCTGCAGGAGCAAGTAGCCCATCGCCGTATCCACGACGTCTGTAGAGGTCAAACCGTAATGAACCCACTTGCGCTCCGGTCCAAGCGTCTCGGACACAGCGCGTGTAAAGGCAATTACATCATGACGGGTTTCTTGTTCAATTTCATAAATCCGATCAATGTTGAAGCTGGCCTTGTCGCGCAGCGCCTTGACGTCTTCCTTTGGAATTACGCCCAGCTCCGACCATGCTTCACAGGACAAAATTTCCACTTCCAGATACGCCTTGAATTTATTCTCTTCCGTCCAAATGGCCGCCATTTCCGGGCGGGTGTAACGCTCGATCATCTCTCCCATTACCTCCGTTAACTAGATGTGATATGTTATTCATACACTTGATGTGCTCTGCTCTGTCTATTCTTACTGTTTCCAGATATCGGACTGTTCAACCCAGGCCAGCGCTTTTTCCACATTCCCGGCAAGCAGGTTCAGGTGCCCCATCTTACGCCCCTTTTTGGCTTCCTGCTTGCCGTACAAATGCAGCTTGACCGTAACATCGGGATGGTCCTTCTGCTGTTCCTGCGCGATATACTGCACCGCCGGGTCCACATGCTCGCCGAGCAAATTAACCATAACTACCGGTGTCATCAGCGCGGTCGGACCGAGCGGCAAATTGCAAATCGCCCGGACATGCTGCTCGAATTGCGAGGTTTGGCAAGCCTCCATGGTGTAATGACCTGAATTGTGAGGCCGCGGCGCCAGCTCATTGACGAACAGTTCGCCTTCCTTCGTCAGGAACATCTCCACTGCTATAAGTCCGACAACGCCTAGACCTTCCGCAATTTGTACCGCAAGCTGCTCCGCTTTGGCCAGGACATCAGCCGGAACGCGCGCAGGAACGATGGATAAATGCAAAATATTATTCACATGCACATTTTCTGCCGCTGGGAAAGCCTTCACTTCCCCCTTGGGACTGCGAGCCGCTATGACTGAAATTTCTTTGTCAAAATGAATGAATTGCTCCAGCACCAGCTCGGTTTTTGCTTGGCTGAGTGTGGCGAACGCCTCATCCGTCTCTTCAATGGAACGGATGACCCACTGGCCTTTGCCGTCGTAGCCTCCGGTAGCTGTCTTCAATACACAAGGCGTACCGAAACGTTCTACCGCAGCCCGAAGCTGGCCCGCGCTCTCGATTTGCTCATAAGGGGCGACACGTACGCCCGCCGCCTCAATCGCTCTTTTCTCGCGAAGCCGATGCTGTGTAGTATATAGAAGCTGGCTGCCTTGCGGAACATACGATTCCTTCATCAGCATCTCCGCTACTCCGGCATCCACATTTTCGAACTCATACGTGATAACATCCGCCAAATTAGCCAGCTCTCTCGCTGCGTCCGCATCATGATATGCAGCTACAATTTGCTTCGCCGCAACCTGCCCGCATGGAGCGTCAGGTGTCGGGTCCAGCGTTACAAACCGATAGCCCATGCAGCTTCCGGCTTGTGCCAGCATTCTTCCCAGTTGGCCTCCTCCAAGCACACCAATCGTAGCTCCCGGCAAAATCGTCTTGTTCACGTTCGCCTCACTCAGCATAGCTCATTGCTCGTTTCCAGCACGGCAGCTTTAGTTTTCTCCCGGCGTTCCGCCAGCTTCGCCTGCACTGCTTTATCGTGGGTCCCCACAATTTGCGCAGCCAGCAGTCCGGCATTGGTCGCTCCGGCATGTCCAATAGCAACGGTCGCGACAGGCACGCCCCCGGGCATTTGTACAATGGACAGAAGCGAATCCAGTCCATTCAGAGTGGACGTTTTGACAGGTACGCCAATAACCGGGAGTACGGTTTTCGCCGCTACCATCCCGGGCAAGTGTGCTGCTCCTCCGGCGCCGGCAATGATCACCTCAATACCACGTTCAATCGCCGTCTCGGCATATTCAAACATCAAATCGGGGGTGCGATGGGCGGAAACCACCTGTTTTTCGTAAGCGATCCCGAGCTCCTCCAAAATGTCGCACGCATGCTTCATTGTATCCCAGTCAGACTTGCTGCCCATGATAACCCCAACACGAGCTGACATCATTCTACCTCTTTTCCATTGTTAGAAAATTTATAATTTTCTTCAAATTTGGTGCAAAAACTGCAGTAAACGGCCTTCCACCCGATTGTAGCGGATGGAGCCGTTTACTTTAGTGTAGACCAGGTAAACAAGTCTGCCATTCTTTTGTAAGGAACGATGACTGTTTATTAGCTAATATAGGACGATGTTGTAGGCAAGCGTTAGCGAAATAACCCCTATACTAGTGAGAAAAGTCCGCGGAAATACAATAAAGCCGCCTTCCCGGAGAACATATCTTGCCTAATATAAATTCCAAAATTTGACGCAGGGTTCGACATAGCCATAGTATACCACAAAATACACCTGCCATGCGCGATTCCGATAACACTTTTAGTTTAACAGCCCCTTCCTATCGGTGTCAACCTCAAAGACGAACAATACCAAAAGGCATAAGTACAAAAGTTCGCTTTTCCAATCTAAAAGTCGCATCCGGGCTTCATTATTGAGTTGGCTCGCTTCGTCGAATCATGACAGCTTGAGTAAAAACAGCTCGACAGCTTCTGTTCACGTATAAACAATCAATCAAAAGCCTGCAACGCTCCTGAACGAGTCTTCCATAACAGCTCCAGTACCTGATTACTTGCTGCGCGAAAGCCTCTTTCAAACCGGGACTGGATGAAAGGCGAAGGTTCGGACGCTGACATTGGATGCGACAGAAGGTCATCACGATTATTAACTCTTATACAAACCGATGTATCATCTTCAAGATCATGTAATCTGCCTAACGAATCTCGCTCAGTATCACGTAACCTTCTTCATGCCTAATAACATAGAAGCTCCCAAAACCTCCGAAAGAGGCCTGGGAGCTTCAAAGGCTACCAATAAATTAATCGTTACCAATTCGAGCGCTCCGGATGCCGCGGCATAAGGGGTAATGGTATTCGGAAGCCTTGGTGTAAACCAAACGAATCCGATAAACAAAAACACCGTGCTGACAAATGTCAGCACGGCGCTCTGCGGCTTGGCAACGTCCTACTCTCCCGGGACCCTGCGGTCCAAGTACCATCGGCGCTGGAAGGCTTAACGGTCGTGTTCGGGATGGGTACGCGTGGTTCCCTTCCGCCATCATCACCAAACCTGCAAGCTTTATGAAGCAAAGCTGCTTCGGAAGCCTGTTTTTTTCGAAGAGTCCCCTCTTCGAAAACGCTGCAAGAAAATCTCCAGCCTTATCCAAGGCATGCAGCTTCTTGCTCAAGGGATTCCTCCCTGAAAACTAGATACGAAACGTTCCATCCATCCATGTTTGGTTAGCTGATGTATCTTGGATAAGCCCTCGACCGATTAGTATTCGTCAGCTCCACACGTTACCGCGCTTCCACCCCGAACCTATCT